>DASUCN010000064.1:0-2867 GCA_036276015.1 Gaiellaceae bacterium | reverse complement strand
ACCGAGCGGCACGCGGCGATCTTCTACACGCTGGGCATCACGGAGCACGCCTGCGGCGTGGACAACATCTGGTCGCTCTCCAACCTCGTCCTCATGACGGGCCACCTCGGCTACGAGTCGACCGGCCTGAACGCGCTCCGCGGGCAGAACAACGTCCAGGGGCTCAACGACTCGGGCGCGAACCCGATGTACCTCCCTGGCTACCAGGGGGTCGACGATCCCGAGATTCGGCGCAAGTTCTCCGAGGCGTGGGGCGCCGAGGTGCCGGAAACGCCCGGGTACCGCCTCGACCAGATGATCAGCGGCCTCCACGACGGCCGGGTGCGCGCCCTCTACCTCGTCGGCGAGAACCCGATGCAGACGGAGCCCAACGCCCACCACGTCGAGGAGGGCATCGCCAAGCTCGACTTCATGGTCTCGCAGGACATCTTCCTGAACGACATGACCGCGAAGTACGCGGACGTCGTGCTGCCCGCCTCGAGCTTCGCCGAGAAGGACGGGACGTTCACCAACACGGAGCGACGCGTCAGCCGCGTCCGGAAGGCGGCGCCGCTGCCGGGCGAGGCGCGGGGCGATCTCGACATCGTGCTGCTGATGGCGAAGGCGCTCGGCGCGCACTGGCCCGAGTACCCGGATGCCGAGTCGGTCTGGAACGAGCTCGCCGACCTCGCGCCGGCCTGGTACGGGCTGCGCTACGACCGCATCGAGGAGAACGGCATGCAGTGGCCCGTGCCGGAGATGGGGCACCCGGGAACGCAGTTCCTCCACGCACCGGCGCCGGCACGCCCGCCGGGTCGCGGCAAGTTCTTCCCGGTCGAGTACCAGGAGCCGATCGAGCAGCCGGACTCCGAGTACCCGCTCGTCCTCTCGACCGGGCGCACGCTCTACCACTACAACTCGGCGACGATGACCATGCGCGAGTCCGGGATCACGGACAAGCAGGAGGATCCGTTCTTCGAGATCTCGGCCGACGACGCCACCGCCCTGGGACTCGCCGAGGGAGAGTGGGCGCGGCTCGTCTCGCGCAGAGGAGACTTGCAGGCGCGCGTCCACGTCACGGATCGCGTCTTTCCCGGCCTCGTCTGGATGGCACTCCACTTCGCCGAGCAGAAGGTGAACTGGCTGACCCACGACGTCGGCGATCCGCTCATCGGCACGCCGGAGTACAAGGTGAGCGCTGTGCGAGTCGAGCGGGCGTGACCGACACCCTCGCCGCCGAGAACGTCGCTCCGCACGTCCGCGGCCGCTTCGGCAAGCCGTACCGCTACGAGCCGGAGTGCGAGTCGACGCAGCTCCTGCTGCTCGGCTCCGGGCTCGCCGAGGGTGCGGTCGCGGCGACCGACCACCAGACGGGCGGCAAGGGTCGGCACGGTCGGCCGTGGATCGCTCCTCCGGCGACCTCGGTGCTCGCGTCGATCATGCTGCACCCACCGGCCGAGCGCCATCTGCCGGAGCTCTCGCTCGTCGCAGCGCTCGCGACCGCGGAAGCCGTCGAAGCCGCAACCGGGCTGACCGCGCAGATCAAGTGGCCGAACGACGTGATGCTGAACCGCCGCAAGGTCGCCGGGATCCTCTGCGAGCTCGCCGACGGCGCGGTCGTGTGCGGAATCGGCCTGAACGTGAACCAGACGCGCGAGGAGCTCCCACTGGATGCTCCAACACCACCCGGGTCGCTGCGCATGCTCACGGGCAGGCCCTACGAGCGTGCCGCGCTGCTCGGCTCGCTCCTCTTCCGACTCGAGCGGATCTACGACGGCTGGCGCCACGGCGGTCTGGCCGACCTCTACGGGGAGATCGGCGCGCGTGACTTCCTGCGCGGACGGCGCATCACCGTCGACGGCGGCGACGCAACCGCAGTTCAGATCCACCGAGACGGCCGCCTCGAGGTGACCGTCGGGAACGGCCACGGCGAGACGCGGCTGGTCGAGTCCGGCGAGGTGCTCTTCGAGCGCTGACTCTCAGCCGCCGTCGTTGCCGACGATGGCGCTGATCACGATGTAGAGGACGACGCCGATCGGCACGATGAACGACGCAAGACGTTGCCACACGGGTTTGGCCTGCTCGTCCGCCTCGTCCGTGGGCACGGTCTCGACGGGTACGTCGAGATCCGGCTCGACCTCGTATACGTCCGGCTCGGCGACCTCGACCTCCACGGTCTGCGCGGCGAACTCGTCCGCCTCGTCGTACGTCGGCAACTCGTCGGCCTGGATCGTGCTGCGCTCGAGGTCGAAGAGGCTCGGCCAGCGGCCGCAGGTCCGGCACGCGTTCGCCACCGGCTCGTTCACCGTGCCGCACTGTGAGCAGCGCCAGGGTGCGTCGGCCATCGTCCAGAGAGTACGTCGCCCTGCGGCTTACGACGTGACCGTCAGCGGGATCCGGACCTCGCGAATGCGCGAGCCGTCCTCCGCGGACTGCTCGAAGACGACGAGCGCGAAGACGTCCTCGACGTCGGCCGTCGTGAACTCGAACGTGCCACGCGTGCCGGTGCCCGACGTCGCCGTGACGAAGTTCTCGTCGAGAACGCTCCCCGCCGCGTCGACGAGCTCGTAGTGGAAGTTCGCCTCGAAGGTGTTCGCCGTCCCGGTGGCCGTGATCGGCATCGTGACCTCCTCGAACGGAAGCGGCGACTCGACGAGGACGGACGGCGTCTGCTCCTCGAAGTCTCCGCGTGTGTAGCTCTCGCCTGCAACCTCGACCGAGGCCACGCCCAGGGCCGGCTGTGTGAGGGAGTACACGAGCTGCGCGAGCTGCTCGGTCGTCAGCTCCTGCCCCGCCTCCACGCTCGCGACGTCACCGGCAACCGAGACGTCGACCTCGTCCGGGAACGAGCTCGTCAGGCCCATCTCCGCCTCCTCTGCGTCCGGCCC
>DASUCN010000063.1:0-17732 GCA_036276015.1 Gaiellaceae bacterium | reverse complement strand
CCGACGAGGTCGCAGAAGACCACCGTCACGACCTTGCGCTCGCGTCGCTGACTGCCGCCTGCCACGGTAAGAGACTACGGCGCGAGCGGCGAGTAGTCTCACCCGATGGCGCGGATCAAGGACTCCTCGGTGCGCGACGTCATCGCTGCCGCCGACATGGTCGAGGTCGTGTCCGCGCGCACGCCGCTCCGCCGCGCGTCGGGCACGCGTTTCACCGGCCGCTGCCCGTTCCACGAGGAGAAGACGCCGTCGTTCTCGGTCAATCCCGTGGACAAGCTCTACTACTGCTTCGGCTGCGGGAAGGGCGGCGACGTCATCTCGTTCGTGCGCGAGACGGAGAACCTCGACTTCGTCGGTGCGGTCGAGTGGCTCGCGGACCGGTTCCGCGTGCCGATCGAGGTCGAGGAGGCGTCACCGAGGGTCGAGGCCGAGCGGAGGCGCCGCGAGCGGCTCTACGCGGTGCTCGACCAGACTGCGACGTACTTCGAGCGCTTCCTCTGGGATGGAGACGCCGGCGCGCCCGTCCGCGAGTACCTCGCGGGGCGGGGGCTGGGTGAGGAGATCGCGAAGGAGTTCCGGCTCGGGCTCTCGCCGGGACGGGGTCTCGCCGAGAAGGCGAGAGAGCGCGGATTCACGCTCGACGAGCTCAAAAGCGCGGGGCTCGTCACGACGCGGGGCACCGACTACTTTCCTCGCCGGCTCATGTTCCCGCTTGCCGATGCACGCGGCCGCGTGCTCGGATTCCAGGCGCGCAAGCTCCGTGAAGACGATCCGCTCCGCGGGAAGTACGTCAACTCACCCGAAGGCGACCTCTTCCACAAGGGCTCGATCCTGTACGGGCTCCACCTCGCGAAGCCGGCGATCGCGAAGGCCGACTACGTTGCGGTGGTCGAAGGCAACACCGACGTGATCGCGCTCCGGCAGGCGGGGTTCGAGCCCGTCGTGGCGTCGATGGGCACCGCGCTCACCGAGCGTCAGCTGCGCGAGCTCGGGCGCATGACGAAGAAGCTCGTCCTCTGCTTCGACGCCGACGCCGCGGGGCAGGACGCCACGCTCCGCGGGATGGAGCTCGCCGTCGGTCAGGGATTCGACGTTCGCGTGGTCACGCTCCCTCAAGGTCAGGACCCGGCAGATGCGCCGACCGGATTCGCGGAGCGGCTGGAGCGAGCAGAGAGCTACCTCGTGTATCGCGTGCGGCTCGAGATCGAGCGGTCCGCGGATCGGCAAGAGGGGTTCGTCCGCGCACGCGAGGTTCTCGCGAAGGCCGAGGACTCGCCCGAACGGCAGGAAGCGCTCCGCCTGATCGCAGATCGGCTCGACCTCCCGCGGGAGACGCTCGCCGGCCTGGCGCCCGCGCGCGGAGGCACCACGCGCGGGCCCGTCGAAGCGCCGCGCCTTCTAGAGGCGGGTGACCGCCTCGAGCGCGACGTGCTCGCCGCGTGCGTCGCGCATCCGGCTCTCGTCACGTACCTGGCCGAGCTCTCGGCTGACCACTTCGACACGGAGGCGTACCGGCGTTTCGGTGCCGCGCTCGTTGCGGGCCGCGACGATCCCGAGCTCACGGCGCTACGGGCGGAGCTCGACGCCCGCGCAGCGCAGGAGGCACTCGACGAGCGCACTGGGAAGGAGCTGCTGCTGCGACTGCGCGAGCGGAAGCTCAAGCGGGACCTCGCAGGAGCCGACCTGGCCCGCACCACCGAGCTGCAGGCGCACCTCGCGAAGGTACGTCAGGCGCTCGCCGAGATCACGTGACGTAGCCGAGGTCTCGGAGCAGGCCCCCAGCCTCGGCTTCGACGTCCGCGAGTTGGTCGGGCGAGAGGTCGCGCCGGAAGCGGCCGACGGACGCGGTGTGCGCGCGAGTGAGCGCATCTGTGAGCGACTGTACGGGCGCCCCGAGGTACTCCGCGAGCGCTCCCCCGATCCGGCTCGGATCGGCGGCCAGTTCCTCGTAGCGAACCTCGTGTGCCTCGCTGGCGGTGCGCGCGGCGCTCAGGTAGCTCCGCCAGACCCAGGCCGCCCGGCGCGCATCGCTCGCGTGCTCGAACTCGGCACGCCGATCGGTCTCGACCCAGAAGCGCGCATGTGATCCGTAGGGCACGCCTGCGTCGTCGACCTGAGTTTGTTCGGACCGGAGCCACGGCTTCTCCAGAAGCGAGCAGGCGACGTCGCGCCCGTCTCTGATCATGTGGACGATTCGAGCCTTCGGATAGGCGAGCGGGATGGCGCCGACGAGGAACGCCATCTCCGGGGTCTGCTCGACTGCACGCACGGATCCGACGAGACCCATTCGCCTCGAGACGGCGAGAAGGCGCCTCAGGCGGCGGGCCGCATCTTGCGGGTCGAGGTCGGCGAGCCCGGGTACGGCCGCCTTGAGCGGGGCGACCTCGCCGAGGTCGACGAATCCCGAGACCGAGCCGATGGCACCTGCAACGAAGGTCGTCCCGGAGCGCGGGGAGCCGAGGACGAAGACGAGGCGGTCGTCGAGGCGGCCGAAGCGCTCCGCGAATGACGCGCCACGACGGGGCGCGAGCCGCTTCGCCACGCGGAGATGGTTGACGGTCGTCTCGACGAGGGCGGTCACGGCGGCGATTCTCGCACCGTGGGGGAGGATCGCCGCCTGCAGTCGAGCGACTGGGGTCGCTTCCCCCTTCCGGGGGAACCCGTCACCCTCGTGCCTGCCGATGCTGAGCCGGATGGAGTTCGTGCCTTCCTTTCGGCATCCGAGTCACGTCGCGATTGCGACCGTGCTCTGCGTCATCCTCGTTGCGGTCGCTGCCGGGGCGAGCCTGATGATGCGAGACGCGACGAGCGTTGAGCAGTACGAGTGGGGGCCGACGCCACATTCGTTCCCGGCGCTGCTCGCCGACGAGTCCTAGCGTTCAGCGCCTCGCGCCGAGGTCATCCACCCAGCGCGCCCGCGATCTGGACGGGAAGAAGCACGCCCCAGACGAGGCCGGCGATGATCGCCAAGGTGAAGGTCGCTCTCGCCTCGTCGAGAGAGAAGGAGCCATTGCGCGTCAGGGTCGCGACGCTCATGACCGGCGCAAACCGAGGATCCAACACACGAAGTCCAGGAGAGCGCGGGCCATACGCGCCTTGTAGGCACCGCACGACCAGCTGACGGCTGTGCAAGCCCGCATGTCGTCGCGGAAACTACCCATCCGTGTCTCGTACTTCCCGGACTGGACTCGAACCAGTAACCCTCCGGTTAACGGCCGACCCGATGGATGCGCGCTGAGGTCGCTACCGTATGGTTGAGCCATGTGAAGTCACATCAGGTGTCCTCAAGTCAGGTGGGCGGGTACGAAATTGGGTACGAAGTTCCGCGGAGACGTCCCAAACGGCCATCTTGTGCTCGCGCTCGAGGAGCAGTTCCAGGCGAGCCGCTACCGCTCGACTGACTCGCTCGTGTTCTGCCATCCCGAGTTCGGGACGCCGCTCGACGCATCGAAGGTGAGCGGGTACATGCGGAAGGCGATCACAGCCGCGGGGATCGAGAGGAAGATCCGGCCGTGGCACGACCTCCGGCACACCGCGCTCACCCACGACGCAGCGGCCGGCAATCCGGCCGTGTACGTGCAGGCTCGCGCCGGACACGCTCAAGCGACGATGACCGAGCGCTACGTCCACGCGGCGCAGGTCGCGTTCCCCGGTGCGGCGAAGAGAGCGGAGGACCGACTCTTCGCGAGTGTCAACGAGCCTTCGCCTCGAGGCGAAAGTGGCGTAGGGTGACCGGGTAATCGCCGCAATCCGCTAAAGGAGGCGAGGATGGTCTTGGCGACGGCGAAGGTCGAGGATTTCGACCGCTTCTGGGAGACCTTTTCGACTAAGGGCGCCGAGAAGCGCGGGCAACACGGGTCAAAGGGTGCGCAGGTTTTTCGTGACCCCAACGACGAGAGCCGCTACTGGGTCGTCTTCGACTGGGACGAGCAGGGATGGCAGAGTTTCATCTCCGACCCCGATGTTCCGGCGATCTTCCAGGCTGCGGGGATGGACGGAAGGCCGAAGGCTGCCGAGTTCGTGCGGTCACACGACTCCTAGGCCCGGGGTACGAAGTTGGGTACGAAGTGAGGGCGCCTCACCAGGCGCCCTCGTTATTTCTAGCCACTTTGCAGGTACTTCCTCACTCCCCGGACTGGACTCGAACCAGTAACCCTCCGGTTAACAGCCGGATGCTCTGCCAATTGAGCTACCGGGGAAGGCAGCCGCGAGATTGTAGCCGCGCTTCCTGGAGCTCCCTGCCGGGAGGACGGACGGGCACAGCGGCGAACTGGCGAGCATGCGTCGCTTCGCCGTCGTCGGCGTCGCGGTGTTCATTGGCGTCCTCGTGTTCGCTCCAGGCGGGCTCGCGGCCAGTGGGCGCGTCGCCGCTCTCCAGGTGGGACTCCGGGCTCACGGGTTCGACCCTGGTCCGATCGACGGAGTTCGCGGAGCACTGACGACCAAGGCACTGCTTTCCTTCCAGCGGGCGCGCGGGATCAAGCCGACCGGCAAGGTCGGGCGCGCGACGCGGCGGGCTCTCGGTGCGCGCGGCAGGCCGCTCCTGGGTCAGCGCGAGCTCGGTGTAGGTGCGGTCGGATGGGACGTCGCGGTGCTCGAGTTCCGGCTTCGCCGGTATGGCCTCGGCGCGCGCGCCGTGGACGGTCGGTTCACGCGTCCGACCGCGGTCGCCTTGCGCCGGTATCAGCTTCGACGCGGTCTGGCCCCCGACGGCATCGCTGGGCCGAAGACCTACCGCACGCTCGCCGGTCGGACGGCGACGAGGGCACCGATGCGCTGGCACGTCGTGCAGCCCGGCGAGAGCTTCTTCTCGATCGCGGCCCGCTATCACGTCAGTCCCTGGCGGCTGGCGCAGCGAAATCGGCTCTCGCTCATGAACGTCATCGTCCCTAATCAGCGGCTCGCGCTCCCCAAGGGCGCACGGCTCAGGGCGTCTCCGGCCGCCGGTCCACCCGCGAGCCGGGACTCGGTGCGCGCCGCGATCGACTACTGGTCGCGCGTGTACGGGGTCGACCCGGCACTGGCCCGGGCGCTCGCGTGGATGGAGTCCGGGTTCCAGCAGGACGTCGTTTCTTCGGTCGGCGCCATCGGTGTCATGCAGCTGCTACCGGAGACGTGGGAGTTCGTCGACCTCGTGCTGCTCGGGGTGCGCACACCACGTACGTACCAGGGCAACGTGCGCGCGGGGGTGCGGTACCTCCGCTGGCAGCTCGACGAGTTCGACGGGAACGTGCGTCTTGCGCTCGCGGGCTGGTACCAGGGTGCGAGAGCGGTGCGCGAGCGCGGGCTCTACGACGACACGAAGGAGTTCGTCCGCATCGTGCGCGCGCTCTACGGAACCGTCTGAGGCGGCTCCGCGTCGCCGAGGGCGATCTCGACGGCGTCCCAGAGCTCGAGGGCTCGTCCCTGCTCGACTGCCGAGAGGAACTCGTGGTCGGTCTCGGCGAGCAGCGGCCCGGCTCGCTCCGGCCGCACCCGCTCCCAGAAGCTGTCGCGCCAGCGCTCGGCCGCGGCCTCGAGTGCGCCCCAGAGGAGACCGGCCAGCCGTACGTGACCGCGCCCAAGTGCGACTCGCGCGAGAACGGTGAGCGGCACGTAGCTCCCTAGCCGACTCTCGTCCCCTCGGATGAGGTTGAGAGCTTCTCTGCTGTCCCGCTCGGCTTCGTCGAGCTCTCCCCGCTCGACGGCGACGAGCGCCAGTGACGCGAGTGTTCCGGATCGCCACCAGTGCCAGTCCACTGCGCGGGCCATGTCCGCCGCTTGTCGAAGGAGATCGACCCCGGCGTCCACGTCGCCGGACTCGACGGCGATTCGCCCGAGGACGGTGACGTTGGCGATTTCGATGTACGGAAAGCGACCGACTGCGAGCGTCTGCGACTCCCTCAGAAGCGCCTGTGACGCGTCGAACTCGCCGCGCTGGAACGCGCTGTTCGCCAGGCGCTGGAGCAATGAGGCGATTCCCCGCTCGTCTCCCAACATGCGATAGAGCGCGAGGCTCTCCTCGTACGCGGTGTCGCACGTAACGAAGTCGCCGATGACGTGTAGTGCGCCACCCCGGACGCGAAGGGCCGCTGCGCGGAGCTCTGGCCGAGCGCTCGCTGCGCGTGGCAAGAGCTGATCCAAGCGCCGAAGGACTTCCTGTGGAGCATGGATGTTCCAGAAGTTCTCGAGGGCGACGACGAGCTCGAGCGCGAGCTCGAGATCTGCGTCCGACGCCCAGTCGATGGCGGCCCGCATGTCCTGCTCGTCGGCGAGGACGAGCGGCAGCCGGAACTGCTCGTCGTCGTCCTCGGTGAGATGTGCCTCGTGTGCGATGTCCAGCGTCCGCTCTGCGTGTCGGCGTCGAATCTCCTCGGCCTCGTGCGAGGCCTCGAGCCGCTCGACCGCGAACGCGCGGATCGTCTCGAGTATCCAGTAGCGCTCTTCACCGAGACGGCCGGTCCGGCGACGGACGAGGCTCTTGTCGAGGAGCGAGGCGAGCGTGTCGAGGTCGGCCTCGCAGACGATCTCGGCCGACTCGAGCGTGCAGCCGCCGCGGAAGACGCCGAGGCGGCGAAAGAGCTGTTTCTCTTCGGAGTCGAGAAGGTCGTACGACCACGCGATCGTCGCTCGTAGGGTGGCGTGGCGTTCGTCGGCGTCGCGCGTTCCCTTCAGCAGGTCGAGCCGAGCCTGGAGGCGCTCGAGCAGCGCGTCGGGCAGCAGAAGCTTCGTGCGAGCCGCGGCCAGCTCGAGCGCGAGCGGGAGGTAGTCGAGCCGCGCGCACAGCTCGTGGACGGCCTCGTCGTCGCGCAGGTCGGGCCGGACGGCGTGCGCCCGCTCCAGGAAGAGCGCCACGGCTTCTCGCTCGGCCAACGGAGGAAGGTCGAGCTCGACCTCGCCCTGGATGCGCAGCGCCTCGCGGCTCGTCACGAAGAGGCGCAGCTCAGGCGCCGCGGCGACGAGCTCGGAGAGCAACCTCGCCGCGTCAGGAAGCAGATGCTCCACGTTGTCGATGAGGACGTGCGTGCGCCGGTCGCCGATCCGGGCGGCGATCGCCTGCGGCTCCGTCGCGGCGGCTCCGAGGCGCTCGGCGATCGCCGAGAGGACGAGCCCCGGCTCGCGGAGTGGTGCGATGGCGCAGAACACCGTGCCGCCTTCTGCCTCCTCCGCCAGCAGGCGGCAGAGCTCGAGCGTGAAGCGCGTCTTGCCCGTCCCTCCCGGGCCGAGGACCGTGAGCACCCTCGGATCGCGCTCGTAGGAGAGCGACACCGCTTCGAACAGCTCGCGCTCGCGACCCAGAAAGCGTGTGGCGGGCGTCGGAAGCTCCACCGACCCCGGTGTCCGAAGCGGTGGGAAGACGTCCTCTCCCAGCTGGAAGAGGCGGGTCGCTCCTTCGAAGTCCTTCAGTCGGTGCGTACCGAGATCGCGCTGTGGCTCACCCTCGAGGAGGGAGGCGGTCGTCGGCGAGAGCAGCACCTGGCCGCCGTGTGCGAGCGCGCCGACGCGTGCGCCACGGTGCACGTCAACGCCGACGTAGCCCTCCGCCGTCACGGTCGGTGTACCGGAATGCAGTCCCATCCGGACTACGACCGGTCCTGACGACAGAGCGCTCACGCCCTGGCGCGCGGCCGCTGCAGCCCCCTGCGGTGTCGAGAAGGCGACGAAGAAGGCATCACCCTGGGTGTCGACCTCGACCCCGCCGTGGTCGGCGAAGGCCTTCCGCAGCACCCGCCGGTGCTCGGCCAGCGCGTCTGCGTACGCGTCCGGCCCAAGCGCGTGCAGGAGGCGCGTCGAACCCTCGATGTCGGTGAAGAGGAACGTGATGGTGCCGGTCGGGAGCTCCGGCGTCATTGCGGTGTTATAGATGCGAGATCGCGGCGAACGACCGCCTCGCGGCTTCTTCGACCGGGAGCGCCCAGAAGCCGTCCGGTGTCGAGAAGATCTCGACGTCGAGGTAGCCGTCCCAGCCCGCGGCGCGCAGCGCGGCGACGTGCTCGGACGAGCGGATCCCGCCCTCACCGGGGAGAACGCGGTCGGTCCGCTCCTGGTCGGCCGGCTCGTCGGCGACGTGCAGGCCCGTCACTCGATCGGCAATCGCCGCGAGCGCTGCCGGCGACTCGTGCCAGAGGTTGTACGTGTCGGCCATGATCCCGACGTCGTCGAGTCCCGCGCCGTCGAGCAGCGCGAGTGCCTCATCGACCCAGTTGACGAACGAGACGGACTCGTGCTGCGAGGGGTGGGCAGGCTCGAGGCCGAGGCGGACGCCGGCCGTGCGGGCGGCCTCGGCGATCTCGTGGAGCGCGGCGATCACGACGTCCCGCGAGCTCGAGTCGACGGCAGGCCCCGTGAGGACGAGCACGCACTCGGGCTCGAACGGGGCGAGCCGGCGCATGCTCGCGCAGAGTGCGTCGACGCGGTCCCGCGGACGCGGCGGACCCTCCATGCCGGGGATCCGGAGGGGCAGGATCGAAGGGATCGCGGGGACGCAGCCGGCAACGCCGAGCCCGGCCTCGCGCAGGAGCGCGAGGTTCGCGTCGTCGTCTTCGGGGAGCTTCATCTCCCAGATCCCGATCCCGTCGAAGCCGGCCGCGGCGTAGGCGGCGACGTCCTCCGCGAAGGAGGCGTTCACCGTCGTGATCTCGGAGCAGGAGAGCTTCACGACCTTGCAACGGCTTTCCGCAGACGTCGTCCGACCACCGGGATGCGGCCGAGCGCACGCGTCGCGAGCGGTCCCTTCATGAGCTCTCGGTAGACCAGATAGCCGGACCCCGCGCCGAGCCCTGGGCCGGGATGCGTCGACGCTCCGATGTGCCAGAGGTTGTCGACCGCGGTCCGATGGCCAGGCGCCTGCGCGAATGGGCGGAAGAGGAAGTTCTGGTCGAGTGCGCACGAGCCGCCGTAGATGTCCCCCCCGACGAGGTTCACGTTCAGCCCTGCGACGTCTGCGGGTGAGAGCACGACACGCTTGAGAGTCGCCCGCTCGAGGTTTTGGATGTGCCGGCCGAGGCGCGCGGTGATCCGGTCTGCGTACGCCTCGCGCAGCTCCTCCGTCCACGCGCCGTCGCCGACGTCGAGCTCGCCCGCCGCGTCGCCTCTCACGGGCCCTGCGGGAAGCTCCTGGAGCTGAATCCAGACGATCCACGAGCCCTCCGGCGCCCGCGACGGGTCGACCGCCATCGGCTGGCCGCAGACGATCGTCGCTTCCGCGGGCAGCAGGCCGCGCTCCGCCTCGTTCACTGCGCGCGAGACGCCATCCAGGCCCGGCGTGACGTGGACGATCGCCGTTCGTCCCAGTCGCTCGTCGCCGTACCAGTCGGGCGGCTCGCTCAGGGCGAGGTGGATCTGCATCTCGCCGCGGCCGTAGCGATACCGCTCGGCGGCGCGCTGGACGGCCGCCGGGACGTCTCCGGTCCCGAGCAGACGACCGTACAGCTGCGTCGGCGTCACGCCTGCGACGACCGCACGATCGGCGCGGATCGTCTCGCCGCCGGCGACGCGCACGGCCGTCGCCTTTCCCGCCGAGACGAGGACGTGCTCGACGTCGACGCCCGTACGCACGTCGCCGCCGGCATCGCGGACGACGTCGGCCAGCGCGTCGACGAGGACGACACCGCCGCCCTTCGGCACGGGCATCCCGCCGAGCTGGAGGGCGCAGGCGATGACCTGCGTCATGAACCCGGACGTCGCCTGGTCGGGGCCGAGGCCCGTATGGAGCACCCATGGTGCGAGCAAGCCGTGTGCCGCATCCGACTCGAACGTGTCGCCGAGCCAGTCCCGGCAGCTCGTGAGCACGCCGCCGACGTACTCGAGGAGGCCTCGGCGGCCGAACCGGCGCAGGGCCTGACGTCCGATGCCGAGACCCGACGGCGACCAGAGCTCCGTCCCGAGCACGCCGAACGAGAGGTCGGCGTTCTCCATGAATCCGTTGAACATCGCCTCCCAGGCCGGGCCGTCGGCGGCCGCGTGACGCGAGAGCTCGGCGACGTTGTCCTCGAGCGAGGTGGTGAGGAACGCAGCCGTGCCGTCCGGGTAGGCGGAGGCCGTCGGCAGCTCGGTGTTCAGGTACTCGACGCCGCGCCGGTCGAGCTCGGGCTTCAGCTCTGCGTATGCGGGCGAGCCGGTGAAGAGCGGGTGCCAGGACGCCAGCACCTCGTGGGTGAAGCCCGGCACGGTGAGCTCCGTCGAGGTCTGGATACAGCCACCGAGTCGCTCCTCTCGCTCGAGCACGCACACGCTCCAGCCCGCGCGCGAGAGCAGCGCCGCCCCTGCGAGGGCATTGATCCCGGAGCCGACGAAGACCGCGTCGAAGCCCGCCACGGGCGGACCGTAACCAATGCGGTAGTCGCTTGACATGTCACGGCGTCGTGTGACTGAATCTCCGCATGCTCCTGCGCGAGGTCGAGTACGCACGTCCGGCGACGGTGGACGAGGCAGTCGCGACTCTCGCGGCGCATGACGGGGCGCGTGCGCTCGCCGGCGGGCAGACGCTCGTCAACGTGATGAAGCAGCGAGCTGCGACGCCCGAGGTGCTCGTCGACCTCGCCGACCTGGACGAGCTCCGGACGATCGGCTTCTCCTCGGACGGCATGCTCGAGATCGGCGCGATGGTCCCGTGCGCGCAGCTCATGGGCTCGTCCGAGGTCGAGGTCGCGCGGCCGATCCTCGCCGAGGTCGCCGGGACGATCGCCGACGTCCAGGTCCGCAACCGCGGCACGATCGGTGGCAACGTCTGCGTCAGCGATCCGACGAACCACTTCCCGCCGCTCCTCGTCGCGCTCGACGCGACATTCACGATCCGCGGGCAGGGCGGTGAGCGGACGGTGTCTGCCGACGAGTTCTTCCTCGGCGTCTACCTGACCGCCGTGGGCGAAGGTGAGCTGCTGACGCGGATCAACGTCCCCGCATCGAGCGGTGCGGGCGACGGCTACGCAGGCCTCACGATCGGGGCGCACGGGACGTACATCGTCAACGCGGCTGCGACGGTCTCGGGCGACGTCGCGCGAGTCGCCATCGGCTGCGTTGCCGCGTCGCCCGTCCGGGCGACGGCGATGGAGGAGCGTCTTGCAGGCGGGGACTACTCCGAAGCCGCAGTACGCGCCGCCGCAGAGGGGCTCGGCGCCTCGCTCGACCCTCCGTCCGACGTGCACGGATCGGCGGAGTTCCGACGTCATCTGGCGGAGGTCTCCGCCGTACGGGCCGTGTTGCAGGCGGCGGGGAGGAGGAAGGGTTGAGCGAGCCCGTCTCGAGCCGGACGATCTCCGTGACGGTCAACGGCGAGCAGATCGAGTACGAGGTTCCCGCGCGCCGGCTGCTCGTCCACTTCCTCCGCGACGACCTCGGTCTCACCGGGACCCACATCGGCTGCGACACGGGCAACTGCGGTGCCTGCACGGTGCACGTGAACGGCGAGGTAGTGAAGAGCTGCATGCTGCTCGCCGTCCAGGCCGACGGCTC
This sequence comes from Gaiellaceae bacterium, assembly GCA_036276015.1. GTDB lineage: Bacteria > Actinomycetota > Thermoleophilia > Gaiellales > Gaiellaceae > GMQP-bins7. The sequence continues at coordinate 6,299 of DASUCN010000063.1, read as the reverse complement.
CGCGATCGCGACCGTCGAGGGCCTCGCCGCCGACGGCGAGCTCACCGCGCTGCAGCAGTCCTTCAACGAGCACCACGCACTCCAGTGCGGGTACTGCACACCCGGGATGCTCATGAGCGCGACGGCGCTCCTCGCTCGCAACCCGCACCCGTCGGAGGAGGACGTGCGCTACGCGCTGCAGGGGAACATCTGCCGCTGTACGGGGTACGTCAACATCGTCGAGGCCGTCGTTGCGACCGGCCGTGGGGGTGGAGGCTGATGGCGGCGGGGTGGTTGATCGCCGGAGCGGGATTCACTCCCGCGCAGGCTCGCTTGCATGTCGTGTTGCCGCGAGCCCCAAGGAGGGGGCTCGCGGGGGAACCATGGGTTCCCCCGCGCTCGAGCATCTGCCGCTGCACCGGGTACGTCAACATCGTCGAAGCAGTGGTCGCCGCTGGAGGAAAGGGATGACGACGACCGTCACCGAGCCCGCCAAGACGCTCGAGAAGGGCTACGTCGGGCAGTCGATTCCGCGCAAAGAGGACAAGCGCCTCGTCCAGGGTCAGGGCACCTTCTTCGACGACGTGCGCCGGCACGGGATGGGGTACGTCCACTTCGTCCGCTCGCCGTACGGGCACGCGAAGATCGTCTCCATCGACGTGTCGAAGGCCCTCGAGCTCGAAGGGGTGTACGGGACGATCACGGGCGACGAGGTCGCGATCCACACGGATCCGTTCTTCGAGATGTCGGTGGAGCCGGGCGGGAACATCAAGGACTACGCGCTCGCGGTCGGGCGCGTGCGCCATATGGGAGAGCCGGTGGCCGCGGTCGCAGCGGCCACGCGGGAGCTCGCGCGCGACGCGGCCGAGCTGATCGAGGTCGAGTACGAGCCGCTCCCCGTCCTCACGGATGCCGCGGAGGCGCTGAAGGACGAGGTGGTGCTCCACGACGAGGCCGGCTCGAACGTCGTCTGGTCGGGGGTGTTCGACTGGGGCGACGTCGACACGGCGCTCGCCGAGGCGGACCACGTCGTGAAGATCGACAAGCTCCACTTCCACCGCTTCTCGTCGACCCCACTCGAGTGCGCGGGGGCTCTCGTCGAGTACGACAAGGGAACGGGCGAGTGGACGCTCACCTGCAACCACCAGATGCCCGGCGTCGGGGCGATCTGGATGGCACCGGCGCTCCGCACGGGGATCGACAAGCTCCGCTTCGTCACGCACGACATCGGCGGCGGCTTCGGGAACAAGATCTGCCTCCATCCGCAGTACGTCGTCCTCTGCCTGATGGCGCGCAAGCTCGGCCGTCCCGTGCAGTGGACGGAGTGGCGCACGGACCAGCACACGGCGAATGCGCACGGCAACGAGCGCTGGTTCCTGGACGTCGAGGTCGGCGTGATGAAGGACGGCACGATGACCGGGTTCAAGGTCAAGGCGCTCGACGACTGCGGCGCGTTCCCGCGCTACGAGCCGCTCGGCTGCATCATCTGGGCGCAGGTCACGCCAGGGATGTACGGCTGGCGGAACATCCGCGTCGACTTCACGCAGGTCTGCACGAACAAGTCGCCGGTCTCGCCGAACCGCGGCTACTCCCGCATGCAGCACCTGTGGCTGACCGAGCGGATCGTCGACATCGTCGCCCACGAGCTCGACCTCGATCCGGTGGAGATCCGGAAGAAGAACTACGTGCAGGCGGAGCAGATGCCGTACGAGACGCCGAACGGCTGCGTCTACGACTCCGGCGACTACGCGGCCTCGCTCGATCTGGTGCTCGACCTCATCGACTACGGCTCGATCGAGGAGCGCCGCCAGGAGGCGGCTGCGCGCGGCAAGCTCCTCGGCCTCGGGATCGGCTCCACGCTGGACTCCGGGACGAACAACTTCGGCCAGTCGACGCTCCTGAACCCCGACCTCCAGTTCTCTGGGAACAACGAGGCGGCGTCGGTGAAGCTCGACATCTTCGGCGAGGTCGTCGTCACGCTCGGCACGGTTCCGCAGGGCCAGGGGCACGAGACGACCGCCGCGCAGGTCGTCGCCGACATCCTTGGCTGCTCGCCCGACCAGGTGAACGTGCGCCGTGGCCACGACACGTGGTTCAACTCGCACGCCGGCTTCTCGGGCACCTACGCGTCGCAGTTCGCGTTCACCGGGCTCGGCGCCGTGAAGGGCGCGGCCGAGCTCGTCCGCGAGGAGATGATCCAGCTCGCGGCGGCCGTGCTGCAGGCGCCGCCCGAGGCGATCGAGCTCGCGGACGGGTTCGCGCGGATCAAGGACGGTCCTGAGGAGGCTGCGCTGCCGTTCATGGCGCTCGGCGCGATCATCAACGCGAACAACGCCTTCCTCCCGCCCGAGTTCAACCCGACGCTCAACCACCGCTACGTCTGTCGGCCCTACTTCGGGATGGTCGACACCGAGAAGAAGACCGGCAAGCTGACGCTGACCTACGCACTGCAGATCCACGCCGCGGTCGTCGAGATCGACCCGGAGACGGGCGAGGTGGACGTCGTCGACTACGCCGCGGTGGACGACTGCGGCACGCGGATCAATCCCCAGATCGTCGAGGGCCAGGTGCACGGCGCCACGGCGCACGCGATCGGCGCAGCGCTCCACGAGGAGTTCGTCTACGACGAGGACGGAACGCTCCTCACTGCCAACTTCTACGACTACCACGTGCCGCACGCGATGGACATGCCGCCGCTCAAGACCGGTGCGCTGGAGTCGCCGTCGCCGGTCGCACCCCTGGGAGCGAAGGGCATGGGCGAGGGCGGCGGGGGCGGCATCCACTGCATCTGCGCGGCGATCCAGGATGCGCTCCGCGCTGCGGGCGGCGCCATCGTCTACGACAGCTGCAACCCAGCGCATAGGGTGTGGTCGATGTTGCAGGACCCGGAATCGACGCGGAGGAACGTCACGGTGATGTCGAAGTGATCGTCTCGGGAACGAAGGAGCTCGCCGCCACACGCGAGACCGTCTGGAGCGTCATCAACGAGCCGTCGGAGATGGCCAAGCTCATGCCCGGCGTGGAGAGCTTCGAGATCCAGGACGAGAAGCACTGGACGGCGAAGGTGAAGGTGCCGCTCGGGCTCGGCGGGCTGAAGATGACGATGAACTTCGAGAAGCTCGAGGAGCGCGCGCCGGAGTTCGCGTCGATGCGCGCAAAGGGCCAGGGCGTCGGAGCGCTCATGGACATGACGACCGCGTTCACGCTCTCGGAGGCGGGCGAGGGCACGTCGATGGCGTGGGAGGCAGACGTCAAGATCGCCGGCCCGGTCGGTGCGATGGGCCAGCGCGTCCTGCAGCCGATCGTGAACCAGCAGGTGACGCAGGTTCTCGCGGCGCTCGAGACCCGCGTGTCCGAGGCGGCGTCGTCCACGGGTGGAGCGACCCAGGGCATCCATCCGGCTTCACCGGAGGCGTACGACTCCGAGCCCGAGGGGCCGACGCACTCGACCACCGACTCCTGAGCCCGGTCGCCGTGTCGCATCCGTTCCGCGTCGGCGTCATGCAGCTGACGATGGAGCCGCTCGAGGAGATGCTCGAGTCGGCGCGCGTCATGGATCGCGCCGGGATGGACACGATCTGGCTCGCCGAGGCGTACCCGTGGTGGCGCAAGCACGGGATGGAGGCGCGCTCGTCGACCGTGGTCTCGGCCCTCATGGCGCGCGAGACGCAGCGACTGACGATCGGCTGGGGGATCATCTCGCCCTTCACGCGCCACCCGGTGCAGGTCGCCATGGACGCGCGAGTCGTCCAGGAGGCAGCCGGGCCGGGGAGGTTCCTGCTGGGCTTCGGGACGTCGAAGATCTTCCTCAACAACATCCGCTCGCAGACGAAGAAGACCCTCGGGCCGATGCGCGATGCGATCACGATCGCTCGGGGCGTTCTCGGCGGCGAGCCGTTCGAGTACGAGGGCGACACGTGGAGCGCCTCGGTGCCCGGGCTCCAGGATGAGGCGCACACGCCCCGCGAGGTACCGCCGGTCTACGTTGGCGCGACCGCGCCGAAGATGCAGGCGCTCGCGGCCGAGCTGGCCGAAGGGGTGCTGACGCCGTCGATCACGACGCCCGCATTCGTCCGCTACACGCGCGAGAACGTCGGGCCGGAGCTCGACGTGGGCTGCACGATCGTCGCGTCGATCCACGAGTCCGACCGCGCGGCGGGGCGCGACGGAGCACGTGAGATCGCGGGGATGTACCTCGCGAACAAGTTCCAGAACATCAAGGGAGCGGCCGACACGCTGCTCGATCTCGCGGAGATCGGCATGGACGAGCTCGCTCCGGTGGCGGAGGCGATGGAGCGGGGTGGGCGGCTCGCCGCGAAGGAGCAGGTGACCGACTCGCTCCTCGACCGCTGCAAGCCGATCGCCGGCACTCCGGAGGACTGCATCGCGGCGATCGAGGAGTACCGCGACGCCGGCTGCACGCACGTCATGCTCGAGCTCTGGGGCGAGCGCCGCCACGACCAGATCCGCCTGTTCGGCGAGAAGGTGCTCCCCGCGGTCCGTGGCTGAGCTCTCCATCGACCGCGACCGACTCGTCGACTGGGCCTCGCAGGCGATCGGCGTCCCGAGCTTCACCGGCTCCGAGGAGGCCATGGCCGAGCTCATGCGGGACACCTTCCTCGGCATGGGGCTGCAGGTTCAGTGGCAGCAGGTCGAGGACGGCCGCGCGAACGTCCTCGGCACTCGGCTCGGGGCAGGCGGCGGGCCGAGCCTGATGTTCAACGGTCACCTGGACACGTCGTACTCCGGCCGAGAGCCCTGGCTCGCACACGTGCCGGGCTTCCAGCCCGCGGCGTTCGTCGAGGACGAGCGGTTGTACGGCCTCGGGATCTCGAACATGAAGGGCGCGCTCGCGTGCTACGTCGAGGCGGTCCGCGCGCTGGGCGACGCGGGCGTTCGGCTGCGCGGCGACGTGCTGATCGCGGCCGTCGCAGGCGAGATCGAGAAGACGCAGTACGGGGACGCGCAGGGCGCCGAGTACCGCGGCTACGCGACCGGTTCGCGCCACCTCGTCACGCACGGCGGTGTCGCCGACATGTGCATCCTCGGCGAGCCGACAGAGTCGAAGGTCGTCCTCGGGCACTTCGGCTCGCTCTGGCTACGGATCTCGACGAAGGGCACGTTCATCCATACGGCGTTCAGCGAGGGCAAGCGCGACCAGAACTCGATCGTGCGCATGCAGGATGTGCTCGCCGCCGTGCTCGAGTGGATCCCGACGTGGGAGGACGATCCCGAGAACGCCTACCGCGGTGCGAGGGCGATCGTGAACGTGGGTGCGATCGACGGAGGCTTCGGGTGGCGTGTCTCGCGGACGCCGCATCGAACGGATCTCTTCCTCGACGTGCGCGTCCCGCCCACGAAGGAGATGGCGACGGCACGGGCGCAGGTGCTCGGCCTGGTGCGACGGCTCGCGGAGCGCTTCCCGGAGCACGGCATCGAGGGCGAGGTCTACGTGACGGCGCCCGGAGCGGAGATCCCGGAGGAGCATCCGCTGATCGGTGCGCTCGACGCCGCGCACTCGGAGGTGTTCGGCGCGCCGCCCGAGCGCGACGTCACGCGGTGGTTCTCGGACGCGTCGGTGCTCACGCGCTACGGCATCGCGACCGTGAACTACGGCACGTCGAGCGGCCTCCTCGACACCCTGAAGGGCGAGAATCTCGAGATCGACGGGCTCGTCAAGACTGCCGAGGTGTACGCACGCGCCGCGATGAAGGTGTGCGGAGTCGCCTGATGGAGGCCTCGGTGTCGGACGATCGCTCGAAGCTCGCCGTCCTCGCGCGCATCCTCGACGGCTTCAACCGCCACGACCTCGACGCGATAATTGCGCACTTCGCGGACGACTGCGTGCTCGAGACTCCTCGTGGGTCCGACCCGTGGGGACGGCGCTTTGAGGGGAAACAGGCCGTTGCGGAGGGCCTGCGCGCGCGCTTCGACGGCATCCCCGACGTGAGCTACGAGAGTCACGGCGACTTCGTCGCCGGGGAGCGTGGCGTCTCGGAGTGGACGCTCAGAGGCACGACGGTCGCCGGCGAGCGCCTCGAGGTCCGAGGGTGCGACTTGTGGACGTTCCGTGGTGACGAGGTCGTGGTCAAGAACTCGTTCTGGAAGATCGTGGAGTCGTGAAGCTCGTCACGTTCGGCTGGGACAGGCAGGTCGGCTACCTCGACAGTGAGGAGATAGTCGTGCTCGACGTTGCCACGATGCGCGAGCTGTTCGAGCTCGGAGGAGCCGACGAGACGGGCGAGCGCGTTCCCCTGTCGGAGACGGAGCTTCGCGCGCCGATCGTCCCGAAGAAGTTCTTCCATACGGCCGGGCACTTC
>DASUCN010000062.1:0-11027 GCA_036276015.1 Gaiellaceae bacterium | reverse complement strand
GACGCCGGCGTCGGCGACCAAGCGTGCGGCGGCGCGCTCCGCGAGCGGTGCGCTCGCCAGGACGACGTCGTCGTGCTCCTCGACCGCGACACCGCCTCGCCCGACCGCCAGGATCGGCCCGAGGTCAGGGTCGCGAGTCATCCCGCAGAGGACCTCGGCTCCCGGCTCCGCTTGTCTCGCAACGAGGACCGACCCTCCGAGGCGACGCGCCGCTTCCTCCGCTTCGACCGCCGATTGGACGTCGAGAATCACGCCCCCGTCGCGGGTTTTGTGCGTCGGGCCGTCGCGCTTGACGACGACCGGGCCGCCGCCGACCGCGTCGAACGCGGCAGCCGCTTCCTCCGGCGTGGCGGCTCGTCGACGCGGTGCGAACGGCACGCCGACCCGCTCGAGTACCAGCGACGACTCGTGCTCGGGCAGCGCTCCCGTACCGACGAGGAGGTCGTCGACGGAAGGAGGCGCCCCGCGCTGCCCGGCGGGCTCGAGCGGCTGTCGTCGCGCGACGCCGCCCAGCGCGCGCATCGCGTCCCGCGCTCCGCGCAGGAGCGCGACGTCGAGCTCCCGTGCAAGCGCCTGGAAGCGAGGCGGCGGATCGGCGCTGTGCACGGTCGTCATGGCGCAGAAGAGCCCGTCGTACCGGTCACGGAGACGTGCAAGTGTGCGGAGCGTGAGCTCGCACCACTCGTCGTTCGTGCGATCGCGGAACTGGGAGAGGTCGGCCTGCGCCACGAGGATGTCGTACGAGCCCGAGGCAGCCAGCAGTTCCAGCGAGCCCGGGTAGACCTCCGTCTCGTCCGCGATGCCCCAGGCGTCGAGCGGGTTGCCGGGTGCGAGGTAGTTGGGGAAGGCGCTCGACAGCCGCGCGGCGAGCTCGGCCGCGAGCGGCTCGAACGGGATGCCTGCGGCTTCCGCTTGGTCGGCGAGCAGCGCGCACTCGCCACCCGACTCCGAGATTCCCGCGATCCGGCCTCCGCTCGGGCGGCGTGTGCGACCGAGGATCTCCAGGGTCTCGACGAGCTCGTGGAAGTCGCCGACCTCGATCGCGGCGTGGCTGCGGAGGACGGCGGAGAAGGCACGGTCGGAGCCGACGAGTGCTCCTGTGTGAGACAGCGCCGCGCGCGCGGCTGCCTCCGAGCGGCCGACCTTGAGGCAGGCGACCGGCTTGCCGGCCTCGGCGCACGCGCGCAACGCGTCGACGAACGCGCCCGGGCGGCGGATCGTTTCGAGGAAGAGCCCGACCGCGCGCGTGCCTTCGTCCTCCGCGAAGAACGCGAGGAAGTCCGCGGCGTCGGTCACCGCCTCGGCTCCCGACGAGACGACGCAGCGCAGTCCGATCCGGCCGCCCAGCGAGAGGAAAGCGTCGGCGATCGAGCCGGACTGGCAGAGGACGGCGACCTGACCCGGGGCCGTCGTGTCCTGCGGACGCCCGTTCCAGGCGGACGCGCCCCCCGGGACGAAGAAGCCCATGCAGTTCGGGCCGAGCAACGTGGCGCCGAGCTCGCGAGCGCGTGCTGCGAGTCGCTCGGTCGTCGCCTTCGCCGCCGACCCTGCCTCGGCGCCGACGCCGGGAACGACGAAGGCGCGCACGCCGGCGGCCGCTGCGTCCTCGAAGGCGGCCTCGACGCGCTCGTGGTTGACCATGAGGAACGCGAGCCCGGGCAGCTCCGGCAGCTCGGCGACGCTCGGAAAGCAACGGAGTCCGCCGACGTCGTCGCGGTTCGGATTGACGCCCCAGGCCGTCACGCCGCTCGCGAGGACCGTCTCGACCGCGGCGACGTTCCGTGGCGAGGCGCCGACGACGGCGATCGAGCGGGGGAGGAGGAGGGTGCGAACGTCGGACATTGCGCGCATTCTCGTGATGCCGGACTAGGATCGCGGCGCATGACGCACGAGAAGCACGTCGAGATCCGCTGGAGCGACGTCGACGCGTACCTGCACGTGAACAACGCCGTGTACGCGACGTACCTCGAGGAGTGCCGTGACGAGTGGGTCGACCGCGTCGTCAGCGGTGTGGGCGACGCCTGGGACTACGTGCTCGCGCGGGTCGCGATCGACTTCCGTCGCGAGCTGCGGCTCGAGGATGAGGAGGTCGTCGTCTCGTGCGCGCTCGAGCGGATCGGCAACTCGAGCATCACCCTGCGCGAGCAGATCCGGACGCGCGACGGCGAGCTCGCCGCCGAGGCCGAGGCCGTCCTGGTCGCGCGCGACCGCGAGCGCGGAACGTCACGGCCGCTCAGCGAGGTCGAGCGCCAGGCGTTCGAACGCTCGCTGTAGGCTCCCGCGACCGTGATCGTCCCGGAGCTCCCTGCCGACGTTCGTGAGCTGAAGGAAGCCGTCGGCCGCTTCGTCGAGGCCGAGGTCTATCCCTTCGAGGAGCGGATCGCCGAGCTCGGGTCGATCCCGCACGACGAGCTGGCAGCGCTCCGCACGAGGGCGCGCGCAGCGGGCTTCGCAATGCTCAATATGCCCACGGAGCTCGGCGGTCGCGATCTCTCGATGCTCGGCCAGGTCGCTCTCGAGGAAGAGTCCGGCAAGGCGACGAACGGGCTCGGCTTCGCCGTCGTCGACCGGGGCCCGCGCGAGCTCCACGAGATCGCGACGCCCGATCAGATCGAGCGCTACGTGAAGCCGATCGCGGACGGCGAGTATCGGGAGGCGTGGGCTCTGACCGAGCCCGGCGCCGGCTCCGACCTCACGGCTCTCGCGGCGACCGCGGTGCGCGACGGCGACGACTGGGTGCTGAACGGCGAGAAGTGGTTCGTCACGAGTGAGGGCGAGCCAGGCGTGTACATCGTGCTCGCGGTCGCCCAGGGCGAGCAGACGCTGTTCCTCGTCGACCCGGGGACGCCCGGGATGCAGATCCGCCGCACGCCGTCGTTCCTCCACGACCCGTACATCGACCACCATCCGGAAATCGTCTTCGAGAACTGCCGCGTGCCCGAGGCGAACCGGGTACCCGCCGGTGGCGACGCGGGCGCGAAGGAGTGGATCCTCGTCGAGCGGCTCTTCATCGCGGCGCGCTGCTGCGGTGCTGCACTTCGACTCGTCGACCTGACGGCCGACTGGGCGAAGGAGCGCGAGGCGTTCGGATCGCCGATCGCGGAGTACCAGGGCGTCTCGTTCCCGCTCGCTGACTCGCTCACCGAGCTGCACGCTGCGCGCCTGCTCACGTACCACGCGGCTCACGCCTTCGACGTGCTCGAGGATCGCAAGGTCGTGCACGGGAAGGTGTCGATGGCGAAGCTCTTCGCGTCGGAGATGGCCGGCCGTGTCGCCGACCGGGCCGTGCAGGCGTTCGGGGGCCGTGGCTACATGCTCGAGAATCCGGCCGCACGCTTCTATCGCGAGCTGCGTGTCGACCGGATCTGGGAGGGCACAAGCGAGATCCAGCGCTCGATCATCTCGCGCGGCGTCTTCAAGCGCGGAGCAGCACCGTACCTCGGCTGGAACTGAGTCGGCTTCGGCCGTCTACCGCCGCCGCTTGACGGTGACGGTGAAGCCGGCGGTCGCACCATTTGCGCTCGTGTCGGTCGCCTCGCATGCAACGCGCGTCCGGCCGATCTTGAACTTCGTCCCTGAGCGTGGCGTGCAGCTGACCGGAACCGATCCGTCGCGGTCGTCCTGCGCCGTGACGCGGAACACGACCCGTTCCGTCCTCGCGCCCTTCTTCGCCGTCACGACCTTGTTGCTCGCACCGGCGATCGTCGGCGGTGTCAGGTCGAACTCGAGAGCGGGAGCGAGAAGCGTCCCCCTCCACGTCTCCGTTCCGGCCCCCGCCTCGATGGCTCGCTCGACCGTGCCGCTTCCGGACGCTCCCTCGAGCGCCCCGGTACCGCCCGTGATGGTGTAGCTCTGTGGCTCGTTGCGCAGCGGCTCCTGCTCGATGCAGCGCGCACCGTCCACGAGCGATACCTGCAGCTCTCCTTTGCCCGCGACCACGAGCCGGGCGTTCGTCGCCAAGGGCTTCCCCAGGTCCGGGGGACACGTGGGTGGCCCCATTCTGAACGACCAGACGTAGGTCTCGGAGACGGCGCCGAGGCCTCGAACGCGGGCCGTGCCGGCCCGCGAGCGGCAGTCCACGACGTCCGGCGGCACGCTGGGCGGGCAGACGATCGGAATAGAGCTCACCGGCATGACGACGTGCAGAGTCAGCGTTCCGGCGGCAAGGCCCGGGCCAGACGTTGCGGGCGCGGTCGCCGCTGCGCCGGCGACGAAGCCGAATGCGAGAAGGAGACCGACCACACGCCGATGCTCGAGCATCCGCCATCACGGTAGCGCCCTCCTCTAACGAAGCTCTAACGGAGAGGTTACGCTCGATCTCGGTGATCGCTCTCGAGTTCCGCGCACTCGGACCGCTCGAGGTCCGCCGAGGCGGCGATCTCGTTGGCATTACCGCACCGCTGCAACGGACTCTCCTCTCGCTTCTGCTTCTACGGGCGGACGAGCCGATCGCGCAGAGCGAGCTGATGGAGATGCTCTGGGAAGGCGAGATACCTCGGACCGGCCGCGCCTCGCTCCAGAACCAGATCCATGCTCTCCGTCGTGCGCTGGGCGCGGAAGCGGTCGTGCGCGCTCCGGCCGGGTACGTGCTGCGCGTCGAATCTGGCGGGCTGGACGTCCAGCGCTTCCGCGCGATGGTCTCCGCGGCTATCAACGGCGCTGCAGCGGCGCGTGCAGCAGCGCTGCGTGAGGCGCTCGGACTTTGGCGAGGCCCGGCGTTTCCGGACGTTGCAGCCAACCGCTGGGCGCGGCCTCTGGTAGCCAGGTTGGAGGAGGAGCGGCTGACTGCGCTCGAAGACAGGATCGAGGCCGAGCTGGAGATCGGCGAGCACGCAGCGCTCGTCGCCGAGTTGGAGGAGCTCGTCGCGACGCACCCACTCCGCGAGCGGCTGTGGTCGCAACTGATGCTCGCGCTCTACCGGGCGGGACGTCAGGCGGACGCGTTGACGGCATACCGCCGCGCCCACAACGCCCTTCTCGACGGGCTCGGGCTCGAGCCGGGTGTCGTGCTCCGCGAGCTCCAGCGTGCGATTCTCTTCCAGGACCCCGCGCTCGACGATCCGCGGAACCGACTCGGTACGACTCTCGAGCGCGCGGCGGCGGTTCTTCCGCGCGAACCACGCGACCGTGCGCAGTCGCTCTACGAGTACGGAGATGCCCTCATCCGGGTCGGTGAGCTCAGACAGGCCGAGTCGACGCTTGGCGCCGCCCGCCGACTCGCGGAAGCAGCGGGAGATCGCGGACTTCAGGAGCGGGTGCGTCTGCTCCTCTCGTACCTGTCGGTTTTCGCCGACGGGGGGAGCTTCGCGCGGCATCGTGTTGCAGCGGAGTCAGCGGCGAAGGTGTTCGAGGAGATCGGCGATCGGGCAGGACTCGCGTTCGCCCTTGCACACGAAGCGCACATGCGCCGCGACACAGGTGACGCCGCGGGCGGACATCGTCTGGCACTCCGTGCCGCCGAGCTCGCGGCCGAGGTCGGGGACAGGACGGTAGCGACGAAGTGCCGGCGCATGGCTGTCGGGTGTGCCGCACTCGGGCCGATGCCGGTGACCGCTGCGCTCGCGATGTGTCGCCGAGAGGACGGGCATATGGACAAGGGCGATTCCTTCACGGCTCTCGTCGCCGCCTGGTTGCTGGCTCAGGAAGGCTGCCTCTGCGAAGCTCGTGTCTCGTACGAGCGCGAGCTCGCGCGCCTACGCGCCGATCGGATGGTGTTGCCCTTGTCGGTCGGATACGTCTATGCCGCCCTCGCGGAGCGAGCGGGGGGCGACCTGCGCCAGGCCGCGGCGTATCTTCGTGAGTCATACGAATTGGTTCGGGCAGGGGAGGTGCGCGGCGAGATCTCTGCGGTCACAGGCGAGCTCGCATGCGTGCTCGCGCTGGTCGGCGACCATCGGAACGCCTCGCGGTTCGCTCTCGAGTCGAGAGAACTCTCGACGACGGGCGACGCCGTGTCCGAGATCATCTCGCGTCGCGCCGCCGCACTCGTGGCGACACACGACGGACGGTACGAGGACGCGGTGGCCCTGTCCGATGACGCGCGAGACCGAGTGGAGCGCACCGACTGGCTCACGGTCCGCGGTGAGACCTTCGAGGAGGCTGGAATCATTCGCCGTCGAGCCGGCGACGCAGCCGGGGCGGAGCGGGCCCTCCGGCGAGCGTACGAGCTGTACGGGCAGAAGGGCAACGTGGCCGGCGCCGACCGCGCCCGGCGAGCGCTGTCCCGCTTCTCCGACGACGGCTGGCTCGCGTCGGCGTTGTGACGCTCGACCACCCTGGTGGCGTACAGGAAACGTCACCGACCAGCGGAGGTTCCCTCGATGAAACGCTTGCTCCTTCTCACTGCTGCAGGACTGACCGTCGTCGCGCTCGCCGGGGCGGTCGGGCTGCCCGATCTCGCCGGCGCACAGGACGCCACGCCGGCCGAGGACTCGGTCACCGTGACCGGCGTCGGCTCCGTCGACGCGGTGCCGAACGAGGCGAAGATGTCCTTCGGTGCCGAGACGCGTGCTGCGACCGCGAAGGCGGCCGTCTCCGCGAACGGGGACGCGATGCGGAAGATCCTCAACGCCCTGCGTCAGGCGGGCGGGCGTGAACTGCAGACGCAGTGGGTCAGCGTGTATCCCTTCACCGGCGAGACCGGCCAGGTGAACGGCTACGTTGCGTCCAACAGCGTCTCGGCGGTCAGTGACGTCGCCGACGCGCCGGTACTCATCGACGCTGCCACCGAGGCCGGCGCGAATCAGGTCTCCGGCCCGGGTCTCAGCTCGTCGAACGCCGAAGCCCTCTACCGCCAGGCGCTCTCGAAGGCCGTCGCCGACGCGCGGCTGAGTGCAGAGGCGCTCGCGAAGGCGGCCGGCCGCTCGCTCGGCCCGATCACCACGATGGTCGAAGGCGGCAGCACCGACTCCGGCCCGCTGTACAAGGAGGCCGCGCAAGCCTCCGACGGTGGCACGCCGATCGTCCCGGGCGAGCTCGAGACGTCCGCCACGGTCAGCGTCACTTTCTCCCTCCGCTGAGTGACTCCACGGGACGCCGCGGTCTGGCCCGCGGCGTCCCGTCGGCTGATGGTCCGGCGATCATTCCGGCATGTCGGAGACCATCGATCGCAGCCCGCGCGTCTCGACGCTCGAGCTCTTCTTCGACCTCGTCTTCGTCTTCACGATCACGCAGCTCACCGGAGTGCTCGTCGTCGGGGACGGCGCGGCGTCCGCCTTCCAGGTCGCCGTCATGCTCGCGGTCATCTGGTGGATGTACGACGGCTATGCCTGGCTGACGAACGCGATCGCGACGGATCTGCTCCGGTTCCGGCTGCTCCTCCTCGGGGGGATGGGCGGCTTTCTCGTCATCGCTCTCACGATTCCGAATGCCTATGAAGGGGAAGGGCTCGACTTCGCGCTCGCCTACCTGGTGGTCGTGGCGCTCCACGCCGGGATGTACGCGAAGGGGACCTCGGTCTCGGAGGTCGCCGCGATCCTCCGCATCGTCCCGTACAATGTGACCGCCGCGCTGCTCGTGCTCGCGGGCGGGATCGTGGGCGGGCGGGCTCAGGATCTCCTCTGGCTCCTTGCGGCCCTCCTGCTGTGGATTACGCCGTGGTTCGCGAGCACCGAGGGTTTCGTGATCGAGGCACGGCACTTCGTCGAGCGGCACGGGCTCGTCATCATCGTGGCGCTCGGCGAGTCGATCGTGGTCATCGGCGCCGGCGCGGTCGGGGAGTCGATCGATCTCGAGCTGGTAGTCGTGGCTCTTCTTGCACTCGCCCTCAGCGCGTCGCTCTGGTGGCTGTACTTTCGCGACGAGGAGCCGATCGAGCGCGCCATGGTGGAAGCGAACGAATCGCGACGCGCGCGTCTCGCGCTCGTCGGCTTCGGCTACTGGCACTACGGCCTCGTACTCGGTGTCATCGGAGTCGCCGCCGGGCTGAAGAAGGCGATCGGGGATCCCTATGACCCGCTGGGCGGATGGATCGGGCTCGAGCTCGCGGTCGGGGTCGCGCTCTTCGTCGCCTGCACGGCCGGGTTCGCCCTGACATTGGGCCTGGGCCTACGGCCGGTTCGACTTGCTGCAGCGGCTCTCGCGCTGGCGACCGTACCGATCGGGACCGAGTGGACGGCGACCGGCCAGCTCGCGGCCCTCACGGTGATCGTCGTCGGTGCGCTGATCGTCGAAGCGCGTAGATTCCGCGCGTGAGCGTGCGTGTCGCCGAGGCGGTGGAGGCCGGACGCCCCGTGGTCGAGCGGATCTCCGCCGAGGTCTGGGATCTCGCGGAGCTGAGCCTGGAGGAGCACCAGTCGGCGAAAGTGCACGTGCGGGAGCTCGAGGCCGCAGGATTCGAGGTGGTGGCGACGGGCACTGCCGGGGTCGAGACAGCCTTTCTCGCGGAGAAGCGCTTCGGCGACGGGCCGATCGTCGGCTTCCTCTCCGAGTACGACGCTCTCCCCGGGCTCGGCAACGAGGCAGTTCCCCGGCAGCAGCCCCGCGCCGACGGGAAGACGAGCGGCCACGGCTGCGGGCACAACCTGCTCGGCGCCGCGCTCACTGGGGCGGCAATTGCCACCGCGAGCGCGCTCGAGGCGAGTGGCGGCTCGGGGATCGTTCGCGTCTACGGCTGTGCCGCCGAGGAGGCCGAGGGAGCGAAGGTGTACATGGCGCGCGACGGGCTCTTCGACGACGTGGATGCCTGCCTGCACTGGCATCCGTGGTCCATCGCCACCGTCATGAACATGCGGCTCGCCGCCGTGAACGCCGTGCGCCTCGCGTTCCACGGCCGTACGGCGCATGCGGGCATGGAGCCATGGAGCGGTCGTAGCGCCCTCGATGCGCTCGAGCTCGCCGCGCACGCGATCAACCTCATGCGCGAGCACATCGAGCCGACGGCGCGCACGCACTACATCTACGAGGAGGCCGGCGAGGCGCCGAACGTGGTGCCCGACTACGCACGCATGCTCCTGCTCATCCGTGACATCGACCGGGCACACGTCGTCGCGACCACGGAGTGGGTGAAGCAGATCGCCGAAGGCGCGGCGCTCGCGACGCAGACGCGCGCCGACGTGGACGTCTTCTTCGGGATGTACGACCTGCTCCCGAACACGCCGCTCGCCGAGCGGATGCACGAGCATCTCGCGGCGGTCGGCGTTCCGGCGTGGACGGACGACGAGCAGGCCTTCGCGCGGGAGTGCCAGGCGAACATGGGGCTCCCCGAGCACGGGCTTGCCACGAACGTCGTCCCGCTCCAGCCCGAGTCGGCGATCGGCGGATCGTCCGACGTTGCCGACGTCAGCTGGAACGCCCCAACGATGGGCGTCGTCCTGCCGACGGTGCCGCTCGGCGTGAGCATGCACACGTGGGCCGTCACTGCGTGCGGCGGCATGTCGATCGGCCTCAAGGCCGCGCTCGCCGCCACCGAGGTGCTCACCCGTACGGCGCTCGACGTGCTGACGGACTCCGACCTGCGCGCCGCGGCACGCGCCGACTTCGAGCGTCGGACGGATGGCATCGAGTACGTCTCGCCGATTCCTCCGGATCAGAAGGGCCCGAGGGGGTACCGCCTCCCGGCCTCGCCGCCGGCGTAGTTGACCTCGTCCAGCCCGGCCGCTAAGGTGCCCGGGCTGTGAAGCTCCTCGCGCGTATCTGAGACACCGGTTGCCGGGGCCCGCCACCAGGGCCGGTAACTGGCTTGCACGTTTCTCGCTACGCAGTTTCAAGAAGGAGCCACAGATGATCGACACCCAGGAAGTAGTCATGGAGGCCGTGCCCGTGGAAAGAGGCGCAGCCGTCGAGGTGCGGGACCTCCGCAAGGAGTTCGTGCTGCGCGACCGCAAGAAGGGCCGGTTCGGCAAGCGCACGCGGACCGCTCTCGACGGCGTCACGTTCTCGCTCGAGCGGGGTGAGACGGTGGCCATTCTGGGCCAGAACGGCTCGGGGAAGTCCACGCTCGTCCGTCTGCTCTCGACGCTGCTCCTCCCCGACGGAGGATCGGCCAGGATCCTCGGCCACGACGTTGTCGCGGAGCACCGTGCGGTTCGGCGCGTCGTGAACCGCGTCTCGGTCGAGGCCTCGTTCTTCAAGAAGATGTCCGCGGCCGAGAACCTGAGCTACGCGGCGCGGTTCTACGGGATGACGACGAGGCAGACGCGGGACAGGATCCCCGAGATCCTCGGCCGCGTCGGCTTCCCGCACGACCGGCGGGACGAGCCGATGGAGAACCTCTCGCGTGGGATGCAGCAGAAGGTCGCGCTCGCCCGTGCGCTGCTCACGTCACCCGTCGTACTGCTCCTCGACGAGCCGACCACTGGCCTCGACCCGCGCTCGAAGCTCGAGGTGCAGGACTTCATCCGCGAGATCCGCTCGTCGCACGACTCGACGATCCTGCTCTGCACCCACGACCTCGGCGAGGCCGAGATCCTCGCCGAGCGCGTCGGCATCCTCGATCGCGGACGACTGCTGGCCCTGGAGCCCGCGGACGAGATCAAGCGCCGCTACGACGCAGAGACGCTCGAGGAGGCGTTCTTCGCGGCAACCGGCCGTGAGTTCGAGGCGGAGGTCGACGAGGACGACGACCGGGAGGTGATGGCATGAGAGCCCTGATGGGAACGATGCGCGCCGAGCTCGTCGGCGCCGGCGGCGTCGTCGAGCGGAACGCCTACCTCACGAAGCGGTACATCTGGTGGGACGTCGCGTGGTTCGTCTGGACCGTCGCGAACACGCTCACGATCGTCTTCATCGCGAAGGGCATCGAGGCCGAGGGCGGCTCGATCGACGTCAACGCAACGATGACGACGCTCCTCATCGGCGCCGTCGTCTGGGCGTACCTCGGGATCCTCTTCGAGTTCCTGATGGAGACGGTTGCATGGGAGCGCTGGGAGGGGACGATCGAGTACACGTTCATGGCGCCGCTCTCGCGCGCCATGCACCTGGCCGGCCAGGGCGTGTTCGCGATCATCTACGGCCTCCTGCGGGCGACGTTCCTGTTCGTCATCTGCGCCTTCTTCTTCTTCGACCTGGTGATCCCGGACGCGAACTAC
>DASUCN010000061.1:0-3627 GCA_036276015.1 Gaiellaceae bacterium | reverse complement strand
CGCTGGCCTTGTCTCCCGGGAGGACGTCGGCGAACACGTTGCGGATACCCAGCTCGCCGGCGATGCGCTCGGCGGTCTGGCGGTTGTCCCCGGTCAGCATCACGGCCGCGATCTGTCGGCTGGAAAGCTCGTCCACGGCCTTGCGCGCCGTCTCGCGCGGCGCATCGGCGATCGCGATCAGCGCCGCCGCCATTCCGTCTACCCCTATCCGCACCACCGTCCGCCCCTCGCCGGCCATGCGTTGCGCGCGGGGCAGGAGCCCGTCGAGCTCGATGCCTTCGCGCTGCATGAGCCGGGCATTGCCGATCGCGAGCTTGCGTCCGTCCACGATCGCGACGGCACCGTGTCCCGGCACTGCCTCGAAGGCGTCGGCCCTGCCGATGGAGAGCCCCCGACTCTCGGCAGCGGCCACGATCGCATCGGCGAGCGGATGCTCGCTCTCGCGCTCGGCGCTCGCGACGAGTCGCAGGACGTCGTCCTCGCTCACGCCGTCCGCCGTCGCGATGGCGACGACTTCGGGCTCACCGCGCGTGAGCGTCCCGGTCTTGTCGAAGACGACGGTGTCGAGCTTCGCGGACTGCTCGATCGCGATCGCGTTCTTGAAGAGGATGCCGCGTCGGGCGCCGAGCCCTGTTCCGACCATGATCGCCGTCGGCGTGGCCAGCCCGAGCGCGTCGGGGCAGGTGATGACGACCACCGTGATGGCATAGACGAGCGCCTCCTGCACGGACGACTCGAGGACGAACTTCCAGACGACGAAGGTGCCGACGCCTCCGAAGAGAGCGACGAGGACGAGCCAGAACGCGGCCTTGTCGGCCAGCCGCTGCGCGGGGGCCTTCGAGTTCTGGGCTTCTTGCACGAGCCTGACGATCTGCGCGAGAGCGGTATCCGAGCCCACTGCGGTCGCTCGGGCTCTCAGCGTGCCGTTCTTGTTGATCGTCGCGCCGATCAGCCGATCGCCGGGCGCCTTCGAGACGGGCATGCTCTCGCCGGTCACCATCGACTCGTCGACCGAGCTCTCGCCCTCGAGCACCTCGGCGTCGACGGGGATCTTCGATCCAGGACGGACGAGGAGGATCTCGCCGACGCGCACTTCCGCAGTCGGGACCTCGAGCTCGACACCGTCGCGGAGCACGGTGGCCTTCGGCGGCGCCAGGTCGAGGAGCGCCCGGATGGCGTCGTTCGCGCCGCCGCGAGCACGCATCTCGAACCAGTGGCCGAGGAGGACGAAGGCGGCGAGGAAGGCAGCGGCCTCGTAGAAGACCTCGCCCTCGATGAAGAAGGTCGCGGCGACCGAGTACAGCCAGCCCGTGCCGATCGCGACCGCGACCAGCACCATCATGTCCAGCGTCCGCGCCCGGAGCGCGATGTAGGCGCCTCGGAAGAAGATCCAGGACGAGTAGAAGATCACCGGCAGGCTGAGCAGGAACTCCCAGACGTCGTCGCGGATCCCGAACGGCGTCGGCGGGACCCCACCGAAGATGCGGTCTCCGAGCTCCGACCAGATCGCGATCGGAATTGCGAACGCGACCGCCACGAGGAAGCGGTTGCGCATGTCGCGCACCATCTCGTCCATGGACATGCCCGCGTGGCCGCCGTGCCCGTGCCCGTGCGCGTCGTCGGCGCGGACGACTCCGGCGTGATCGTGGGCCGGTGCGAGCGGCTCCTCGTGGGCGAGGGGGTCGCAGACGTGGCCGGGAACCGAGCGCCCGGCGCAGTGGTACCCGCACTCCTCGATCCAGCGCGCGAGCTCGTCGACGGAGGTGAGGCCGGCGTCGTACTCGACGGTCGCGGTCTGCGCGACGGGGTTCGCCTCGACCGCGATGACGCCAGGCCGCTTCGCGAGCACGCGCTCGACCACGGCCTTCTCCGACGCGTAGTGCAGCCCGCCGACGTGCAGGATGGCGGTGGAGCTCTGCCTAGTCGGGCTCTGGTGGTGCAAGGCGTGGCTCACGGTTCCCGATCTCCCGCCGCGGAACCGTGCGTGACTTCTTCGCCGTGGAATGACGATCCAGCGCCGAGGTCCATCCTGCGAACATACCGGAGAGGGGTATCAGCAACCGACCCGGCACGTCCGGGCCGGACCTCGGTGGGCAGGTCTCACGCGCGCTTCGAACGGACGGGCTCTCCGCACTCTCGACAGATGAGGGTGCGAGCCGGCCCTCCATGCTCCCGGGGGAAGGGAGACAACGATGTACTGGATGGCATCCGTCTTCTGGAACGTGGCGATCGGTGTCGTCGTCTACGTCGCCGTTCGTCTCGCGCAGGCGCCCCGCCGCGACGCCTGAGGCGCGCTGATCACCCAGTCGGCTCGCCGTCGCGTCCGGTCGCCGCGTACAGCGTCTCGATCTCGTCCGCGAAGTGCTCCTGCACCGCGCGCCGGCGCAGCTTCAGGGTCGGCGTGATCTCGCCCTCCTCCATCGTGAAGTCCCTGGGGAGGATCGCGAAGCGCTTGATCTGCTCGAAGCGCGAGCGGTCGCGGTTGACCTCGTCGACGATGCCCTGCACGAGCTCGCGCACGCGGCCGTCGCGGGCGAGCGCGGTCGCTTCGCCCTCGATGCCCTGCTCGGCGGCCCAGCGCCCGATCTCGGCCGCGTCGAGGGTGACGAGCGCCGAGACGTAGGGCCGCGCGTCGCCAACGACGAGCGCCTGCGAGACGTACCTCGAGTTCTTGAGCTCGTTCTCGATGTTTTGCGGTGCGACGTTCTTCCCCCCGGCGGTGACGAGGATGTCCTTCTTGCGGTCGGTGATGAAGAGGAACCCGTCCTCGTCGAGGTGGCCGATGTCCCCGGTCGAGAGCCATCCGTCCTCGTCGAGGACGGCCGCGGTCGCCTCGGGGTCCTTGTAGTAGCCCTGGAAGACGGTCTCCGAGCGCAGCTGGATCTCGCCGTCGTCCGCGATGCGCACCTCGAAGCCGGGCAGTGGCTGCCCGACCGAGCCGAAGCGGTAGCTGTCGGGCCGGTTGGTCGAGCAGGCCGTCGTGCACTCGGTGAGGCCGTAGCCCTCGGTGATGCGGATGCCGACGGCGTCGAAGAACTCGATGATCTCCTTCGAGAGCGGCGCGCCCCCCGACCCCGGCATGCGCAGCCGCCCGCCGAGCGGCTCGCGCACCTTGCTGAACACGAGCCTGTCCGCGAGGCGGTGCCTGGCCCGAACGCCTGCGGGCACGTCTCTGCCCTCGGCCTCGAGCCGACTGACCTCGCGTCCGATCGGGAGCGCCCAGTCGATCAGGCGGCGCTTCAGGCCCGTCGCCTCGTCGAACTTCGCGAGCACGGCGGAGTGCACCTTCTCGTACACGCGGGGGACGCTCGGGAGCAGCGTCGGGCGCACCTGCGGGAGCGCCTCGGCGACCCGGAGCGGGTCGGCCAGGAACGCGATCGTGAAGCCCACGTGCGCGCCGAGGAGGAGCATCAGGCGCCCGTAGTTGTGCGCCAGCGGGAGGTACAGGAGCATGACGTCGTCCTCGCGGTAGTACGTCTGCTCCATCAGGTCGACCACCGTGGCCATCGCGTGGTAGTTCCGGTTCGACAGCATGCAGCCCTTCGGTGGGCCGGTCGTCCCCGACGTGTAGATGATCGTGAAGAGGTCTTCCTCGCCGATCGCCTCCGTCGCACGGTCGAGCGCGTC
>DASUCN010000060.1:0-2383 GCA_036276015.1 Gaiellaceae bacterium | reverse complement strand
AGGATCGTCCAGGTCGTAGTGGAGGAGGGCCGCCCAGCCGCGGCGCAACCCGAGCACCTCGTGCCCGTCGTGCGCGACGCGGTTGACGACCGCCTTGATGCACGGGTTGAGCCCGGGCACGTCGCCGCCGCCGGTGAGGATCCCGATCCGCACGCCCCCCGTCTTACCAGGCTCTACCATCAGAGCGCCGGCCGAAGTGGCGGAACTGGTAGACGCGGCGGACTCAAAATCCGTTGCCCGCGAGGGCGTGTGGGTTCGAGCCCCACCTTCGGCACTGACGTGAGGCTTGTTCCCCGGATTGCGTGCTGCCAAGCGCTTCATGGCCTCCGCCGGGCGATTACACTGCCGCCACGCAACGGACAAGCCCGGCTCGGCGCCGGGCACCGGTCGGTCCATCCAAGGAGGAGGATGCGCGTGACGCTCAAGAGGAATGGGGTGCTCCTCGCCGGTCTGCTCGTCGTCGCCCTCGCGCTCGTCGCGGCGGGCTGCGGTGGGGATGACGGCGGCGAGGCGCCCGAGGCGCTGCCTTCCTCGTCGTGCACGGCGATCGAGTACGAGGGAGACGGGAACCCCGACTACATCATCGCCTCCGATCTGCCGCTGCAGGGCGCGTCGCGCACGCAGACGCTGCAGATCAACGACGCGATCCGCAAGGAGCTCGCGGATCGGGACTACAAGGCGGGCGACTACGCCATCGGGTTCCAGGCGTGCGACGACGCGACGGCGCAGGCCGGCAAGTGGGACTCCGGCAAGTGCTCGCAGAACGCGAACGCCTATGCGGCGAACGACAAGGTGATCGGCGTGATCGGGACGTTCAACTCGGGCTGCGCCGCGATCATCATCCCGGTCCTCAACCAGGCGCCGGACGGTGGCATCGCGATGGTCTCGCCGGCCAACACGTACCCGTGCCTGACCGTCAACCTGCCGGGCGGCTGTGACGCGACCGAGCCGGACAAGTACTACCCGTCGGGCTCGCGCAACTACGTCCGCGTCGCTCCGGCGGACGACTACCAGGGCGCCGCGGTCGCCGAGTACATGAAGGAGCTCGGCGTCACGAAGCTCTACGTCCTGAACGACAAGGAGGCGTACGGCCTCGGCGTCGCCACGACGACGCGCAAGGCGGCCGAGCACCTCGGCATCGAGGTCGTCGGCTTCGAGGCGTGGGATCCGAAGGCGGCGAGCTACGAGTCGCTGTTCCGGAAGATCCAGGGCACCGGGGCGGACGCCGTGTTCCTCGGCGGCCTGATCGACGAGAACGGCGCCCAGGTGATCAAGGACAAGGTCGCCGTGCTCGGGCCGAACGACGGCAAGGTGAAGCTGTTCGCGCCGGACGGGTTCACGACCCAGCAGACGATCGACGACGCAGGGCCCGCCTCCAAGGGCATGTACATGTCGGTCGCGGGCGTCCCGGTCGACGAGTTCTCCGGCGTGGCGAAGGAGTTCGCTGACGCGTTCGAGGCGGACTACCTGAACGGTGCCCGGATCGACCCGTACGCGATCTACGGCGCGCAGTCCGCGCAGGTGCTGCTCGACGCGATCGAGAAGTCGGACGGGACACGGGCCGACGTGATCGCGAAGCTGTTCGAGACCGAGGTCACGGACGGCCTGCTCGGCTCGTTCACGTTCAACGAGAACGGCGACCCGCAGGACGCCGAGGGCGCGGTCGTCGGCTTCACGGTCTACGTGGCCACGGACAAGCTCGAGACGTCGAAGGTCATCTCACCGAACCCCGAGGTGGTCGAGGCGGCGGGCGCGGCCTAAACGTCCACCAACGGCACGAGAGGCGGCGGGAGGGGCGATTGCCCTCCCGCCGCCTTTCCGTTTAGAGTCGCGCGTCAATGGCGTCCGCGCTCGCCCGACTCCGCGCCTCCTCGTACGTCGACCGGATCGGGCTCTTGCTCGTCGCCCTGCTCGTCGGCTGGCTCCTCGTCAACCTCGGCAAGGACCCGGCGGAGTTCGCCAACGTCCTGCTGATCGGGCTCACGAACGGGTCGATCTACGGCGTCATCGCGCTCGGCTACACGCTCGTCTACGGGATCCTGCAGCTGATCAACTTCGCCCACGGCGACGTGTTCGCGCTGGCGGGGCTCTTCGCGAGCACGATGATCGTGTCGGTCATCGGGCTCGAGGCGGACGCGAGCGTCCCGGCGATCGTCGGTGGGCTCCTCGCGACGCTCGTCGTGGGGATGGTCCTGTTCGCGATCGTCAACGCGACGATCGAGCGGATTGCGTACAAGCCGCTCCGGCACGCGCCGCGCCTGGCCCCGCTGATCACCGCGATCGGCGTGTCGTTCATCGTCCAGAACGTCGCGCTCGCGTTCTACGACGTCGACTACCGCTCGGTCCCCAACTTCATCCCGACGACGAACGTGTTCGAGATCGG
>DASUCN010000059.1:0-8014 GCA_036276015.1 Gaiellaceae bacterium | reverse complement strand
GGGACGGTCACCCACGGGCGACGCTCTCGGTCGTCGACACGATCAAGCCCACGAGCGCCGAGGCCGTCGCGTCGCTGCGCGCGCTCGACCTCACGCCCGTTCTCCTCACGGGCGACTCGCGAACGACCGCCGAACGGGTTGCGTCCGAGGTCGGCATCGAGCGCGTGCTCGCGGAGGTCTATCCGGACGACAAGATCGCCGAGGTGCGCCGCCTCCAGGGGGACGGTGAGGTCGTCGCGATGGTCGGGGACGGCATCAACGACGCGCCGGCACTGGCCCAGGCCGACCTCGGACTCGCCATCGGAACCGGAACCGACGTGGCGATCGAAGCGTCGGATCTCACGCTCGTCTCCGGCGACCTCCGCGCCGCGGCCGATGCGATTCGTCTCTCGCGCCGGACGCTGAGCACGATCAAGGGCAACCTCTTCTGGGCGTTCGCCTACAACGTCGCCGCGATCCCGCTCGCGATGGCGGGGCTCCTGAATCCGATCGTGGCGGCCGCGGCGATGGCGTTCTCGAGCGTGTTCGTCGTCACGAACTCGCTGCGACTTCGCCGGTTCCGCTCCGTGCGGGAGGCGACGTGAGCGCGCACGCGCACGGCTACGCCGCCGACAAGGAGGCCCTCGTGCGCCGGCTGCACCGGATCGAGGGCCAGGTGCGCGGCATCGAGCGCATGGTCGAGGAGGATCGCTACTGCATCGACGTCCTCACGCAGATCGCGGCCGTGAACACCGCGCTCGAGAGCCTCGCCTTCAGGATCCTCGACGGCCACGTGAACCACTGCGTGGCGGACGCGCTCGCGTCCGGCGACCCGGTGGAGGCGGAGACCAAGAGCAAGGAGCTCCTCGACGCCGTCCACCGCTTTGCGCGCGTGCGCTAGCGGTCCGAGGTCGCGAGCCGCAGCCCGAGCGCGACGAGCACGACGCCCGTGACGGCATCGAGCGTGCGGCGGAACGTGGTCGAGA
Organism: Gaiellaceae bacterium; assembly: GCA_036276015.1. GTDB lineage: Bacteria > Actinomycetota > Thermoleophilia > Gaiellales > Gaiellaceae > GMQP-bins7. The sequence continues at coordinate 7,049 of DASUCN010000059.1, read as the reverse complement.
GCAGGCGGCCGAGACGGGCGACCGCGGCGGCGTAGAGCCCGAGCCAGGCGAACGTCATGGCGCAGAACAGCAAGCCGAGGCCGAGGAGCACCGGGAACGACGCGCTGCCGGAGGGTGCGAACTGCGGCAGGAGGCTCGCGAAGAAGACCGCCATCTTCGGGTTGCCGAGGTTGCTGAGGAAGCCTTCGCGGAGCTCGTGGAGGGAAGCGGGCCGGGCATGCCCGGCCCCTACGGCATAGGGGCGAGGCTCGCCTCTCCCTCGAATGGCCGCATGTATGGACTGCGCCCCGAGGTAGACGAGATACGCGGCGCCCACGAGCTTGAGTCCGCGAAACACGGGCTCGGAGGCCGTCAGGAGCGCGACGACACCCGCCGCGGCGGCCACCGTCCAGACCGCTTGCCCCAATGAGACGCCCAGCGCGGTCGCGACCCCGCTCGAGCGTCCGCCGCTCAACGTGTTCCGGATGGTGAGCGCCGTGTCCTGACCGGGCGTGCAGATCACGACGGCCGACACTGCGACGAAGGCGAGGAGCGCCCCCATCGCTGAAGTATCGCCCGGCATCCGGCGCGACCGCGACGGTCGGTACGGTCACAGGATGGCGGAGCGCACGCTCACCCAGCGCGAGCTGAACCGCGCCGTCCTTGCCCGCCAGCTCCTCCTCGAACGCGTGCGGCTTCCGATCCCGCGTGCGCTCGAGCGGCTGGGCGGTATCCAGGACCAGTACGCGCCGAACGCGTACATCCGGCTGTGGTCGTGCCTCGAGGGCTTCGAGCGGGACGACCTGACGCGTGTGCTCGAACGGCGCTCGGTGGTCCAGGCGTCGCTGATGCGCGCGACCATCCACGTCGTCTCGCGACGGGACTTCTGGCCGCTCGCCGTCGCGATCCGCGGCCCGCAGCGCGACTGGTGGCTGCGGGTGCGGAAGCCTCGGCCGAAAGAGCGCGACCTCGAGCGGCAGGCCGAGCGGCTTCGCGAGCTCATGGCCGGTGGGCCACTGAGCCACGAGGACCTCGTTCGGGTCGTCGGACGCAGCTGGGGCGCCGTCGGGCCATGGCTCGAGCTGGTGCGCGTACCGCCGTCGGGCACGTGGGAGAAGCGCCGCGCGAATCTCTTCCAGACCGCCGAGAGCTGGATAGGACCGGAGGACGTCGATCCCGACGCGGCGCTCGACCAGCTGGTCCGGAGCTATCTCGCCGCCTTCGGGCCCGCCTCACGGAGCGACATCGCGCAGTGGGCCGGGATGCGCCTCGGTGACCTTGCGCCGGCGCTCGAACGCCTCACCCTTCGCCGGTTCCGCGACGAGGCAGGCGGCGAGCTCCTCGACCTCCCGCGGGCGCAGCTCCCCGATCCGGACACGCCGGCTCCGGTGCGCTTTCTGCCGACCTGGGATGCCGTGCTTCTCGTCCACGCACGCCGAACCGGCGTCCTGCCCGAGCCGTACCGGTCGCGGATCTTCTCGACGAAGATGCCGCAGTCCGTGGGCACGTTCCTCGTCGACGGCGCCGTCGCGGGAACGTGGCGGTACGAGGACGGTCGCGTCGCGTGGGAGGCGTTCCGGAAGCTCGATCGCGCGACGGTGCGCGCGGTCGACGAAGAGGCTCGCGACCTCGCCGCGTTCCACGCCTAGGGGATCACGAGCGTCCGGGCCGACAGATGGACGTCAGTGGCCACTGGGCGCGCTGCACGTACCCTGGTCGCAGGCCCGACGCTCGATTCGATCACCGATGACGACATTCCCATGAGCACATCCAGTTCGCCGGCGCCCGTCGGAACGGTTCGGCCGGGCACGAGTCGGATCAGTCGCGTCGTGATGGTCGCGGCGGTGATCGTCCCGCTCGTCGGCGCGGCGATCGCGATGGCGCTCCTGTGGGGCCGCGCCTTCCGCTGGATCGACGTGCTCCTGCTCGTCGGCATGTACGTGCTCTGCGCGTTCGGGACCACGATCGGTTTCCATCGCTACTTCACGCACAAGGGATTCGAGGCGCGACTACCCGTGAAGGTGACGCTCGGCGTCCTCGGCTGCATGACGATGCAGGGGCCGATCATCCAGTGGGTCACCGACCACCGGAAGCATCACGCGCTCTCGGACAAGCCCGGAGACCCGCACTCCCCGCATGTCGGTCACGGCGACGGGTTCTGGGGCGGCGTCCGCGGATTCGCGCACGCACATCTCGGGTGGATGTTCTCGAACCTCGGGATGGAGCAGGGACGCGTGTACGGGAAGGATCTCTACGAGGACCGCGTCGTCGTCTGGCTGGACAGGCTCTACCTGCTCTGGGTCGCGCTCTCGCTGGGAATCCCTTTCGCGATCGGCTACCTCGTGGGCGGCGGCTCGCTCGCGCTCGGTCTGGAGGCGCTCGTGTGGGGAGGGCTTTTCCGGATCTTCCTCTATCAGCACGCGACGTTCTCGGTGAACTCGATCTGCCACATGTTCGGGCGGCAGGACTACCGCTCGCGCGATGAGGCGCGGAACAACTGGGTGGTCGCGCTGCTCGTGTTCGGCGAGGGCTGGCACAACAACCACCACGCGTTCCCGGCCTCGGCTCGGCACGGGCTCCACCGCTTCCAGCTCGACGTCTCCTGGTGGGTCATCCGCGCGCTCGAACGGGCGCGGCTCGTCTGGAACGTCAAGACGCCGTCGGGCGACCAGCTCGTCCGTCGCCGTCTTCAGCCGTCGGAGAGCTGAACCGCCGAAGCTCCTCCTCGACGAGCTCGGCCCAGCGGTCGGCCTTCGGGAGGCTGACGAGCCTTCCCCACGGAGAGCGCAGCGCGACCCCGTGCAGCCCGCCGGGGATGAGGACGTAGCGACCCTCTGCGCCACGCTCGCGCGCTCGATCGAAGCCCTTCCTCGAGTGCGCCGCCGAGACGCCCGGAACGCCGGGGAGCCAGCGGTCGAGCGCACCGTGGATGACGGTGAGGCGCTTCCGGCGCAGGGTGGAGACGTCGAGCTGTTCGGGGATCCAGGGTGCGAGCCCGACGACCTCCTCGACCTTGGGGTCGTCGGCAATCGCGATCGAGACGGCTCCGCCCATCGAGAAGCCGAGAAGCGCGATGCGTGGTGCAGCGACCTCGTCGACCGCCGCTCGGGCGTCTTCGACGCACGACTCGAGCCGCCGCCACGACTTCACGCGGTAGCGCACCTCCGCGAACGCCACGTCGGGAAGCCGCGGGGCCAGCCGCCGGACGAGCCACTCGACCGAGGCGCTCCAGGTTCCTTCGACCTCGCGCGCCTGGCCTCCGTTCACGCAGACGACCGCGCACTCGCCGAGCGCGTTCGTGACGCGCATCTCCGCGCCGGTCGTGAGCTTCATGCGACGGTCTCGGCGAGCCAAGCGGGAAGCTCGCGGAAGAAGGCGGGGTCGATCGAGTGGCCGAGGTGCGGCGACTCGCGGTAGACGAGGTCCGCGCCGGCCGCCGTGAGCCGTGCATTCGCATCGCGACCCCACTCCACCGCGATTACCGGGTCGAGCGCGCCGTGGCCGATCGCGACACGCGGGAGCGGCTGCTCGACGTCGAGCGAGAAACCCGGAACGGTCGGCATGAAGCCGGAGAGGGCGATCAGGCCGGCCGGCCGGGGCCGCCCGGCTCCGAGGCCGAGCGCGTAGGTCATCACCGCGCCCTGGGAGAAGCCACCGAGCACGACGCGGTCGAAGGAGACGCCGGCGTCTGCCGCGATGCCGTCCAGCCACGAGGTCGCGAGCTGGAACGTCTCCGCGAACGTGGAGGGATCGGGGTAGCCGATCTCCTTGACGGCGTACCAGTGCGCGCCGCCGGGCGGCAGCTGAAGCGGGCCTCGAGGCGTCACGCCCAGCATTCGCCGCCCGGGGTCGAGCAGATCGAGGAGGGGGTAGAGGTCGCGCTCGTCCGCGCCGCGGCCGTGGAAGAGCACCAGCAGCCCCTCCGGCTCTGCGGCGGCGGGCCGGGTCAGGTACTGAAGGGAGTCCGCGGACATGCCGCGGAGACGGTAGCTACCGGCCGAAGTTGCGCTCGGTGACGAGGCGCTCGAGCTCTGCCTGATCCCAGCCGTTCATGAAGTCCGCGTGCGCGCCGAAGCGGCCCGACGAGATCTCCGACCCGAGCGGCACCGGCGGGTAGAGCGCGATGATGATCAGCTGCGGCATCGCAATCGGATGCGACGAAGGGCAGATCCCGCGCGAGGCGTACCTGACGTGGGCCTTGTGGTCGGGGCTGTCGAGCCGGCGGCCGTCCCAGCAGTTGGGGAAGGTCGCCTGCAGCTGCAGCATCTGGTCGTCACGGCACGCGGGGATCACGTAGTAGCGAGGTCGCGCGCCGACCGCGCCGCAGCTCCACGAGACGATGCCCTTCGGCTGCCGCGTCGTCGCGTTCGCATTCCCGGCGATCATGACGAGGCCCTTCGGTGGCGCCGAGATCCGCTCGCGCGAGCGGTTGACGTAGTAGACGATCGTCGTCAGCGGAGTCACGTCGTTGTCGCCGACATACAGGGTCGGCATCCAGTAGCCGGACGAGTCGCTGTCCGACTCGCACGTCGTCCTCCCGCCGACGAGCGTCTCCGGCGTCGTTGCCGCGTTCACCGAGCGGTTGCCGACGTACGTGTGGTTGTGCGAGCGGCCGGGCTGTCCGGGGAAGACGATCGGGTCGTCGTTGTTGCGGTGGCTGAAGCTGCAGCCGAGGGTGTAGTAGGGCCCGTTCGGGAAGTTCGGCGCGGACTGAACGCGCGCGGCGACGTCCGCCGGCGCGGCTCCGAGGCTCGCCGCGGCGAGCCCGGCGACCGCTGTCGCGGCCGCGAGCGAGAGCGGGAACGCGACCCGTCGCAGCACGATCGCCTTCAGGATGCCCGAGTCGGATCGGCGCTACAAGTGCCGGAGCCGGTCAGGCGCGGGTGCCCACGGCGAGCCGCAACGGGACTTCGGGACCGAGATCGGGCTCGTGGATGTCCACGAACCCCGCTCGGCCGAGACGCGCGACGGCGTCCGAGGCGCTGATCGCCGATCCTCCAGAGCGGATCGTGCGGAGCTCGTCGACCGCGGTCTCCAGCGAGCCCTCCTCGCCCGGTGTCGTTCCGACGACGAGCTGGCCCTGCGGCCGCAGCAGTGAGTGGATCTGCGCCATCGCATCGTCCAGGACGGCCTCCGGAATGAAGAACGACGGGAGCCAGGCGAGGTCGAATCCCTCCTCGTCCTCGAACTCCTGGATCGTCGACGAATACAGCGCGATCCGCGACTCGAGGCCGGCCTCCGCGACGTTCTTCCGGGCGATGACGAGGGAGGGCTCCCAGGGGTCGATCCCCACGACCGTCGCGTCCGCGAAGGTCGAGCAGAACGCGATCGCCAGGCCGGCGACGCCCGTGCCGATGTCGAGGATGCGCGCGCCCGGCCTCCCGAGCCCTGCCGCGGCGAACAACCGCGCGACGGCGGCCGATGCGGAGCCCTGCGCCTGGAGCAGCGTCGGATCCGAGTACGCCCAGCCGGGCGCGCGAGCCGGCTCCTCGACGAGGTCGAGCGCCTGTCGCAGGTACGACCGGGAGAACGCAACGACGATGGCGCGCTCGTGCGCGTCGAGGCTGTCGTAGTGCTCACGCGCCCCCAGGACGTCCGCGACACGATCGAGCCGGGCACGCACCGCAGGGTCACCGTCCTCGCCCGAGTCGATCAGTCGCAGGCGCGCGGTCATCGCGGCGAGCGCGTCGGCGCTCGTGAGCAGCCTGTTCGTGAGCGCCATGACGTCGTCCAGCGCCATTGCCGCGGAGCCTACCGTCGTCGTGCGAGCCGTCCAAGCACGAAGCCGAAGAGCGCGTGCCGCCATGTCGCCTGCGCGAAGGCGCGTTGGTTCGTCAGGAGCGGAGGCACGCCGGGCTCGCCGCGAGCGGGGTGGTAGCGGTCGACGAAGTAGCAGAGCGGATAGAGGACGAGGTGCTCCGCGAGGGCCATTCCAACCGCGAGCTTCCTGCGGTCGACCGGACTGCGCGCACAAGCCTCGTGGAACGCGAGGCCGAACGCGGCGCCGTTCACGGCATGGATTGCGAGACCGGCCGCGCGCCACCTCGGGCCGCGCGTGACCCCCTTGCCGAGCACCGCGACGTCCGAGTAGTCGCAACCGAATACGCGCTGGTCGAGCGGCTCTTGCCCTGCCCAGACCGATGCGGCGACAGCTCCCGCCGCCGCCGATCGAAGGTGACCTGCCACGCCAGGAGTGTGCCGGTGATCGCCAGGGTGTGTCGTAGCATCGACTGGTGGGCGTTCTCGGCGCTGCCCGTTCAGGCGCGAGCCACTTCGTCGTTCGGCTTCTCGGCCTCGGTGCCGATCCTGCCGACTCGCACGAACTTCGTGCACAGAAGGCCTTCTTCGTCGCGATCGTCGTCGGAGTCCTGCCTGCCGGCGTGCTGTGGGGAGCGCTGTACTGGGCCCTCGGCGAGCGCATCGCTGCACTCTTTCCCTGGTGCTACACGGCTCTGTCGGTCGGCTGCCTTGCGGTCTTCGCGAAGACGCGCAGCTTCCGCTTCCTCCGCACGAGTGAGCTGACGATGATCCTCGTCACGCCGGCGCTTCTCCAGGTCGCGCTCGGCGGGATCGTCGCTTCGAGCGGCGTGATCCTGTGGTCGTTCCTGGCGCCGTTGGGGGCCGCGGTCTTCGACCGCGAACAGGCGTGGAAGTGGTATGCGGCGTTTCTGGCGCTGCTCGCACTGTCGATTCCGGCGGCGTCGATCGTCCGCCCGGACGAAGCCGACATGCCGTACGCCGCGGTGCTCGCATTCGCAGCTCTGAACATCGCCGCGGTGACACTCGTCTCCTTTGCCGTCGTTCTCGCGTTCGCGCGGCAGCGCGAGGAGGCGCAGGGACGCGTCGAGAGCCTGCTGCTCAACATCCTCCCCGACGAGATCGCGCAGCGACTACAGGCGGACCCGCAGGCGATCGCGGATCACTTCGACGACGCGAGCGTGCTCTTCGCCGACGTCGTCGACTTCACGCCGCTCGCGAGCCGGCTGGATGCGAGGGAGGTCGTCGGTCTCCTCGACCGGCTCTTCACCAGCTTCGACGAGCTCGTCGACCGGCACGAGGTCGAGAAGATC
>DASUCN010000058.1:0-3203 GCA_036276015.1 Gaiellaceae bacterium | reverse complement strand
GCCCCCGCGGCGAGCCCCGCCGCCACGGCCGCAGCGGCGAGGGCACGTGCCATTCGCCCGCGTCGGCTGCGACCGCTCAGGCGCACGACGTCACCAGGAGATCCGCCCGGTGCGAGGGCTGATGCGTGATGCAGAGGATCGCGTAGAGACCGGGCTTCTTGACGGTGAACGTCGTCCGCGCGAGCATGCCCCGCTTCACGAGGAAGCTCTTGCCGAAGTCGGGGACGTTGATCTGGTGTTGCGCGGCATTGACCCCGAAGATGTTCAGGGTGACCCGCTCGCCGACGCATGCGGCGACCAGCGCCGTGTCGAACCGGTACGTCTCGACGGCCCACTTGGTGGTGTCGCCCTTCAGGTCGCATTCCTGGCTTCCGGGCGCGCACGACTCGTAGCCGCCACCGCCCGGGAGCGCGTCGGTGGGATAGGGCTCCTTCGCCACGGATGCCGAGCCCTTCCACTCGACCGCGCTCATGTAGATCTGGCGGACCTTGACCGCCGCCTGGGCCTCGTCCCCGCCGCGCACCGCGAACGTCGCGCCGACGGACCCCACGACCACGGCAAGCACCACGATGATTGCAACGCTCCTGGGCATCTGACTCTCCTCTCGATCGGTCGCACGCGCCGGTGTCGCGTGGCCCATGTCGACAGCGTGGGCCGCGGCACCGCGACGGACAACGGGGAAAAGCCGCTGCCAGGACCCCACGTCCGCACGGTCCTCGGACGGCGCTCCGACCACCCGATCGGGTAGGGCCTCCCTACCGATCCCGATCGGGCGTCCCCGTCTCGCCGTCGTCGGCAAGGCCCGCTCGGATCGCGAACGCCGCCGCCTGGGCGCGGTTCTTGAGGTGGAGCTTCGCGAGGATGTGCTTCATGTGGAAGCTCACCGTGTTCTCCGTGATGGAGAGCCGCGCTCCGATCTCACGATTCGTCGCCCCGTCCGCGACGAGGCGCAGGACGTCGTGCTCCCGGTCGGTGAGGCGGCCCTCGGCTCCGGCGGACTGACTCGTCCCTTCGCGTGCCATCCGCGCGAACTCGTCGAGGATCCTCACCGCCAGGCCGGGCGACAGGGCGGGCTCACCCGCCGCGAGCTTCTCGAGGGTCGAGCTCAGCTCCTCCTCGGACATGCCCTTCAGCAGGTACCCCTCGGCGCCGCTCTTGACGGCCTCGAAGAGGTCGTGGTCGTCCTCGGAGACGGTGACGATGATGACCTTCACGTCCGGGCTCTCGGTCTTGATCACCTGCGTGGCCTCGAGCCCGTTGCACGGCGACATCCGGATGTCCATCAACACGAGGTCGGGCCGGAGCCGGCGGGTGAGCTCGATCGCCTCGAAGCCGTTCGCCGCCTGCCCGACGACCTCCATCCCCCACGCGCCGAGGAGGCTCGCGATGCCGGCCCGGAAGAGCGCGTGATCGTCAGCGAGCAGCACTCGCACGTGCCCGCTCCCTTCGGTTCGCGGCGGGGACGTGAACGGCAACGCGCGTCCCGCGACCCGGCACCGACACGACCTCGAAGGTGCCGCCGATCGCCTGCGCTCGCTCGCGCATGGTCTGGAGCCCCAACCGCGGCCACCCGGTCCGGTCGAGCAGCAGCGGGTCGAAGCCCTGGCCGTCGTCGACGATCTCGACGTCGACGTCTCGCCCGGTCGACCCGACGATCACCTCGACGTGCGACGCCCGGGCGTGCTTGCGCACGTTGCTGAGCGCCTCCTGCACGATGCGCACGAGCTGGATCTCGGTCGCCGGCGCGAGCTCGACGCTCTCGGTGCCCTCTGTGACGCGGAGCTCGATCTCGCAGCCCGCCACGCGCGGCAGGCGACTCAGGTAGTCGCGCATCGCCGGGACGAGCCCCGCCGGCGCCGCCCGCAGGCCGACGATGGCCTCTCTCACGTCGGCGTACACCCCCCGGGAGACCGAGCCCATCTCGTCGAGCTCGGCTCTCGCCTCGCCGCTCCTGCCGGTCTCCAGGAGCTTCCTGACCGCCTGCGTCTGCGTGTTGATGTACCCCAGCACCTGGGCGAGGCCGTCGTGGAGCTCCCGCGCGATTCGCTCCCGCTCCTCGAGCACGGCGCGGTCGAGGACCTGGGCATGGAGCCGCGCATTCTCGATCGCGAGAGCGACCCGCTCGCCGATGCCTTCGAGCACACGACGCTCGGCGGGGCTCTCGAACGCCGCCTTCGGACGGGCGGCGACGGCGAGGACGCCGATCGTCCCCGTCGGCCGGCGCAGCGGGAGCGCGCAGAAGGTCTGCAGTCCGAGGCGCTCGACCTCCGGGTGCCCGAACCGGGGATCGACGCCTCTGTCGTGGACGACGATGATGGACTGACCCTGCGCGGCGGCGCCGGGAAGACCGTCGCCGAGGGGGAGCCGCGGGCGGGACGCGAACGCCTCACCCCCGAGCCCGCGGAACCGCTCGAGCGTGAGGGTGCCGCCCTCGACGCGCCAGAGCTCCGCCGCCTCGGCCGGCGTGACCGCGACGATCGCATCCAGCGCCTCGTCGAGCATCGACGCGAGGTCGACCGACGAGGCAGCGGCCCGCCCGACGGTGAGGAGCGCGGACAGCTCGGCGTTCTGCTGGTCCGTGCGCGCGACGAGCGCGGACAGCTCGCGGTTCTGGCTGAGAACGCGAGCCTCGAGATCCTCGACGAGCGCGAAGATGACCGATGCGAAGGCGAAGACGCACACCGCGAGGATCGCCGCGAGAGCGTAGACCGCGGGCGCCTCGTGCAACCACTCGTGGAGCGACGAGCGCAGCAGGCCGACGAGGGCCACGAGCGCGGCGAACGGCAGCACGATGGCGAACCACTTGAGCCGTGCGAGGCTGACGAGCTCCGTGGCCACCAGCCGACGCCCGAGCCTCCCGAGGACCGTCACGCGCACGCCTCCTTGTGTGCTCCCCGAAGTGTGCGCCCCTCGGGCCCGTGCGCCAACGCGGTCGGATACTGATCGCAGCTGCGGGAATACCCTGCTCTCTCCCGCGCGGGAGTGGAGAGCTACTCGAGCGGCTCGTTGTGGACGTCGTTCTCGTCCGCGTACGTCTGCACGAGCTGGTCGACGACCTCGGCGCCCTGCGGGAAGGCGTAGTTGATCTTCACGAACGCCTCCCACTTGTCCGGCAGCGCGTCCTCCGGGAAGATCGCCTCGACGGGGCACTCCGGCTCACAGGCACCGCAGTCGATGCACTCCTCCGGGTCGATGATCAGGAT
>DASUCN010000057.1:0-6320 GCA_036276015.1 Gaiellaceae bacterium | reverse complement strand
CGAGGTCGCGCTCCATGCGAAGTCGGGGCCGCGACCGATGAGCACGAGCGGCACGCCTGGGAAGACGGCTCCCCGGACCGCGAATCCCGCCCCCTGGAGCTCCATCTCCGCGAAGAACTCGGGGAAGAAGTAGCCCACCTGCGGGCCCGCGACGAAGAGCGGATGCCCGGTCTCCGACCGCTTCGCACCCACCAGCAGGGCGTTGGACGCCGCAGCGGGGGCGGCGAGCGGCGTCCCGGTGAAGCTGCCGTCGTCGAGGACGACGCTGCCCTCCGAGGTCGCGGACGGGAGCTGCTGCGGGAACGAGCCCGGCACGCTGACCGTCGCCTCGGGATTGTTCACCTCGCGCAGATCGGCGAACACGCGGCGCGCATCGGCGGCGCCGAGTCGCTCCTCGAGCGCATCCAGGAACATCGCGTTCTGGGCCTCCTGCCCGCCGTTCGTGCCGAAGCGAGCGGCGATGAGCGCCGCCGAGGCGACGACGTCGTTGGCGGTGAACGGCGTCGTGGGGATCCCCTTCGCGCGGTAGTAGCCGTTGATCCCGGCGGCGTACGCGCTGACGAGGCGGAGGATCTTCGGGCCGACCGTACGCTGCGAGCGCACGGCGTCGAGTTGGTTCGCGAGGAAGGCCTCGGCCTCGGCGCTCGGCACGAAGCTCTTCCCGGAGAGCGCGAGAGCGATCGGGTCGAGCCCAGGGACGTCGAGCGCGGCCACGCGGGCGGGACCGCGGATGAGCTGGAGGAGCAGGCCACGGTCGGCAGCGGTGACCCAGCCCGCGCCGTACGCCACGTCGGCTTCCGTCTTTCCGCTGACGTGCGCGACGCCGAACGCGTCCCGCGTGATCTTCACCCCCGCACGTGGGCTCTCGCGCTTGTCGCCACGCGCCGGCGGCGCGCCCAGCGGAGCGGGCTTGAAGTTCCGGCGGATGTCCCGGGTGGTGACGGCGCCCTGGAGCGGTGTCAGAGCGTCGTACAGGATCGCCTGGTCGCGCGTGTTCTTGTCGAACGTGAGACTCCCGTTCTCGCCGGGCGGGAGGATCGTCCACGCGGCCGACGCATAGTCGGCGCGCTGCTCAGGCGCGGCCTGGAGCGGCGAGAGGGCAACCGCCGACGCAGCGACGAGGGTCGCAGCGAGCGCGGCGAGGCGGCGTGGCACGCGCAGGATGGTACCCCGCGCTGGCAACGCGCATACAGTCCCGAGCCGTGGATGCGCTCCTCGCGTTCGCGGCCGCGCTGATCGCGCTCCGGCTCTCCGGCGACCTCGTCCGGCGCTATCGCGCACGGAAGCGGCCCGAGCTCGCAGCATGGTCTGCCGGCCTCGCCGCCTACGCCCTCGCGGCCGGCGCGCTCGCGTGGAGTGCGGCTGCCGGATGGAGCGACGCCTCGTTCCGCGTCTACTACCTTGGCGGAGGGCTGCTCACCGCAGCGCTCCTCGGCGCCGGCTCGCTCCTCCTCGTCCGTCGGCGCTGGGTGACGACCGCGGCGCTCGTCTACGTCGGGCTGGCGATCGGCGTCGCCGTGGCGGTTCCGCTGCAATCCGAGCTCTCCGGGACCGAGATCCCGGAGGCGCAGGACCTGCTCGACCTCTGGCCCGCGCGCATCCTGGCGATCCTCGGCAACTCGTTGGGGACGCTCGCGGTCGTGGGGGTCGCAGTGGCGACGTTCCGCGCGCGGCCGATCGGCAACGCCCTCGTCCTCGCGGGCATCGCCGTCGCAGCGGTCGGGAGCGGTCTAGCCGGGCTCGGCATCGGCGCCCTCGCTCCGGCGATCGCCGTAGCCGCCCTCCTGCTCTACGCCGGATTCGTCGCCCCGGCTCCGTTCACGGCGCCAGGCCCAGAGGAGCACCCCGATCACCGCCACGGCAACCGACGCCTCGACGATCGCACCGGCGACGCCCCCATGCGCCACTAGCCACGCGTGAGGAGCCACATCCCTCCGAGTGTGTAGAGCACCATCAACGCGAGCATCGGAAGCTGTGCCTCGAGCGCCGTGCGCCGGTTCGGGAACACGACGACTGCGCGATCGTGGGCGATCGCGAGACCGGCGACGTGCCCGACCACGAGCGCGGCCACCTGCACGTACCAGACCGTCTCTGGAGAGACGATCGCGAGGTTCGGCGCGAAGTCGGCGGTGCCGAAGAGATCCCAGCCGCGGCCGAACGGGTCCGAGATCAGGGTAACGATGAACTGCCCCTGGATGAGGAACAGCGTGAAGTAGTGGGCGACGAGGTACGCAGCCGCGATCGGCACGAGGGGCAGGACGAAGTCGGGAACGAGGGACCGATGAACGCGCCCGAGCCGCTCGGCAGCCGCGACGGCCGCGAGGTACGTGGCGAGCACGGCCGCGACGAAGAACACGAGCCCTCCGATGTTGAGGAACGTCGTTGCGAGGTCGACCGTGCGCTGGGACGACGTTACGAGCTCCAGGCGCAGGTCGGCAACGAGGTCCTGCCACGTGTTCGTGCGGCTGAAGCCGTCGAAGCTCGTCGAGCCCAGGAGCACGGCGACGAACAGGAGCGTCCCGCGAGTTCTCTCGTCGCCGCCGAGCCCTGTGAAGGGCCAGCGGACGACGACGCGGCCGTCCCGCGCGGCGAAGGGCGCGATGCGCGCGAGCAGAGCGAACGCCACGGCGAAGCCCTCGCCGTGGCGCGTCCACGCATCCCTCCCGTAGACGCCCATTCCTGCGAGCGCCCAGTACGAGTAGAGGGCGACCGCGATGCCGAGCGTCCGCGGATACGCGGGGCTCGGGTGCGCGAGCTCGAGCACGATGAACGCGAACAGCGCCCCTGCGGCCGGGTACCGCCCCCAGCGTCCCGTCCACTCGAGCACCGGCCTGGCCTCCCGCCCGCCGAGCTCGAGGAACCACACGGTCGCGTCCGCCAGCGCGCGCCAGGGACTGAGGACGCTCCAGACGTTCCCGAACAGAATCGAGAGCAGGGGAATGCCGAGCCAGAAGATCACGTAGACGAACGTCGGTGCGAAGTTGAGGAGCTCGACGGTCGTCCCGAACAGCGCGGTGGCGAGGGTCAGCCCGAGGAGGAAGACGGAGAACGCCCCGAGCACGATGCGCACTCCGCGCGAGAGAACGAGCCGCGAGAGCCCGTCCGGCAGCGCCCGTCCCGCGGCGTGCGCTTCCAGCAGCGGCTTCCGCCAGAGGACGAGCAGCAACACGAACGACACGCCGAGGACGAGCGCGGCGCCGACGAAGAAATAGGCCGCAGGAATCGGAAGGTCGCGGACGACCCCGATCCCGTGCGCCAGCGGGAGTCTCACGGATTGACGGTGATGTCCGCGATCTGCACGCCGCGAACCTCGAGCTCGACCTCGAAGCGGCCGGGAATCGTCGCCTCGAAGGGGAGTCGTGCGGGCTTGCCCGGGCCGACGTCGCGTATCACGTCGTAGCCGTGGAGGTGGACGTGGTCGCTGACGTCGGAGGTCACGACGAGGACGACGCGGTCGTTCTTCTCGACCGCCTCGCGGACGATGCCACCTCTCGGCGCTCCGTTCACGACGACGATGCTGACCTCGGTGGGTCCAGCGGGCGGCTCGACCGTCGTCGTCGTGTCGACGATCGTCACCGTGGTCGTCGTGTCGGTCGGCGGCGCAACCCCGTCGTCGCTGCTGCCGCACGACGCGAGCGCAAGCCCAGTCCCCAGAACGGCGACGAGACCGCAGACGGCGAGAAGGCGGCGGCGCACGCGCGGAGCGTAGCCAGGGCTGTCGACGCGGGCGTTGCCTACCCGTTGCGAAGCGCTGCCCAGGCCACCGGCGTCCACCGCACCGAGAACGACGGGTTCACGGCGAGCGCTCGGCGGTACTGCGTGAGCATCCCAGCCCGGTCGCCCGCACACCCCTGTGCGTAGCCGAGGTGGAAGTGGAGCAGGCCGTCCTTCGTTCCCAGCCGGAGCGCCCGTCGGGCGAGCGGCACCGCCTTCTCACAGCGTCCTGCGCGGGCGAGCGCCCACGCGAGTGCGTCGTCGCCGTAGATCGACGGCCGCGCCGCGCGAGCACGGCGTGCCAGTGCGATCGTCTCGCCCGGCCGGATCCGGTCGTCCGCTCTCCAGACGGCCGACTCGAGGTCGACTGCGATGCCGTTCGCCGCCTGCAGCCGGTCGATGACCGCGACGGTCGCGCGCTGGCGCGCAGCCTCCTCCGTCCTTCCCGCCCGGGCGAGCAGGTCGGCGAGCAGCGTCACCGACGACGAGGTCGGGACGGCGTCCACCGCCCTCCGTGCCTGCGCGATGGCGGCTGCGAGGCGCCCGGACGCCGCTTCGACGCGAGCGAGCTCGACGCGGGCGCTGGGGTAGCCCGGGAACGCGCGGAGAGCGGCATGCGCGTGTCGTCGTGCGGCGTCCTCGTGACCCAGCGCAAGCCGGAGCTTCGCAAGCTCGACGTGCACCCAGGCCGCCGATTCCGGCTGGCCGGAAGCCGCGTCGAGTGCGAGCTTCATCGCCTCGACCGCCCCCTCTCGATCACCGCCGAGCTCCCGTGCGTACGCGACGCGCGCATAGGACGCGAGCGCGGGTCGCAGGGACACCATCTTCTCGAATGCCGCGAACGCCTCGTCGTAGCGCCCGAGCTCGACGAGCGCGTCGCCGATGACGCCGTAGGGCCTCGACGAGCCGGGTAGCAGGCGCTCGGCATGGCGCCCGTAGCGGAGCGCCGCGCGGAACTCGTGCCGGATGAGCGCGAGCGAGCCGAGCCCGAGCAGGGCGTTCGCATCGTCCGACCCGAGTCGCACCGCCCGCCGAAGTGCCCGCTCGGAGCGAGGGAGGTACGACGGATCGGCGGTCTCCCGCCAGCGCAGCTGGTAGGCGAAGCCCAACTGCGTCAGAAGGGCGGTGTCGCGCGGGCCGTCCGCGACACGTGTCTCGAGCGAGACGAGGGCGGACGCGCCGACGCCTCCGGCCGTCCCCGCGAGCGCCCGGTCGGCGAGCGCTGCGGGAACGGCCTGCGAGGAGACCGTCGAGCGAGACTCGGCGAGAACCCCGCCGACGAGCCCGCCGAGAGCGAGCGCGACCGCAATCGCGCCGCCTGCCAGCAGAGTGGTCCGCCCTCTCACGCCGAGCCTTCCTCGACCTTCTACTCGTGCCCCGTGTGCGCGTAGCCCTGGTTGGGCGCCGCCACGTACGGGAAGTTCGACAGGAAGGTGTTCTCGTTCACATCCACGCCGTCGGCGAGGAGGTTGTTCGGGGTGAAGTTGCAGAGCCCGAGGAGCCCCTGGAGGATGCTGCCGTAGCCGCACGCGACGGCACGGAGCTCGATGTCCGTCACGTCGTCGGCAAGCCGGCGCCCGTTCGGGAAGCCCGCGAGGTCACCTGCGAGCACGCCGAGTCGACTGGGCGTTGCAGACGGTGCGACGGCCGTGTTCAGCCGGAGGAGATCGGCCTTCGTCGGGCCTGTGAAGTTCAGGCCCTGGACGCCCGTGAGGAGCACCGCCACGAGGTCGTTCCGGTTCGACAGGAAGCTGCCGTCCAGCACCGAGTACAGCGCGTCGGCCCGCAGGGCGAGCTCCGGCTGCGTGTAGTGCTGGAGGAACTGCGCGTCGTCGGAGGGGTCAGTCGCGTTCCACAGATCCTTCTTGCCGAGCGGGATGACCACCTCGTTGATCAGAGGGTTCCCGAGTCGCGAGACCTGCACCCACTTCCCGTTCGCGTCGACCGAGCCGTCCTCACGACGGATCGTGATCTTCGGACGGGAAGCACTCGCGTAGATGCCGATCGTGCCCTCGGCCGCGGGTGCCTTCAGGAGGTCCGTCTTCGGGACCTGCAGCGCGATCGAGTGCGTGTTGTAGTTGAGGACGCCGTCCTCGCCGTCAGCCGTCCCGAGCGCGATCGCATGAAGGCTGTTGAACGGGCGCAGCCCCGCGAGATCGAAGATCGAGCCGAGGTCGACGAAGAACGGATCGTCGCGCGGCCCGGCGAAGACCTTCCGGCCGCCGCCGAGCGACTGGACGCCCATGTACGGGTCGTAGGACGGGTTCGACCGCGGCCCGATGTTGGGCGGCGGCACCGGCAGGTTCGAGCCGAGCACGCTCGAGGAGACGACGTCGCCGTCCTCGTCGAGGAGCACGCGGGTCACGGTGTACGTTTGCCGGAGGCTGATGTCGGGGTCGGTGGCCGACGTCAGCTGGCCTGTGTTGTAGAGGAACGTGTTCGGATTCGCGATGGTCTTCTTGAAGCGGAACTGGTAGACGACGTCCTCCTCGGCGTCGCCCGTGTTGTCGACGTTGATCTCGTAGAGGACGTTCGGGTCGAACGCGTAGTAGTTCGGTCCGCCCGCCGGATCCTCGAACGGGATGTAGTTCGCGATGAGCGTCACC
>DASUCN010000056.1:0-11908 GCA_036276015.1 Gaiellaceae bacterium | reverse complement strand
GCAGGGAGTCGAAGAGCGTTCTGCGCCTTCCGGCCTACGGCGACGAGCAGATCGCCCTCTTCCAGTCGCCGAAGCTCGGGTCGCTGGTGCAACTCCTGGTTCGCCGGAACAGCGTCGTCTGGCAGCTGGAGTACATGGGCGCGGGGCTGCTCGTGATCCCGAAGGCAAAGCTGCTCGCCGAGCTCGAGAGGTACGCCGCGAAGCAGAAGACGCGCGTGGCTCGCGGGTAGCCACGCGCCGAACCAGAGCGAAACGCGCGGGTAGCGAGGTCGCGGCTGCGTCCTCGGCAGGTGGGGAGGACCAGTGCTACGGCACGTCGTCGAAGAAGTCGGCGCCGCCCTGTTCGGGTGGGGCGCCGTAGATGAAGAGGACGAGCTCCTCGTCGCCGGCGTTGCGGAGTTGCAGGATCGTGCCCGGCTGGACGACGAGGACGCTCCCGCGCTCGAGCACGTGGCGCTCCGGCGGCTCTCCGAGATCGACGGTCAGCGTGCCGTCGAGCACGACGAAGACCTCCTCCTGCGCGCGGTCGGCGTGCCGCTTGCCACGCGCGCCGGGCGGGTAGCGCCAGACGTTCGCGCGTGACCGCGTCAGCGAGTCGGAGAGGCGCGCGGTGAGCCGGCCACTCCCGTCATCGCGGGGAATCCACTCGAGCTGCGACGCATGGAAGATCGCGAACGTCATGGACGCGCAGTATCGCGCAGTCGTACGATCGGCCGGTAATGCCCGCTTCCGTCGTAGGGCGGGACGCCGAGCTCGCCGTCATCGACGACTTCCTCACCGGGATCCCGGAGGGCGCTGCGGCGCTCGTGCTCGAGGGCGAGGCGGGGATCGGGAAGACGACCCTCTGGCGCGCCTGCGTCGGGGTGGCGGAGGAACGCGGGCTGTGTGTCCTGCGGGCGCAGCCCTCGGAGAGTGAGTCCGTGCTCAGCTTCTCCGCTCTCGGCGATCTCCTCGACCCGGTTCTCGACGAGGCGCTCGCATCACTGCCGGAGGGGCAGCGGTCGGCGCTGACGCGCGCGCTCGTGCTCGAGGACGTCGACGGCCCACCGCCCGACGCCCACGTTGTCGGCGTCGCGCTTCTCAACGCCACTCGAGCGCTCGCACAGACGCGGGCGGTTCTCGTCGCGCTCGACGACGCGCAGTGGCTCGATGCGGCTTCGGCTTCCGCAGTCTCGTATGCGATGCGGCGTCTACGAGCGGAACGCATCGGTGTGCTCGCAAGCAGAAGGGCCACGCTCGAGAGCACACTCGCGATCGAGCTACGGCGCACATTCGATGCGACTCGATTCCGCACGCTCGACGTCGGTCCGCTCGATCGCGACGGGCTCCATCAGGTCGTCCGTCAGCATCTCGACACGGCACTACCGGCTCCACTTCTCGCCGAGGTGCACGAAGCCTCGGGAGGAAACCCGTTCTACGCGCTCGAGATCGTCCGGATGCTCAAGCGCTCCGACGCCGCCGTGGAGGCTGGGCAACCGCTTCCGGTGCCGGAGTCCCTGCACGACCTCGTCCACGCACGGCTGCTGGCCTTGCCGCCCGAGACGCGCGACGTCCTGCTCGTCGCCGCTGCGCTCTCGCATCCCACGACCGGTCTCGTCGAGCTTGTCGTCGGCGCTCGCTCGGAGGAAGCGCTTCGGCCGGCGCTCGAGGCCGACGTCGTCGAGCTGCACGGCGACCGGATCGTGTTCACGCACCCGCTGCTCGCGGCCGGCGCGTACGAGCTCGCCCGGCCGGAGCGTCGAGCCGAGGTGCACGCGCGCCTCGCCGACCTCGTCGACGATCCCGAAGCACGTGGACGTCACCTCGCCGCCTCGACGACAGTGCCGAACAGCGGCGTGGCCACCGCGCTCGTCGCAGCCGCCGAGCGTGCGCATTCGCGTGGGGCCCCACGCTCAGCTGCGCTCCTGCTCGAGCGTGCCGCCGCGCTCACGCCGCAGGTGGATAAGAGGCACGTCAGACAACGGGTTCTGGACGCTGCGACTGCGCACCACGAAGCCGGCGACACCGCTCGCGCCCGCGCGCTGCTGGAGGCCGACATCGCGACGACGGCTCCAGGTCCCGAACGGGCACGGGCACTCGTTCTCCTGGCTCGCGTCCGCTCGTACGACGACGACCTGCGCGGTGCCTCCGCGCTGTTCGAGCAGGCAGCGGCGGAGGCAGAGCCGGGCTCGACCGTCAAGGCGGTCGCGCGTGAGGGTAGGGCGGGAACCCTCTTTCGCCTGCGCGAGCAGCTCGCGGAGGCGATCGAGCTGTCCTCGCTCGCGGCAGAGGCAGCAACCGTCCTCGACGTCCCGTCCCTGCTCGGCGAGGCGCTGGCGACCAAGGCAGTCTCCGAGGCGGCCCTCGGCCGCCCGGAGTCCGCCGACACGGTGAAGCGCGCTCTCGCGCTGCAGTCTGCCTGTGCCGATCGGCCGATCCTCCGCCAACCGCGCTTCGCGGCTGCGGTCGTGCAGTTCTGGCACGGTGACCTCGAGGGCGCGTCGAGCGCGTACCGAGACATGGCTGCGCGCGCGATCGAACTCGGCGACGAGAGTTCGATGCCCTATGTGCGGGTGATGCTCGCGCAGATCGAGTGCGCGCGCGGTGCGTTCGAGGCTGCAGTCGAGCAGGCGCGCGCAGGCGTCGCGATCGCCGAGCAGGCCGGACAGCGGACGCTGCTTGCGTACGTCCTCGCCGTCTGTGCTGTCGCGGAGGCACATCTGGGCCGAAGTGGCGACGCGAGCGACAACGGATCGCGGGCGCTCGAGCTTTCGAGCGAGACCGGCGGCGTGCCTCCGTGGATCTTCGCCTCCTGGGCTCTGGGCCA
Organism: Gaiellaceae bacterium; assembly: GCA_036276015.1. Taxonomy (GTDB): domain Bacteria; phylum Actinomycetota; class Thermoleophilia; order Gaiellales; family Gaiellaceae; genus GMQP-bins7. The sequence continues at coordinate 9,102 of DASUCN010000056.1, read as the reverse complement.
TCTTGCGCTCGCGAGCGGCGATTCCGCTGCAGCACTCCGGCACCTCGAGCCGGTTGCGATCCACCACCGCCGCGAGGCGATCGAGGAGCCCGGCGCGCTCCCGTTCCTGCCCGACTACATCGAAGCGCTCGTCGAGTCGGCCCGTTCCGACGACGCAGAGAGTGCGCTCGAGCGCTACCAGGCAGCTGCGGAGGCCCTCGGCAGGCCCCGAGGGGTCGCAGCGTCCCACCGCTGCCGCGGCCTCCTCGTGGCGGCCAGCGAGGGGGTCGAAGCGGGCCTCGTCGAGCTCGCACTTGCCGTCGAGCTGGCGGCCGCCGGCGATATGCCGTTCGAACACGCCCGTGCGCTCCTCGGCGCCGGCATCGCTCAGCGTCGCGCGAAGCAGCGAAGCACCGCGCGCGAGACGCTCGAGGAAGCGGCGGCTCGCTTCGAGCAACTCGGCGCCGTGCTTTGGGCGGAGCGAACTCGGCGCGAGCTCAAACGCATCAGCGGTCGCGCGGCCACGCCAGGAGCGCTGACGCCCGCAGAGCTACGTGTCGCAGCCCTCGTTGCCGAGGGCAAGACCAACAAGGAGGTCGCCGCCGCGCTCTTCGTCTCCGACCGCACTGTGGAAGGCCATCTGGCGCGCATCTTCGGAAAGCTCGGTATCCGCCACCGCACCGAGGTCGCGCGCGCTCTCCAAACACGGGGGATCGCTTCGCCAAACACAGGGGATGCGCCCGTTTCAGCGGAGACCTCGGCTCCCTAGCCTCGACTCAGGTGGTCAAGAGGGCCACCAGGAGCCGAAGGAGAAGGAGCGATGACCCGCACGATCTCTCTCATCATCGGAATCGCCGCCGTCGTCCTGACCGTGGCTGTTCCCACCGCATTGGCCGAGGGTCGCCTGGGCGGCTCGCAGGAGCAGCAAGCTGTGGCCCCCGACTGGTTCGAGCGAGCGGCGATCGCCGCGCAGCGGAACTCCCAGGTGTACGTCGATGCCGCCGACCGCGTCGTGGAGCCGCAGTCGATCGTGGCGCTCCGGCTTCGCAGCGAGGGGCTGAACCGGATCCACGGGCTCGGCGAGTTCGCGACGCCGTACCGTGATTCCGCCGACCGCGTCGTGGAGCCGCAGTCGTTGAAGGCGCTCACGGCTCGCAGCGTGGGGCTCAACCGGATGTACGAGCTCGGTGAGTTCGCAGGGTCGAACGGTTACGTCGACGCGAGCGAGCGAGCGGTTCCACCGGTCGAGACGCCGGTCAGCGTCAGGGCAACGGGCAACGACTTCGAATGGCCGCAGGTCGGGATCGGCCTCGGCGTCGGGATCCTCCTGCTCTTCGGCCTCGGCCTGACGATGCGGGCCGCTCACGTGAGGCCGTTCGCCCACTGATCCGGGTCGTCGAGACCCTGTGGCGATCGAGACCGCCCCGTGAGGGGCGGTCTCGATGTGCGCTCGCTAACGTCGCGCTCGTGGGGGACACGCCGAGGCCGTATCGGAAGAGCAGGTGGAGGAGGGGTGTCAATGCGCTCGTCCGGCCACTCGCTCGTCTCGGATTGGCCGGCCCGCGGACCCACCTCCTGACGGTTCCCGGCCGGTCGAGCGGGAAGCTCTGGTCGACCCCGGTCTCGATCGTCACGCTCGGCCGCGAGCGCTACCTCGTCGCGCCGTACGGCGACCGCAACTGGGTGAGGAACGCCCGCGCGTCCGGATGGGTCGGGCTGCAACGAGGGCGAAGCCAGGAACGGCTGACGGTCGACGAGCTCTCTCCCGATCGTGCGGTGCCGGTGCTCCGGGAGTACTTCCGCCGCGGGCGCGTGACGCGGCCGTTCTTCGAAGTGACGCTCCAGTCCTCGGACGAGGACTGGCTCGCCGAGGCGCCCCGCCACCCGGTGTTTCTCCTCCGGAGCGAATAGCGTACGAGCGTGACGCTCCTCGTCGCCGCGACCGAGATCGAGCTCTGCGACCACCCCGGCCTGGTGTGTGGCGTCGGTCCGGTCGAGGCAGCCGCTGCGACGGCACGTGCGCTCGCACTCGAGCCTCCCTCAGCCGTCGTGCATGTGGGGATCGCGGGCGGGCACGGGATCACGCCTGGCGGCGTGGTCATCGGAAGTGAGTCGCTGTACGTCGACATCGCAGCGGAGATCCCGGTCGTGGACCGGGCCGCGCCGGACCCACGCCTCCTCGAGGTGGTTCGCGAGGCCCTCCCCGACGCGCTCGTCCTCCCGATCGGCACGAGCGCGGCCGTCGGCGGCGGCGCGTCGACCGTGCGGGTCGAGGCCATGGAGGGCTTCGGCGTCCTGCGTGCGTGCGCGCAGGCAGGCGTTCCGGCAATCGAGATCCGCGCGGTCTCGAACGAGATCACGGAGTCCGACCGCGGCCGCTGGCGCATCGGCCGGGCGCTCGAGGCTCTGGCCGAAGCGATCCCGAGGGTGCTCGCGGCGACACGGCAGTAGCCTCTCCGCCCATGGCGCGGCGAGCGAAGCGGGAGGAGCGCCCCATGCCGCCGCCGCTTCCCCCCGAGACGCGGACCGTCGGTCAGCTCGTCGGCGAGGCGATCAAGCTCTACGGCGCCCACTTCATGCGTGCGCTGCCCCTCGGGATCGTCGTTGCCGCGGTGAACCAGGCGACCGTCGGCGTCGACCGCCTGACGGCGGGAGCGGTGCTGCTCGTCGCTGCGCCGGTCTTCTCGGCGGCGTTCGCCTATGCGTGTGCGCTCGGCATCGAGACCCCGCCGGTACGCGCGTGGGTGGTCGCGATCGGCGTGGGCTGCGTCGTCTGGATCCCAGCCGCACTGCTGATGCCGTGGTTCGCGCTGGCGGGCGTCCTCTGGCTCGCGCTCGCCGGACTGGCGGTGCCCGTTGCACTCCGGGAGGGAGCGTCGTTCACGGGCTCGCTCCGACGCGGTCTCGCCCTCGGGCGGGTCGACTACCTCCACGCGGCGGGCGCGCTCGCGACGCTCGTGATCCTCTTCTTCGTCATGCGGATCGGTCTCGCGCTGCTCCTCGAATCGCAGGCCGACAACACCGTCCGTACCGCGATCTTCCTCGCGGATGCCGTGCTGGCGCCGCTCCTCTTCCTCGGCGGTGCGGTTCTCTACGTCGACCAGGACGCTCGGTTACGCTCGCGCGGCCAGCGACCGAAGGAGTGAGATGCCGACTTACCTCATGCTGACGACGCTCACGGAGAAGGGTGTCCAGACCCTCCACGCGAATCCGGCACGCCTCGCCGAGGTGAACCGCGACGTCGAGGAGATGGGCGCGAAGGTGCTCCACCAGTGGGCGGCGCTCGGCGAGTACGACTTCGTGAACATCGTCGAGGCGCCCGACGACCTGACGATCGCGAAGGTCTCGATCGCGCTCGGCGCCCGTGGGAGCGCGAAGCTCGAGTCGCTTCCGCTGATCCCGGTCGACGCCTTTCTGTCGAGCCTCGAATAGGGCTCAGAGCGCGAGAAAGCCGGACTCGCGCGGCACGACCGTCAGCGGGCTCGGGGGGAGCCCTGGCGTGGGATCGGGCAGGTTGAACCCTCCCGGCGCGACGTCGTTCGGCGTGTCCGGATGGAAGAGGGCCGCAAGGTACTGGATCTGCCCGCGGCCGACCGACAGCTCGAACTGGCCACCTCCGTACGCGCCGATCCCGTTCGCCTCGCAGTAGTCGTACGCGGCGAAGAGGCGCTCGATCGAGCCGAAGCGAGACGGCTTGACGTTCACCGTCTTCGGCGGCCACGGGAGCGCCTCGATGTCGGCGACGGAGTGGATGATCGCGTCCCAGGTGACGCGCTCCCGCGCAGCCTCGAGGATCGTGCGCGTGCCGTCGTCGACCTTCGGATCCTCGAGCCAGATTCCCGGGAGTCCTTCGATCACGCGCTCGTACAGCGCCGGGTCGGCGCCCTGGTCGACGACCGTGCCCGTGTAGTGGCCCTTGAAGTCGACCGAGTCGACGCAGCCGAGCTCCCGGAGCTCGGCGACGAGGTCATCGGTCCAGTCGCTCGTCGCGTCGAGCTTGAAGCGCAGCCCCGGGTAGAGGGCGAGCCAGCCCTGCACCCGCTCGAGCGTCGGCGGCTCGCCGAGCCGCATCGACACGACGTAGGTCAGCGGGCGCAGCTCGCGCCCGACCGTCCGTCCGAGCGTCGTTCCGCTCTGCCGGAGGGCGAGATCCAGTGCGGCGCTCTCGAATCCCCAGCGGCGATAGTCGACGTAGACGTCGCGCTCGGGTGGGTTCTCGAAGAGGGCCTGGTCGGCGAGGTGGCGTGAGAACGAGTCGGTCGTCCACTCGCCTGCGAGTGGGAGGACGGGACCGCGGGCGAGCTGAGCATCGTGCTCCGTCGCCTCGTACGTGACGTCCTCGCCGAGCCCCTCTTCACCGGCGCCGGTCAGGCGAATCGTCGTCGTCTTGCGCGTGAACCCGCTCGAGACGTCGAGCGTTGAGACCTCGAGGTCGTACCCCTCGATCGTGAGCGGCAGGTCGCGGACGGCGTCGTAGAGGCTCACGAGCTGGCGAACGCTACCGACACCTCACCCGCCAGCCGCGCGTTGGAGACGGCGAGCTTGCGGTTGACCTCACGGGTGCGCCCACCCGACTTCGCGTGCAGGTACGCGAGCACGAAGGGCGTCACGGCCTGGCCGGAGACGCCGTCGCGCGTCGCGGCCGTGACCGCCTCCTCGATCAGCTCTGCGACCTCGATGCTCTCGGGCGGCGGGTTCGTGAGCAGGAGGCCGCAGCCGCCGAGCTCCCAGTGGGCCGCGGCAGTCCGTGCCGCGGCCACCGCGTCGTCGACCCGCTGGGACACGGGCGGGCCTCCTGTGGCCTCGTAGAAGAGCGGGAGCGTGTCGGTCCGGTAGCCGAGAACCGGAATGCCGAGCGTCTCCAGGTGCTCCACGGTCGCCGGGATGTCCAGCAACGACTTCGCGCCCGAGCAAGCGACGAGCACCGGGGAGGTGACGAGGGCGACGAGGTCCGCGGACACGTCCGGTGGGGAGGGGTAGCCGCGGTGCACTCCGCCGATCCCGCCGGTGCCCATGAACCGGATGCCGACGTGCCGTGCGACTGCCAGGACGCCGCCGACGGTGGTCGCGCCGAGGTCGCCTGCGACTGCGCAGGCTCCGAGATCCCGAGGCCCGACCTTCCGCGCGCTCGAGTCGAAGCGCGCGAGCTCCTCGCCGGAGAGCCCGACGCGGATGCGACTCCCGAGAACGCCGATCGTCGCCGGCGTGGCGCCTGCGCTACGGACGGCCTGCTCCATCTCGAGTCCGACCTCGACCCCGTGGGGGGCGGGAAACCCGTGCGCGACGATGGTCGTCTCGAGCGCGACGACGGCCCGGCCCTCTACGAGCGCGGCGCGCACCTCGTCCGAGATAACGATGAGATCCGTCACGTGTCGCCGGACGCTAGCGGCATCGCGCCGAGCTGCTGCACGCAGCGCGCCGCGGCCTCGAGTGCGAGGTCGGGACCACCGACGATCCATCCCGCCGCGAGCGCGTCGCCGGCGCCGGTCGAGTCCAGCACGCGCTCCACGGGCAACGCCGGGCGTTCCTCGCCGTCGAAGGAACAGCCTCGCGCGCCGCGCTTGACGATCCAGCTGGCGTCGACCACACGACCGACCACTCGCTCCTCGTCCTCCTGGGCGAACACGACGTCGGGCGCGAGCCGGCGCACCGTCTCCCTGAACGTCTCGACTCCGGCGTCCCGTATCGCACTCCAGGTCCCGAGGTCGAGGCTGACCCGCGCGTCCACAGCGCGTGCGAGCTCCGCCGCGCGGAGGGCGGCGCTGCGCACCGGCTCGAGCATGAGCGCGTAGCCGGAGACGTGCAGATGGTCGATGTCCTCGAGCCATGAGGGATCGATCTCGTCGGCATGGAGGTCGCGCGCCGCCCCGCGGTCGGCAGCCATCGAGCGGTCGCCGTCCGCCGACACGAGTGAGCAAATCGTGCCGTTGCGACCCTCGACCGGCCCGAGGATCTCGACTTCGACGGCGCCGAGGCGGGCTCGCACGAGCTCGCCCGCGTCGTCCGCCCCCGTCTTGCCGACGAAGCGCGCCCGTGCGCCGAGCTCTGCCGCCCACGCAGCGACGTTCGCGGCCTGCCCACCTGGGCCGGTGCGGATCTCCGCGTCCACGTCTCCGCCTGCGGCGAGTGGGCCTGAGAGGCGGACGACGACGTCGAGGGTGAGGTCGCCGAGTGTGCACACGAGCATGGCGTCGTGATCGTAGGATCCGGGCGTGGACGGAGGCGAGCATCGCGGCAAGCTCCGCACCTTCCTGCTCGGCGGTGTCTTCGGCGCGTCCGCTGCGATGGCCGCGGTCACACGCAGACGCCGAGTGCAGCGCCGGCGCGCCCGACCGCGCGGGCTCGCCGCCTTCGAGAGCGCGCCGTGCTACCTCGAGTTGCTCGAGCTCGAGCGTCAGGAGCGTGACGAGCGAGGGGCATCGACGTAGCGGCGGCACGCGTCTCGGCCCGGACGGGGCGCTAGCCTTCCCGCCCACGTGCCGATCTACGAGTATCGCTGCCCCAACGGGCACAGGTTCGAGCTCTTCCAGAAGATGTCGGATCCGCCTGCCGAGACGTGCGTCACCTGCGGGGCAGGTCCGGTGGAGAAGCTCCTGTTCCCGGTCGCGGTGCACTTCAAGGGGTCGGGGTTCTACTCGACCGACTACGGCTCGAAGAAGACGAAGGCGAAGGACGGGGAGTCGTCGACCGAGAAGAAGGCCGACAAGCCGGCGGAGAAGACGGCGTCGGACTCCAAGCCCAAGCCAGCGTCCCCTGACTCAGGCTGAGTCGACGATGCGAGAGCGGCCGCGAAGCGGACGCCTTCAGGGGGTCGCGCGATCGGAATCCGCGCTCGCGGATTCCGATCTTGCGCAGCGTGCTGCCTAGCGTCGAGTACAGCCGGCGCCGTACAGGTCGCCCTTGCGTGGAGCGAGCGGCGCCGAGCGACCGAGCCACATCGAGACGACGGCGACGTTGTCCTCCGACCCGAGGAGCACGGACTCGCCGCCGGCCGAGCTCGGCGTGCCGCCGAGCCGGCAGCGGAGCGAGCTCGAGGAGCGCCAGCGGATCCAGCCGAGCTGTGCGAGCTCCCAGGCCGAGAGATCGGTTGTGAGTGGCGCAGCCAGCTCGTCACCCATGAACGGGAGACGGAGGAACGTGCCGACGCTCGCGATCTTGCTGCCTACAGCGTCGGCGACGATCTGCTGCCGGTTCCCGCGCGTGATGTCGGTGTCGGACGGGTCGAGCTGGTTCGTGCGAACGCGCGAGTAGACGAGCGCGCGCCTGCCGTCCATGTGCTGCGTCCCCTTCTCGAACCGCCAGCCCTTCCAGTCCGCGCAGCGCGCCGGCTTGTAGGGGCAGTCGAACCTGTTCGAGAGGATCGCCTTCGGAACCGTCACCTCGATTCCGCCGATCGCGTCGATGAGCTCCTCGAAGCCGTCGAAGTCGACGACGACGACGTGGTCGATGGGGAGGCCGGTGAGCGCCTTGACCGTCGCGATCGTGAGCGCAGGACCGCCGATCTGGTTCGCCGCGTTGATCTTCGATGTGCCATAGCCGGGGATCTCGACCTGGAGATCGCGGGGGATGGAGAGGTACGCGACACGATGCGTCTCTGGGTCGAAGTGCACGAGCATCGTCGAGTCCGAGCGGTTCGCATCGGCGCGGCCGGGCCGGCGTCCACCGTCCGTTCCGATCACGAGCACGGTCGTCGGCTCGGAGAGGATCGAACGGTCGCGCTTCGCGAGCTGTGCGTTCGCCGGCCGCGAGAGGCGCGCATTCGCCTCGTCGACGCCGCCCGCGAACGCGCGGAAGCCGAGGAGTCCCCAGACGGCGGCGAGCACGAGAAGTCCGACGACTGCAAGGACGCCCCACAACCACCAGCGACGCCGCCGGCCGGCAGGCGGCGTCTGCTTCGGGGTCGCGCTCGGGCGTGCGACCGGCACCTTTCCCTTCTTGCGGCCGCCGCGGTAGAGCTTGTAGGGCTTCTCCTGCTCCGCCATGGCGGCCGTCATGGTGCCTGGCGGGGTAGCCGGCGTGACCTCGGTCGCGGCGGGACAACCGGATCCGAACGGGGCGATATCGTTGCCCCGCCGTGGAGGCTCCCCTCGTCATCGGGCTCGACGTGGGTGGAACGAAGATCCTCTCGGGCCTGGTCGACCGCGAAGGAAACGTGGTGTCGGAGGTCGAGACGCCGAGCCCGGACGGCTCCGAGGAAGGTGTTCTCGCTGCGCTCGACGCTGCGGTCGAGGCCCACCTCGGCCCGAGGGTCGCTGCGATCGGCTACGGCATTCCTGCGAACCTCGAGCGGGGAACGGGACGGATCCTCAACGCGATGAACCTCCCCCTCGACGACGTCGATCTCGTATCGCGCTCGCACGAGCGGTTCGGGCTGCCCGTCGGTGTCGAGAACGACGGCAGCGTGGCGACGCTCGCCGAATGGAGGTGCGGTGCGGGCCGGGGAACCTCGAACCTCGTGATGCTCACGCTCGGGACGGGCGTCGGAGGGGGCGTTGTCATCGACGGTCGTCTCTTCCGCGGCTGGGCCGAGCTCGGGCACGTCGTCGTCCAGGAGGGCGGCGAGACGTGCACCTGCGGCGGTCGTGGACATCTCGAGATGCTCGCGTCGGGCAGCGTCGCGGATCGCATCGCGGTGGAGCTCTACGGGGCAGACGCGGATGCTCACACGCTCATCGAGCGCGCGACGGCCGGCGACGATCGTGCACAGGACGGGCTTGCGCGGATCGGGCGCTCGCTCGGCGCCGCCATCGGCTCGCTCGCGAACGTCTTCGACCCCGAGCTCGTCGTCATCGGTGGGGGCTTCGGGATCGCAGCAGGAGATCTCGTCCTCGATCCCGCGCGTGAGGCCGCGAGGGCGGAGGCGGTGCCACCCGCGAATCGCGGGATTCGGATCGTGCCGGCGGAGCTCGGATCCGACGCCGGTCTCGTCGGAGCCGGCCTCGTCGGCTTCGAGGCGCTCGACGGGGTGCGCTGATGCCGCTCGCCGTCTGTGCGACACCGATCGGCAATCTCGACGACGTCACGCTCCGGGTGCTCGAAGAGCTACGCAGCGCCGACCTCGTCCTCTGCGAGGACACGCGGCGGACGCGCATCCTCCTCGACCGTCACGGGATCGCCGCGCGG
>DASUCN010000055.1:0-2787 GCA_036276015.1 Gaiellaceae bacterium | reverse complement strand
GGAATCCAGTCGGTGCCGGCGAGCGGCACCTTCGCCATCGCGGCTGCCTCGACCGTGAGCGCGACCAGGTCCTCGGGCTCGAGGTTGTGCACGTGCGACTTGCCGCACGCGCGCGCGAGCGTCTGCGTCTCGAGGGTGAGGACGCGCAGGTAGTTGGCGATGCGGCGGCCGCCGAGGACGGGGTCGAAGCGCGCGGCGAGCTCGTCGTCCTGGGTCGAGATGCCCGTCGGGTCGCGGCCGGCCTGCCAGTCGTCGTAGTAGCCGGCGGCGCTGCCGAGCTCGCGGTAGGCGGCGTCGTGCTCCGGGCTGTTGTCGCCCATCGCCACGAGCGCCGCGGTGCCGATCGAGACGGCATCGGCGCCGAGCGCCAACGCCTTGGCGACGTCCGCCCCGCTCCGAATGCCTCCCGACACGATCAGCTGCACCTTGCGGTGCATGCCGAGCTCCTGCAGCGCATCCGCAGCGATGCGCGTAGCCGGAAGCGTGGGGATCCCGACGTGCTCGATGAAGACGTCCTGCGTTGCGGCCGTCCCTCCCTGCATGCCGTCGACGACGATCACGTCGGCGCCCGCCTTCACCGCGAGCTGGACGTCGTAGTACGTCCGCGTCGCGCCGACCTTCACGAAGATGGGCTTCTCCCAGTCGGTGATCTCGCGCAGCTCGGTGATCTTGATCTCGAGGTCGTCCGGCCCCGTCCAGTCGGGGTGTCGCGAGGCGGAGCGCTGGTCGATGCCCTTCGGAAGCGAGCGCATCTCGGCGACGCGGTCGGAGATCTTGTGGCCGAGGAGCATCCCGCCGCCGCCGGGCTTCGCGCCCTGGCCGACCACGACCTCGATCGCGTCGGCGCGCCTCAGGTCGTCCGGGTTCATCCCGTAGCGGGAGGGGAGGAGCTGGTAGACGAGGATCTTCGAGTGCTCGCGCTCCTCCGGCGTCATGCCGCCGTCGCCGGTCGTGGTCGAGGTGCCGACCTCCGTCGCGCCACGGCCGAGCGCCTCCTTCGCCGGGGCCGAGAGAGCGCCGAAGCTCATCCCCGCGATCGTGATCGGGATCTTCAGCTCGAGCGGCGTGCGCGCGAACCGCGTGCCCAGCACGACGTCGGTCGCGCAGCGCTCGCGGTAGCCCTCGAGCGGGTACCGGGAGATCGAGGCGCCGAGGAAGAGGAGATCGTCGAAGTGCGGGAGCTTCCGCTTCGCCCCGAACCCGCGGATGTCGTAGATCCCCTCCGTCGCAGCCCGCTGGATCTCGGCGATGACGGTCCGGTCGAAGAGGTACGACTCGCGGAGGTTCCAGGGCCGCGACGCGGTGCCGGGGTCAGACCCCAGGGGTCTGACCCCTGGGATGTCCGTTGCGGACATCAGAGCATTCCCATGGTTGAGCCGATTTCGGCGTGGGGTCTGACCCCTGGCCTGTCCGTTCGGGACATCAGTACGCCGCCGCGTTGTCGACCTTGAACGTGTACAGCTGCCGCGCCGAGCCGTAGCGGCGGAAGTCGGCCGGATCGGCGTCGATGCCCGCGGCGGCGAGGAGGCCGCGCACCTGCTCGACGTGCTCGTCGCGCATCTCCTTCTCGATGCAGTCGGCGCCGAGGCTGGCGACGTCGCCACGCACGTAGAGCCGCGCCTCGTAGATCGAGTCGCCGAGCGCCTCGCCCGCGTCGCCGCACACCACGAGACAGCCGGTCTGCGCCATGAACGCGCTCATGTGCCCGACCGACCCGCCGACGACGATGTCGATGCCCTTCATCGAGATCCCGCAGCGCGACGACGCGTTGCCGTGGACGACGAGCAGGCCTCCGCGCCCGGTGGCGCCTGCTGACTGACTCACGTTGCCGTCGACCTCGACACGCCCCGACATCATGTTCTCGGCGATGCCGGTGCTCGCATTCCCGTGCACGCGCACGGTCGCGAGCTTGTTCATCCCGGCGCAGTAGTAGCCCACGTGGCCGTCGATCTCGACCTCGATCTCGGCATCGAGGCCACAGGCGACCGCGTGCGCGCCGCTCGGGTTGACGATCCGCCAGTGTCGCGGCCCGGAAGCGCCGCCGGCGAGATCGTGCAGCCGCTGGTTCAGCTCGCGGAGCGATGTCGTCGCGAGGTCCACGACCTCGACCGCTGCCTGCTCGCGCTCGGCGACCGCCATCAGACGAGCGCCTTCTCCCAGACGTAGACCACACCCGGCTCGGGCTCCCACGCGCGCGCATCCGCCGCGCCCGGGAGGACCGCGATCGAGCGCCACTCGGATGACATCGCCACCCAGTCGTCGGTCTCCGCGAGCACGGCGGGCTTGCACGCGATCGGGTCGCGGAGCACGGCGAAGCCGTCGGCCGTGCCGACCGCGAAGGTGTAGAAGCCGTCGAGATCTTCGAGGCACCCTTCCAGCGCCTGCTCGAGTGTCGCGCCCTCGCGCAGCCGCCACGCGAGGTAGCCGGCGGCGACCTCGGTGTCGTTCTCGGTCTGGAAGCCGATGCCCTCGCGCCGCAGCGACTCGCGCAGGCGATTGTGGTTCGAGAGCGACCCGTTGTGCACGAGGCAGAGGTCGAAGCCGGTCGAGAACGGGTGCGAGCCTTCGGTCGTGACGCGGCTCTCCGTCGCCATGCGCGTGTGCCCGAGCGCATGCGTGCCCTGGAAGTCGCCGAGCGCGAACTGGCGCACGAACTCGTCGGGCAGGCCCGTCTCCTTGTAGATCTCGATGACCCGCCCTGCGCTCATCACGCGAAGATCCGGACGCTGGGCGCGTACCCAGCGCTCGGCGTCCGCCGCGTCGGCGTCGACCACGAACACGGCATGG
>DASUCN010000054.1:0-11426 GCA_036276015.1 Gaiellaceae bacterium | reverse complement strand
ATGCCGCTCACCGTCGTCTCCTCCTCATCGAGGATCTCGACGATGATGCGATCACCAAGCGGCTGCAAATCCATTCCAGTCCTCCTTGTAACGGACTTTGTGACAATGCTGGCACTCGAAGCACGAGAGTGCCAGGGGGACAATAGCACTCGCGCTTCCTTTCGCCAAGCCAAATTGAGTCCGTCTTGCTCAGATCTCCTATCGCTGCGGCGCGGCGCTGTTACAAAGTCGTGATGCGCAGGGAGTTCTCCGCCGGAGCCGTCCTCGTCCGCCGGATGCGAGGTCGCTGGTGGTTCGCGGCGGTCCGTCCGCAGGGCAGGCGCGCAGGGCTGTGGGTGCTGCCGAAGGGGATCGTCGATCGCGGCGAGGCGCCCGCCGAGACCGCGCTCCGCGAGGCCTACGAGGAGACGGGCGTCCGGGGCCGGCTCGGGCGCAAGCTCGGCGACGTGCGCTACGTGTACACGTGGGAGGGCGAGCGCGTCTTCAAGATCGTCAGCTTCTTCCTCGCGCAGGCGACCACGGGGCGTATCGGTGCGCTGCCGCCGGGCATGGACGTCGAGGTCGCCGACGCGCGCTGGCTGCCGCTCGCCGACGGGCCGACCCTCCTCGCATACCGGGGCGAGCGCGAGATGGTCGCGAAGGCGATCGAGGAGCTCGCCGGCGACCCTCTATAGTTGCGCGGCCGCCGATGCCGACGTTCGCGCTGAATTTCTACAACCCGGCAGTCGCCGACCAGCTTCGGACTGGCCGCAAGACGGCGACGATCCGCCTGGGCGACAAGTCCGCGAAGTACAAGAAGGGGATGATCGTGACCGTGCTCTGCGGAGCGCGGTACGGGCAGCGGGAGAGGATCTTCGACGCCGTCATCGACAAGGTCGAGGTGAAGGCGCTGCGCGAGCTCTCCCCACGCGAGATCGAGCACGACAACCCGCAGATCCGGCGCGTGGACGAGATGGTCTGGTTCCTCAGCCAGCTCTACAACCGCGAGGTGGCCGAGGACGACGTCGTGACGCTGATCCGCTTCTCTCAGATCACCTGAGAACGACGGGCTCGGCGACGACCGAGCCCGTCGAAGAATGGGCGCGTCCTCGTCTACCCGGCGAGCTCGACCTCGTAGCGCGCGCGCATGCCGCCCAGCTGCGTGATCCGCACTGCACCGGTCGCGTCGGCGTACTTGCCGGTTCCGCCGAGAACCGCGACCGAGAAGGACTTGCCTCCCAGCTCGGAGCCGCCCGCCTCGATCGTCCCACCTGGCAGCCTGAGGGTCCCGAAGCACCGACCCGCCGTCTCCGAGTAGAACGCGCACGTGATCTCGGTGCGTCCGACCTTCTTCCCGTTCTCGAGCAGACGCTCGGCGAAGAAGACCGAGTCTCCGGGTGACTCGCCCTTCTTGCCTACGTCGACTCGGACCTCGCTCTTCGCATCTCCTACGGCGATGAAGGCCATCGTCTCGGTGCCGGATGCCGAGGCAACAGCCGCACCGAGCGCTGCCAGCGCGGTGACGATGGCGACACAGAGCAGTACGAGCTTGCGCATGATGGAACTCCTTTCGATGTGGGCTCCGAGAGCTGCGGTCGCCTGAGCGACCGTCGCGGGGATCGCGAGCAGCGCTGCTCCCAGTAGCAGCGCTGCCCACAGCGCGCGACGCTTCCAGCGGCGGCGCATCAGATTCCGAGCGCAGGATCGGCGTCGACGCTCGGCTCGTACGTCGCCCGGTACCCGAGGAGGCGTCCGAGCGGGGCGCCGAGAAGCAGCCCGGCCTTCTGTATCCAGGCGGGTGGGAACGGCAGGCGAACGGTGTCGAAGTGCGCGTTCGCGATGACGGCGAGCCGGAGTGGGTTCGGCATGCCCTTCCGGTTCGTCTTGCCGTCGGCGGCGAGCGCAAACATCGTCTCGACGAGCTGCTCGAACTGCAGCGCCGGCCGCACCTCGCACACGAAGTGCGCCTCGACCTCACCGGCGTTCCAGAACGTGTGCGGCGTACCGGCGGGGACGGTCACCCGCTCGCGCGGGCCGGCGATGCGCTCACCGAGCGGCGTACGGAACCCGACCGTCCCGCTCAGGATCTCGAAGCGCTCCTCCTGTGAGGGGTGCACGTGTGCGGCTGCGACGAAGCCTTTCGGCTGTACGAAGCACTCGAGGACGACGGCCTGTCCGCCAGTGTCGCGAGACGTCCGACGAAAGACGATGCGCTCGCCGGTGACGGGGTTCTCGATCGAGTCTCCTGCGTGGATCATCGGGCTCTCCTCTAGGTCGGGATGACGGCGACACGATCGGGAGCCCCGCTTACGGTTCACTTATCTCCGACTTGGGAATGGGGATAATCGGACAGCGGCGTGACGCGGCACGAGTTCCGCATCCTGGGAGCGCTCGAGGTGACGTCCGATGCAGGCGACGTGGACCTCGGTGCGCCGCGCCAGCGTGCACTGCTCGCTCTGCTGGCTCTGAACGGCAACCGTGTCGTGCCGCGGGACCGGATCATCGACGCGCTGTGGGGCGACGCGCCCCCACGCACCGCCCGGAACTCGCTGCAGGTCGCCGTGCACGGGCTGCGGAAGGCGCTCGGCGCCGACCGAGTGGAAAGACGGGGGACGGGGTACCGGCTGGCTCTGCGCGCGGGCGAGCTCGACCTCGAGCGCTTCTCCGAGCTCGTCGAGCGCGCCGCCGAAGAGGATCCCGCACGCGCCTCCGAGACACTGCGCGAGGCCCTCGCTCTCCATCGGGGAACGGCGCTCTCGGATCTGCCCGAGGCACCGTTCGTCGTTCTCGAGCGCGAGCGCATAGAGGAGCTCCGGCTCGTGGCTCTCGAGCGACGGATCGAGGCCGATCTACAGGTGGGTCGGCACGACCAGCTCGTCGCCGAGCTCGAGGCGCTGGCCGCTGAGCATCCCTATCGAGAGCGCCTCCGCGCTCAGCTCATGCTCGCGCTGGTCCGCTCGGGCCGCCAGGCCGAGGCGCTCGACGCCTTCCGCGCGGCGCGGAGGGCGCTCGTGGACGGACTCGGCGTCGAGCCGGCGCGCGAGCTCCACCATCTCCACGCGGCCATCCTGCGCCAGGACGAGTCTCTGAATCCGCCGCCGATCGCGACCGAGCCCGCAACGAGGCTCCCGGTTCCGGCGCGACCACTCGTCGGCCGAGCGCTCGAGCTGGCGGCGATCACCGCGCTCGTCCGAGAGGCAGGGTCGAGACTGGTCACGATCACGGGCACCGGCGGTACGGGCAAGACACGGCTCGCGCTCGAGGTCGCGCGGGGACTGCTCCCAGAGCTGGACGGCCGCGTGTACTTCGTCGACCTCTCGCCGCTGGCGGAGTCGGCGCTGGTGGGACCCACGATCGCCCGAGCGCTCGGCGTACGAGATGCCGAGGGCGACGCTCTCGTCACCCGGATGGAGGCAGCCGTCGGGCCGCGCGAGGCGCTGCTCGTCGTGGACAACGTCGAGCACGTGCTCGAGTGTGCCCCCTTCGTGGCCGAGCTGCTCGCTCGCGTGCCACACGCCCGCATCCTCGCCACGAGCAGGGAGCCGCTTCGCATCGCCGCCGAGCGGGAGTACCGCGCTCCCCCGCTCGAGCTTCCCCGGCGGGGTGCAAGAACGCTCGAAGAGGTCGAGCGGAGCGAGGCCGTCGCGCTCTTCCTGGCCAGAGCGCGGAGCGCGCAGCCCGGCTTCGTCCTGGCGCGGGAGAACGTGCAGGCGGTCGTCGGGATCTGTCGGGCGCTCGACGGGCTCCCTCTGGCGCTCGAGCTCGCCGCTGCACGCCTGAAGCTCCTGGCGCCGGACGCGCTGCTCGAGCGGCTCGAGGATCGTCTGGGCGTGCTGGCCGACGGCGATCGCGACCTGCCCGACCGGCAGCGGACGCTGCGCGCCACGCTCGACTGGAGCTATCGCCTACTCGCCCCGAAGGAGCGTTCGCTGCTCGCGAGACTCGCCGTCTTCGCCGGCGGCTGGACGCTCGAAGCCGCCGAGGAGGTCGCGGGCGCGGACCTGGGGACGCTGGGCTCGCTCGTGGAGAAGAGCCTGGTGCGCACGGAGCGGGTCGGCGGGGAGGAGCTCCGGTTCTCGATGCTCGAGACCGTCCGCGAGTACGCCCTCGAGCGACTTCTCGAGACGGGCGATACCGGGGCGCGCGCTCGCCACGCCGCCTACTTCGCCGGGCTCGCCGAAAGGCTCGAGCACGATCTGCACACCGCGGGAGCGCTCGACGAGGCGGAGCGTGAGCACGACAACGTCCGGGCGGCGCTCGAGGTCGCGACCGGCGAGGGGGACACGACGACTGCGCTTCGCCTGTGCGCGATCGCGCGGCTCTGGTACGTCCGCGGCTACGCAACCGAGGGCCGCCTCTGGCTCGAGCGCAGCCTCGCGTCGGGGGAGGGAGATCCTCTGCTGCGCGCGAGGGCGCTCTACTGGTTCGCCACGCTCGCGTGGACCAAGGGCGACCCCGGAGCGGCCCTCGAGCCGGCCGCGCAGGCCCTGGCGATCGCTCGCGCCGCCGGAGACACACGCAGCGCGATGCGCGGCCTCATGGCCCTCGGTCTCGCGCACATGGGAGTCGGCGACCTCCTCGCATCACGTGCGTGCCACGCCGAGAGCCTGGAGCTCGGGCGCGAGCTGGGGGACGAGCGCGCCGTGGCGATGGCGCTCGTCAACCTCGCGGACATCGCCTTCATGCTCGGCGAGTACGCGGAAGCGGAGGCGCAGGCATCGGCGAGCCTCGAGGTCAGTCGCCGCCTGGGCGACGAGGAGGTGGCCGGCATCGCACGGCTCGAGCTCGGAGCGGTGGCCGTTGCCGCGGGAGACCTCGAGGCTGCCGTCCAGCCCATCCTGGAGGCCCTGCGCTCGTTTCGCCGTATCGACTTCAAGGACTTCCTCGCGTCGAGCCTGGTCGCGCTCGCCCGCGTGCGGGCCCCGAGCGACCCGGCGCGTGCCGCGCGGCTCGTCGGCGCGGCGCGGGCTATCCGCGCTCCTCTCGGGCCGGCGCAGTTCCCGTGGGAGGAGTCGTGGGTGGAGGAAGTCTTGAACACCGTCCGGCCGGAGCTGGGCGAGAGAGGCACCCGAGCGGAGATCATCGCCGGAGAGAGCGGGTGGGAGCTGCTGATCGAGGAGGAGCTCGCAGAGGACCGACGCTAGCGCCCGGAGCGCCGGATCGTCGTCCCGAAGAGCTCGGGCTCGCGAACGGGCTCGCCGCACTCCTCGCACTCGACCGCGAACGCCGACCCGATCGGCGCCGAGCAGCTCGGGCAGCGATGCCTGAGCTCGCCGCCGCACTGCGGGCAGGCTCCCGGGAGGCCGGCCTCGTCCTCGAGGAAGTAGCGCAGCGTGTGCCCGCACGTCAGGCAGAAGGCGACCCAGTCGCCGAGCGTCTTCCGGCGCTCCTCCTGGATCCAGTTGCGCTTCGACTTGGCCACCGACGACCACTGTAAAGTGGCGGCGACCCAGCGGACGACGGGAGACGACTGCATGGCCGTGCGTGAAGCCGAGCCGGTGGGCTCGCTGCAGGAGATGAAGGAGGCGGGTCTGGATCGCGAGGACCTCCTCGGCATGTACCGCAACATGCTGGTGACGCGCGGGATCGAGGAGCGCGGCCACATCCTCTACAAGCAAGGCAAGATCCCCGGCTCCTTCTACACGGGTCGCGGCAACGAAGGTGCGTCCGTCGGTGTCGGGACGGCGATGGGGCCCAACGACGTCGGGACGCCTCTCCATCGCGACATGGGAGTCCACGTCGTCCGCGGCGTCGAGCCCTGGCGCGTGTTCGCGCAGTACATGGGCCGCGAGGGCGGCCCGACCCGCGGGCGCGATGGGAACGTGCACATGGCGGTGGCCGAGCTCGGGCTGCACACGATGGTGTCGCACCTGCCCGCGATGCTGCCGGTCGCGACGGGAATGGCGCTGGCGTTCAAGATCCGCGCCGACCGGCGGGTCGCGCTCGGCTGGTTCGGCGAGGGCTCCGCGGCACGTGGGGACGCGCACGAGGCGATGAACTTCGCCGGAGTCCGCCAGCTCCCGATCGTGTTCGTCTGCGACAACAACCAGTGGGCCTACTCGACGCCCACGTACCTGTCCTTCCCGGTCGAGCACATCGCCGACCGCGCCGCCGCCTACGGGTTCGAGGGTGTCGTCGTCGACGGCACCGACGTGCTGGCGGTCTACCGCGAGGCGAAGCGGGCGATCGAGAAAGCGCGGGACGGGGGCGGCCCGACTCTCCTCGAGTGCCTGACGCTGCGCATGGAGGGCCACGCGGTGCACGACGACGCCTTCTACGTCCCGAAGGAGATGTTCGAGCAGTGGGCGCAGTACGACCCGATCGAGCGCTTCAGGACCTGGCTGCGCGATCACGCCGACATGACGGACGAGGAGGAAGACGCGATCGCCGCAACCGTCAAGCGGCTCCTGAACGACGCGCTCGACCGCGCCCAGGAGTCACCGCTTCCCGATCCCTCGGACCTCGTGGACGGCGTCTTCGCCAGGCCCGAGGACCTCGACACGCCCCACCACAAGTGAGGACGCTGCCATGGCCGAGATGACCTACATCCAGGCGATCTCGGACGCGCTCCGCCTCGAGATGCGGCGCGATCCGCGCGTCTTCGTCCTCGGCGAGGACGTGGGCGTGTACGGGGGCGCGTTCAAGGTGTCGCTCGGTTTCCAGGAGGAGTTCGGGCCATGGCGCGTCATCGACACGCCGCTCTCGGAGACGGCGATCGTGGGCGGTGCCACGGGAGCGGCGCTGATGGGGATGCGCCCGGTCGCGGAGATGCAGTTCGCGGACTTCATCTCGTGCGCCTGGGACCACCTCGTGACCGTGGCGTCGAAGCAGTTCTTCCGGGCCGGCACCCCGATCCCGATCGTCGTGCGCCTGCCCTCGGGCGGCGGCTTCTCGGGCGGCCCGTTCCACTCGCAGAACCCGGAGAGCTCGTTCGCGCACATCCCGGGCCTGAAGGTCGTCTGCCCGGCGACGCCGCACGACGCGAAGGGCCTGCTCGCGAGCGCGATCGAGGATCCGAACCCGGTGCTCTTCTTCGAGCACAAGCACCTGTACCGGCGCATCAAGGGCGAGGTGCCCGAGGACCGGTACACGGTTCCGTTCGGGTACGCGAACGTCCATCGCCCCGGCGACGACGCGACGATCGTCACCTGGGGCGCGATGGTGCACACGGCGACGGAAGCAGCCGAGGAGCTCGCGAAGGAGGGGTTCGAGGCGGAGGTCCTCGACCTCCGGACGCTCGTTCCATGGGACAAGGAGCGCGTGCTCGAAGGCGTGCAGCGCTGCTCCAAGGTGCTCGTGCTCCACGAGGACACGCGCACCGGCGGCTTCGGCGCGGAGATCGCAGCCACGATCGCCGAGGAGGCGTTCGAGCACCTGGACGCCCCTGTCATGCGCCTCGCCGCGCCCGACACGCCCGTGCCCTTCTCGCCGCCGCTCGAGAAGGCGTTCATCCCGCAGGTCGACGACGTCGTGACCGCGTTGCGAGAGCTTGCTGCCTACTAGGAGGAACGGTGTCGACAGGAACCCAGACCGAGGTCGTGATGCCGCAGATGGGGGTCTCCGTCTCCGAGGGGACGATCACGAAGTGGATGAAGCAGGTCGGCGACTCGGTGCAGCGCGACGAGCCGCTGCTCGAGATCTCGACCGACAAGGTCGACACCGAGGTGCCGAGCCCCGCCGAGGGGGTCGTCACGCAGATCCTGGTCGCGGAGGGCACGACGGTCGAGGTCGGGACGGTCCTGGCGACGATCGGCCCGGCCGGCTCGCAGGTGGCGCCCGCCGAGCCCGAGCCTGCGCAGCCCGAGCCTGCGCAGCCCGCGCCCGCGCAACCCGAGCCCGTCGCGGCGGCTCCCGCGGCGCCCGCTCAGGAGACGGCCGCGCCGCCGGTCGCTGCCGCCCCACCGGTGTCCACGCCCGAGCCGGCACCGGTCGCGCCTGAGGCCGCCGGCAACGGCAAGACGTTCGTATCCCCCGTCGTCGCACGCATCGCCGCGGAGCACGGGATCGACCCCTCGTCGGTAACCGGCACCGGAACCGGAGGCCGCGTCACGAAGAAGGACATCATGGCCTTCATCGAGTCCGGCGCGGCGGCGGCAGCGCCTCCACCGCCTGCCGCTCCCGCCGAGCCCGAGGCGCCTCCCGCTCCCGTGGCCGCCGAGCCGGCGCCTGCGGCAGCGGCACCCGAGCCGCAGCCCGAGCCCGCTCCGGTCGCCGCCGCAGCGGCTCCCGCGCCAGCGCCGGCCGCAGTGCCCCCGCCGGTCGCGCCGGTCGCCCCGCCCCCGGCAGCCCCCGCCCCCGCGCCCGCAGCGCAGGCGGCGGAGCTCGCACCGGGCGAGGAGCTGACGCCCATGACCGCGATGCGCCGGGGCGTGATGGAGCACATGCGCCGCTCCGTCGACACCGCGGCGCACGTCACGAGCGCGATCGAGGTCGACATGGCACGCGTCGTGGCGCTGCGCGCGAAGCTCAAGCCCGAGCTCGCGACGCAGAAGGTCAACCTCACGTACCTCGCCTTCATCGCCCGCGCTGCGGTCGACACGCTGCTCGACTACCCGTGGATCAACGGCGAGATCCGCGGGCAGAGCATCGTGACGAGACCCGACGTGCACCTCGGGATCGCCGTCGCGCTCGAGGAGGGGAAGGGCCTCATCGTCCCCGTCATCCGGAACGTCCAGGACCTGAACCTGACGGGCGTCGCCCGCTCGATCCAGGACCTCGCGGAGCGTGCGCGCACGAAGAAGCTCCTGCCCGACGACGTCCAGGGCGGCACGTTCACGATCACCAACCCCGGCAGCTTCGGCACGTTCCACGGCACGCCGATCATCAACCAGCCGCAGTCGGCGATCCTCGGGACCTATGCGCTCGTGAAGCGGCCCTGGGTCGTCCAGGACGAGCTCGGCGGTGACGTGATCGCCATCCGGCCGCTCATGAACCTGACCCTGACGTACGACCACCGGCTCGTCGACGGCGCGTATGCGGGGATGTTCCTCCGCGATCTCCGCGACCGGCTCGAGAGCTGGGACGAGGCGGCGTACTGAGCGCGCTCGAGGGACGCTGTCTCTGCGGAGGGGTCCGCTTCGAGGTCACGGAGCCGTTTTTCCGTACGACGTTCTGCCACTGCACGTTCTGCAAGCAGATCTCCGGAAGCTACGGCACCGTCAGCGGACTCGCGCGCACGCCCGCGATCCGCGTCCTCGAGGGGGAAGAGCACCTCCGCTCGTACACGCCGGAGGGCGGATCGGCGAAGACGTTCTGCTCGGTCTGCGGCTCGAACCTCTTCGGCGGCGGCTGGCCGGAGTCGGAGAGCTCGAGCGTGCGGCTGGCGTCCTTCGGCCTCGACTTCGACCAGAAGCCCGAGGCGCACACCTTCATGCGCTCCGTCGCCGCGTGGGAGGTCGTCGCCGACGACGGGCTGCCACGCTACGACGTCAGACCCTGAGATGTCCCAGCGCATCGTCCCGTTCATCGGCTACGAGGACGCGGCGGCGGCGATCGAGTGGCTCGGGCGCGCGTTCGGGTTCACGGAGGATCGCTCGGCGCGATACGAGGAGGACGGCACGATCACCCACGCCGAGCTGTCGCTCGACGGAGCGACGGTCTACGTCTCGACGCCGGCCGGTTACGCGAGCCCGCTGCGGATACGCGAGTCCTCGCCGCTCGCGCGACGCGCCTACGACAATCCCTGGGTCATCGACGGGCTGTTCGTGGAGGTGCACGACGTCGACGAGCACTGCGAGCGAGCGCGCGCGGCCGGGGCACACATCCTTCGCGAGCCGGACGAGCCGGGCATCGGGTTCCGTGTCTACTCGGCGGAGGATCTCGAGGGTCACCGCTGGATGTTCGGTCAGCCAACGTGAGCGACGAGCTCGTGCGACTGACCGTCGTCGCGAACGAGCTCGAGGCGGAGATGGTGCGCGCACTTCTGACCACGCACGGGATCGACTCCATGCAGCAGTACACGAACTTCGCGGCGGGCGCCCTCGACGGCATGCCCTCCGGAGCAGGCCCGCGTGAGATCCTCGTGCGCGAGGGCGACCTCGCCGCCGCGCGCGAGCTGATCGCGTCCGAGTAGCCTTCCCTCGTGCCGCGCGGCGCGTACCTCATGAGCCTCGGCCTCGTGCCGTACGCCGAGGCGTTCGAGCTCCAGCGTTCGCTCGCGGGCGCGGTGTCGCAGGGGGCGATCCCCGAGACGGTCGTGTTCCTCGAGCATCCGCCGGTCGTGACCGTCGGCCGGCGGACGGAGACCGATCGCGAGCTGCACATCCCCGCGGACGCAGAGGTCGAGATCGCGGAGACGGACCGCGGAGGAAAGTCGACGTTCCACGGGCCGGGGCAGCTCGTCTGCTACCCCATCCTCGACCTCGGCCGGCACGGCAAGGACGTGAAGCGCTACGTGCGCGAGCTCGAGGAGGCCCTGATCCGCACGCTCGCGGCGTTCGAGCTCGAGGGCGTCCGCTACGAGGGCCTCACCGGCGTCTGGATGCCCCCCGGCGGCGGCCAGGGGCCGCGGAAGATCGCGTCGATCGGCGTCCACGTCTCGCGCTGGATCACGACGCACGGATACGCCCTCAACGTGAACCTCGACCCGGCGCCGTTCACGGAGTGGATCACGGCCTGCGGGCTCGAGGACGCGCAGTTCACGACGATGGCGCGCGAGCTCGAGCGGGCCGTGACCGTCGAGGACGTACGGCCGGCTGCGATCGAGGCGATCGCCGAGGTCTTCGGGCTCGCGTTCGAGGAGCTTCCCGCCGACGAGGCCGGGCTCTGGGCCCAGCCGATCCACGCCTCGCTGGCGGCCCGATGAGCGGTTGGGGCGTCATCCCGTCGCTGCGTGTCGGCGACCTCCCGGGAGCGCTCGCGTTCTACGTCGGAGCGCTGGGGTTCACGGCAGAGGGCGACGTGAGCCAGCCGAACGTCAGCCTCGCCCGCGGCGACGCCCGACTCATGCTCGAGACGGCGTCGGACTTCTACGGCGCCGAGTACAACGCCGCGATCAGGCAACGCCTCGGCTCCGTCTCGCCGCACGCGCTGTACATCGAGGCGGCCGACCTCGAGGAGCTGCATCGCTCGCTCCAGGAGAGCGGCGCGACGATCGTCGACCCGCTCGCCGACCGTCCGTGGGGGCAGGCCGAGTTCACCGTCGAGGACCCGGCCGGCAACTGGCTCACCTTCTGGAAGAAGCGCGCGGGCCCGACGACCTCGTCTTGAAACTCGACATCCGTCCGTTCCCGCGTCTCGGCTGGGACCCGCTGCCCGGCGAGGGCGTCGTCGGCGTCACGGGGCGCGTCTTGGTGCGGGAGGACACGTTCTTCGTCGCCCAGCTCCGCTTCGCCGAGCACGCGACCGTCCGCCCCCACGCGGGCGAGCGCGACGCGATCGTCGTCTGCATCGAGGGCGAGGGATTCACCTCCGTCGGCGACGAGAGCTCGCCCCTGCGCGAGGGTGAG
>DASUCN010000053.1:0-3692 GCA_036276015.1 Gaiellaceae bacterium | reverse complement strand
CATGACGAAGCCGTTCTGCTACCACATCGACCAGTTCTCCGAGCTCCAGCCGATCATCCACCGGGTGATCGAGTACGGCCAGTCGATGGGGCTCGACATGATCCAGGGCGACCACGAGGACGCGCCGGGTCAGATCGAGCTCAACTTCGGCTTCGACCGGGCGGAGCAGACGGCCGACAACCTCTCCACGTTCCGCCAGATCTGCAAGGCCGTCGGCCGCGAGCTGGGCGCCTTCCCGTGCTTCATGCCGAAGCCGTTCATGGGCGTCTCCGCGAACGGCTGCCACCACAACATCTCGCTGTGGAAGGGCGACGAGAACGCGTTCCTGCCGGACACCGACGACGCCCAGCGGCCGAGCCAGATCGGCCTGTACGCGATCGGCGGGATCATGGAGCACCTCGGCGCGCTGACCGCGGTCACCGCCTCGACGGTGAACTCCTACCGGCGGCTCTGGGACACCGGCTTCTGGGCGCCCGTCTTCGCCGACTGGGGGTACCAGAACCGCACCACCGCGCTCCGCGTCTCCGCACCGGGCCGGTTCGAGTACCGCTCGGTCGACTCCGCCGTCAACCCGTACCTCTCACTGGCGGCGCTCATCGTCGCGATGCGGGACGGCATCGAGCGGAAGCTCGACCCGGGCGAGCCGGAGGAGCGGAACATCTACGAGGCGATGGAGGCCGGCAAGGAGGTCGCGAAGATCCCGATGAACTTCGGCGACGCCCTCGCCGCGCTCGAGGCCGACGACGTCGTCAAGGCCGCGCTCCCCGACGAGATGTACACCGTCTTCATGCACTACAAGCGGGACGAGTGGGAGCGGTACTGTGCGACTGTGACCGACTGGGACGTGACGGAGTACCTCGACGTGCTGCCGTAGCGAGGAGCTGAGCGGACATGTGTGGCATCGCAGGCATCATCTACCGGGACGGAGCGACGCATCCGATCGGCGACGAGATGACGCGGATGCTCCAGTCGATGAAGCATCGCGGCCCCGACTCGACGGGCTACGCCCTGTACGGCGAGCCGGCGAACGGCGGCTACGTCATGCGCTACAAGCTGGCGGACGCGAACACGGCGCGCGACTTCGAGTTCGAGGACCGGCTGCACCGGCACCGCTGGGAGGTCGAGTCGCGGCTCTCCGCGCTCGGCGCCCGCGTCCATCAGGTGGAGGAGGAGACGCAGTACGCCTTCCGCGTGACCTTCGACTTCGACGGCGAGCTGAAGCTGCTCGCCGACCTCGTCGAGGACATCCCGGACGCGGAGGTCCTCTCGCTCGGCACGTCCCTCGAGATCGTCAAGGACCTGGGCGACGCCGCGTCGGTGCACGAGGTCTACGGGCTGTCCAAGTTCACCGGGACGCACGCGATCGGGCACGTGCGGATGGCGACCGAGTCGGAGGTGGACATCGCGGGCGCGCACCCGTACTGGGCGTATCCCTACTCCGACGTCGCCGTCGTCCACAACGGGCAGCTGACGAACTACTTCTACTGGAAGCGTCGCCTGGAGCGGATGGGGCGACGGTTCATGTCGGAGTGCGATTCCGAGATCATCGCCGTGTACCTCGCGCAGGAGATGTCCGAGGGCGCGACGCTCGAGGAGGCGATGGACAAGTCGCTGGACGAGCTGGACGGCGTCTTCACGTACATCGCGGTGACGAAGGAGGAGCTCGGCGTCGCGAAGGACGAGCTCGCCGCGAAGCCGCTCGTCCTCTACGAGTCGGACGAGCTCGTCGCGCTCGCCTCCGAGGAGATCGCGATCCGCCAGCTGCTCGACCACGAGATCGAGACGTACGACCCTTACGAGCGCGAGGTGCTGGTATGGAAGCGATAGGACTGGCCGGGGAGCGCCGGATCGCGTACGACGCGCGCGGGCTCGCCGAGCCCCACGCCGAGGCGCCCCGCATCGCGGAGATCGACGGCGACAAGGCGCGATTCGACGCGCACGACCTGACGACCCGCCTGATCAACCTCGAGCTTCGGCGGCTCCTCTACGAGGAGGGCGTCAAGGAGGTCGAGATCGACAACCCGATGTCGCGCCATTCGCTCGGCGTCGGGATCCTGACGCGCTGCAAGCTCACGTTCAACGGCTCGCTCGGCTACTTCGGGTGCGGGATCATCGACGGCCCCGAGGTGCACATCAAGGGGCGGGTCGGCTGGTCGGCGTGCGAGAACATGATGTCGGGCGTCGTGATCGTCGACTCGAACGCCGGGTCGCTCACCGGAGCCGCGATGCGCGGCGGCGACCTGCTCATCAAGGGGCGCGTGGGCGCCCGGACGGGCGTCGACCAGAAGGGCGGCACGATCATCGTGCTCGGCTCGGCCGGCTTCATGACCGGGTTCATGATGCAGCGCGGCCGTATGATCATCTGCGGCGACGTCGGCGCGGGCCTCGGCGACTCGATGTACGACGGCGAGCTCTACGTCGCCGGCACCGTGAAGTCGCTCGGGATCGACTGCATCCCGGGCGAGTGGACGGACGCCGACACGGAGCTGATCGAGCGGAAGTTCTCGATCTACGGGCTCGGGACGCCGCCGACGTTCCAGAAGTTCGTGTGCGGGAAGCAGCTCTACAACTACGACTCGCTCGAGCCTGCCGAGAAGAAGCTCGTCATCTGAGCCGGGGAGACAGCACATGACGGACGAGACCGCACCTTCCAGCAAGACCATCCTCGGGCGGAGCCGGATCTTCACGCCCGAGGTCATGAACGACATCCACATGAAGGCGGAGCTCGGCCGCTACCGGATGCGGGGCTTCTCGATCTTCAAGAAGATGCCGCACTGGGACGAGCTCGTGTTCCTGCCCGGCACGCTCACGCGGTTCGTGATCGAGGGCTACCGGGAGAAGTGCGTGACGAAGACGGTGCTCGGCGCGCGCTTCGCGCAGAAGCCGCTCGAGCTCGACATCCCGATCTACATCACGGGCATGTCCTTCGGCGCGCTGTCCCTCGAGGCCAAGATGTCGCTGGCGAAGGGCGCCTCGATGGCCGGCACGGCGACGTGCTCCGGAGAGGGCGGGATGATCCCGCCCGAGCGCGACTTCTCGACCAAGTGGTTCTACCAGGTGATCCAGTCGCGCTACGGGTTCAACCCGCACCACCTGATGCTGGCGGACGGGATCGAGTTCTTCATCGGCCAGGGCTGCAAGGTCGGCCTCGGCGGGCACCTGATGGGCCAGAAGGTCACCGAGCAGGTCGCCGAGATGCGCTCGCTTCCCGCCGGCATCGACCAGCGCTCGCCGGCGCGGCACCCCGACTGGCTCGGGCCGGACGACCTCTCGCTGAAGATCCAGGAGATCCGCGAGGCGACGAACTACCAGGTCCCGATCCAGCTCAAGCTCGGCGCGTCGCGTGTCTACGACGACGTCCGCATGGCCGCGAAGTGCGGCCCGGACACCATCTACCTCGACGGCGCCGAAGGTGGCACGGGCGCCGGGCCGCACATCGCGACCGAGGAGACGGGCATCCCGCTGATGGCCGCGATTCCCGAGGCGCGGCGGGCGCTCGAGGACGTCGGCCTCGCCGACGAGATCGACCTCATCGTCGCGGGCGGGATCCGCAACGGAGCCGACGTGGCCAAGTGCCTCGCGCTCGGAGCGAAGGCCGTCGCGATCGGCCACTCGGCGATGATGGCGCTCAACTGCAACAAGGAGATCCCGGGGGTCACGGACTACGAGGGCACGGTGGGCGTCCCGGCGGG
>DASUCN010000052.1:0-19313 GCA_036276015.1 Gaiellaceae bacterium | reverse complement strand
GAACGGCGCCGGGTCGCCTGGCCAGCAGCGCTGGATCGGAAGCTGACCGAGGTCGACCCGGTTCCCCTCGAGGACGATCTCCTGACAGGGCGCTTTCGAAACGCTCTTCGGCCGCGAATCGGCCACCGACTTCAGCTTGAGGAGACCCCTGACCTTCTGGCGGATGCCCTCCGGCGGCTGCATGTCGAGGATGTCGCCGAGCTTGGCCGCAGCGTCGTCGAGCGACTCGACACCGAATGCCATGCACATGCGCTTCTCGGTGCCGAACTGGTTGATGAGCAGCGGATGCTCCGAGCCCTTCGGGTTCTCGAAGAGGAGCGCAGGCCCGCCGCCTGCTTTCTGAAGGCGGTCGACGATCTCCGTGATCTCGAGGTCGGGGTCGACCTCGGCGCTGATGCGCCGCAACTCTCCGGCGCGCTCGAGGAGCGCGATCCAGTCGCGGAGGTCTCGCGGCGGCGTCGGCACGGCGCGGTCAGTCTAGGCGGCGGAGCTTCGCACCTCGTCAAGGAGAGTTCGGGCCTCGCTCACTGCACGGCCGTCATCGAAGGAACGGCCCAACCGGCGGAGGCGTTCGAGTTCATCCTTGCCGAGCTCGGTGACGAGCCGATCGTAAAGTGCCCACCACCAGGTCGTCGTGGGCAGGATCTCGAACCCTTCGCGCTCGTTCGCGGCATCCCCGAAACCGAGAAGGAGCGCTGCGGTATGCGGTCTCCGCGTGCGACTTCCCACCATCGCAGCGCCGAACACGAGGTCGGTAACGATGTGCCTCAAGCCGGCGCACTCCGCGATGTCGAGGCCTTCGCATGTCAGGTCGCACGCCTCGAGGATGGCGCCTTCCTCGAGCGACGTCGTCGCAAGTTCCTTCAGCGCGAACGCGATGTCGATGTCATTGCCGCTTGCGCGACTGTTGGCGAGATCCTCCTCGAGCAGACGTCGCGAACGCGAGAGGTTCCCCTCATTCCGCTCCATGCGCCCGAGGTTTCCGAGTGAGACGGACCGCCATCCCCTTTCCCGATCGAAGAGGATCGCGCGTTCGAACCATTCGCGGGCGGCGGCGACATCGCCTGTCTCGTATAGCGCTCCGGCGAGCATCCCCATCGCGGCGGATGTATGGCGCTCGTCGCCAACGTCGAGCGCGAGTTGGAGCCGCTCCTGCGAAGCCACTACCGCTGCGGCGTTGTCGTTCTGACTCATGGCGACGGTGGTCACCAGGCGCAGAGCGCTGAGTTTCTCCACGAGCGGTAACTCTTCGACCGGCGTCGCCTCAAGCGTCCTTCTTGCCTCCACGCAGCGATCGGTCTGCGCCCAGAAGTACCACATGTTCGAAGCGATGGCGAGGGCGAGTTGTGGCTCGTTTGCGAGCCCCCACTCGATAGCGACTCGCACGTTCGCGAGGTCGACTTCGAAACGAGCGATCCACGATGAAGCCTCGGGGCCGTACCAGCAGGCTTCAGACCTCCTCGCGAGCGCTGCGACCCACCGAGCCTGCCGCCCCCGCACCACCTCCGCCTCCCCACTGGCCTCGAGCCGCTCGGCCGCAAACTCGCGAATCGTCTCGAGCATCCAGAAGCGATCGGCGCTGAAGCGAAGGAGGCTCTTGTCGACGAGCGACTGCAGGAGATCGAGGTCGGCATCGGCGACCTCCTCGGCGGCCTCGAGCGTGCAGCCGCCGGCGAAGACGGAGAGCTTGGCGAAGAGCGCTTGCTCTTGGGGGGAGAGCAGGTCGTAGCTCCACTCGATGGTCGCTCTGAGGGTCTGCTGGCGGGGATCGGCGTCACGATCACCTTTGAGCAGGTCGAGCCGGGAGGAAAGGCGCTCGAAAAGCTGCTGCGGGGTGAGGATGCGCGTGCGCGCGGCGGCGAGCTCGAGCGCGAGCGGGAGTCCCTCCAGGCGCGTGGCGATGTCGGCGATCGTCGGGGAAGGCTCGAGCCGGGAGCGCTCGCAGAAAAGCGCAATCCCCTCGTCTTGGGGTAGCGGAGGAAGGGCGTAGGGCTCTTCGCCGGAGATGCGCAGGAGCTCGCGGCTCGTCACGAGGAGCGTGAGCTCCGGGCAGGCCTGCAGGAGCGTGGAGAGCTCGAGTGCACAGGCGAGCAGGTGCTCGAGGTTGTCGAGAAAGAGCAGGAGCCTCTTTGTCTGCAGGTGGCCGGAGAGGGCCTCCAGGGCACTCTGGCCGGGCTGCTCCCTGACCGAGAGCGTGTGGGCGAGCGTCGCCAGGACGAGCGCGGGGTCGCGCAGGGAGCTCAGAAAGCAACTGAAGACGCCGTCTGGGTAGTCGCTGAAGCGCTCCTCGCGTGCGCGGGTTGCGAGCTCGAGGGCAAAGCGGGTCTTTCCCTGGCCTCCAGGGCCGTGGATCGTGAGCAGGCGGCGTTGCTGGAGGAGCGCGTCGGCCTGGGCGAGCTCGTCCTCTCGTCCCAGGAAGGAGGAGGCAGGGGTGGGGAGATTGCTGTTGGCGATCGTCTTGAGCGCCGGGAAGGAGCCTTCTCCGAGCTGGTAGAGGCTGATCGGCTCGGCGATGTCCTTCAGGCGGTGGGAGCCGAGTGGGAGGAGCGTCGATTCCTCGAGCTTCTCGGCGGTTGCAGAGGAGCAGACGACCTGGCCGCCGTGGGCCGCGCTCATGACCCGCGCTGCGAAGTGGACGTCCATCCCCACGTACTTGGGGGGATCGAGGATCGGCTGGCCGGTATGGATGCCCACTCGTATGCGGATCGGGCCTCCTTCGAGCGCCTGCATCGCCTCGGAGACCGCGCTCACCGCATCGGAGGCGAAGGCAAAGGCATAGAAGAAGGCGTCGCCCTCGTAGTCGACCTCGTAGCCCGAGTAGCGGGCATACGCCTCTCTCACGATGCGCCGGTGCTCGGCGAGGGCCTCGCGGTAGGCGTCGGCTCCCAGCTCGTGCAGGAGGCGGGTCGAGCCCTCGATGTCACTGAAGACGAGGGTGACCGTGCCGGAGGGCTGCGTAACACCAGTCACGAGTCGTGATTCTGTGCCTTGCGCGCACCCGCTTCAACGTTCGGTCGCGTACTTGGACCGGCGGCACGTACGAGCCGCCGAACGTGGTGATCGAAACGGGTCGCTAGTGCTTCTTGCGCAGGCGGTCGAGCAAGTCTCCACCGACTGCGACGCCGACGAAGATCAAGCCGACGACGAGCATCGCGAGGATGATGTCGCGGCCCTCCTCGGCAGCCGACTTCTCGGTCGAGAACAGGAGATCGACAAACAGCGCCAGCATCGCGGCGACTCTACCCGACGAGCCGGGCGTGCGCGGCAAGGGCTGAGTCGACGTCCGACGTGCTGACACGACCATTTGTGGCGCTCCCCAGGGACGACGACGTGGCCGCCCACGCGTCGCCATCGCCATCGAGGCCGTCTCCGCGCAGCCGAGCGCACAGCGAGATGAGCTCCGCGAGGTCGGCCACGGCCTTCACGTCGCCGGTCTTCGCGATCCGTACGAGCCCATGCGCATAGAGGTAGTCACCGAGGAGGAGTGCCGTGTCCGGATCGGCTGGTGCGAAGAGCCGCGAGCGCCCGTAGTGGACGAGGTAGCCCTCGTAGATCGTCTCCAGCCCGACGCCGAAAGCCTCCGCGGCGAGCATCGAGAACACGGCCACGTGCTCGCGTTCCTCGGCAGGCCGGAGCGCCTCGGCCCAGAGCGGGCTTTCGGCCGCAGCCGCCTCGGCGATCGAGTCGAACACGCGCGTTACCCGCTCGCCGCTCTCGGCGGCTCGATCTCGACCTCGACCGGAACTTCCCCACCGCCCTCGTCCCAGCTCTCGAGCTCCACCCGCTCGCGGAAGAACTCCCAGATCGCCCGGCCTCCGGCCATGGTCGGGAGGGCGACGAGGACCCCGGCGATGCCGTACAGCGCGCCGCCTGCGAGCAGGCCGAAGATGACCAGCAACGGATGGAGCCGGAGCGCGCTCGCCATGACGTTCGGGACGACCACGTGCCCCTCCACCTGGTACATGAAGAGGAAGAGGAGCGCGACCCAGACGACGCCCCACGGCGGATCGGCGAAGAGGGCGTAGATCGCGGGCGGCACCGCCGAAAGCCACGGCCCGATGTAGGGGATCACCTCGATGAAGGCCGTCCACAACCCGAAGAGGAGCGCGTACTCCTCTGCGCCCTCGACGAGCCCGGTGACGCCGAGGATGTACATGCCGACGCCGGCGCTCGTGCCGATGACGGTGGAGAGGATCGCCTGGCCCTTGAGATAGCCCCAGAGCGCCCCCTCGATCCGATGCGTCAGCGGCGGCCCTCCGTGCGGCGGGAACCGCGAGTCGATCGAGCGCTCGAGCCGCTGCATGTCGAGCAGCATGTAGATCGAGATGACCACGATGAGGATCACGGAAAAGAGCAGCAGCACGACCGAGAACGCCGCCCCCTGCGCGAACGAGATGGCGTCCTGCGCGTAGCCGGAGATCTCGCCCGCGCTGAGGTCGTCGAGCCAGTCGTTCACCTGCTCGCGGATCTGGATGTCCTCGAGGCCGTTGTCGTCCAGCCACGCCTGCAGCCGGTCGAGGTCGACCTCGGCCGCCGTCTGCCCGGAGTCGAGCTCATCCGTCACGTACTCGTCGATCCGCTCGGCCGCGTTCCGCGCCTGGTCGACGGCCACGACGCCGGTCGCGAAGAGGAGCGCGATCACCACCGCCGCGAAGATCGTGTAGACGATGAAGACGGACGGGCCACGCGGCACCCGCAGGCGCGTGAGGTCGCGCACGAGGGGGTTCAGCGTGAACGCGATCACGCTCGCCGTGAGGAAGAGGAAGAGAACGTGTCCGAGCTTCGCCGCGAGCAGAAAGACGAGGACAAGGAGAACGGGTAGGACGACGAGCTGGATCCACCGTGGGATCTGAATCGTCGGGCCGGAGCCGGCCATGCGGCGGATCGTATCGTGGCGCCACGAAGGCGCCCGGCCAGGAGCTTGCTACGGTCCGGACATGGCGACTCCGCGCTCACGGCACGCTGCACGTCTGCGTGCGGATCGTCGCCGTGCGCAGGCCCGTGCCCGTCACATCGCGGTCGTCGCGGTGATTGCCGTTCTTGCCGCCGCAACGTTCGCGCTCACGGCGTTCGACGGGGAGAGCTCGCCGACCGTGAGCCGGCCTGCGCCGCTTCCGGTGACCTCCGCTCCGCCCGAGCCGCTGGTGCTCGCGGCCGTCGGGAACCTCCGCGTCCAGTCCCCCGTCGCGGAGGGGGGCGTGACGGCAGTCGGTTTCCACGGAAGCGCGGAGGGAGCGCTCGTCCTGAAGCCGGTCGGCCCGCAACGCAACGAGGGTTTGATCGCACGCCTCTGGCGTCGCATCACCGGCGCGTCGAAGAGCGGACTCGCGTGGTACCAGCTCTCCGATGGCCCGTTGCGCACGCTCGACGTCGGCGCCGTCTCCGGCACGGACGTGTATGCACCCGTCGGCGGCACGGTCGTCGCAATCCGCGACCAGGTCGTCTCCGGGAAGGTCGTGGGTGCGGAGATCGAGCTGCGGCCGAGCACGGCGCCCTCGCTCGTCGTCTCCATCACAAACGTGCAGCCGGATCCCGAGCTCTCCGTCGGAGCGACGGTCGCCGCAGGTGCCTCGAAGATCGGCACCGTCACGAACATCAGCCGCCACGAGCGCCAGGCCCTCGGCCGCTACGCCGCCGAGGGCGGCAACAACGTCTCGCTCCAGGTCTACCCCTCGGCATCCATCGGCGTGCCTTAGGCTCTGCGCGCCTTGCGCATCCTCTTCATCGCCGACGTCGTCGGCGCGCCGGGGCGGCGCGCACTGGCCGAGCGCCTGCGCGGAATCCGTGACGAGCACGAGATCGACGTCTGCATCGTGAACGGGGAGAACGCTGCGGACGGAATCGGCATCACGCCGCGCCTCGCCGACGAGCTCCTCGGCCTTGGGATCGACGCGATCACGCTCGGCAATCACGCGTTTCGCCGGTCTGAGATCGGGCCGTACCTCGAGGGCTCGGAGCGCGTGATCCGCCCGGCGAACACGGCTCGCGCGACACCCGGGCGAGGCCTCGCCGTGGTACCGGCCGCGACAGGCGACGAGGTTGCCGTCATCAACGTCCTCGGCTCACTGTTCCTCCATCCGGCGACCTCGATGTTCGAGGTGATCGACGACCTCGTTGAGGAAGCTCGCGGGCGCACGCCGATCGTCCTCGTGGACGTGCACGCGGAGGCGACGAGTGAGAAGGCGGCACTCGGCCGCTACCTCGACGGACGTGTCACCGCCGTCGTCGGGACGCACACCCATGTGCAGACCTCCGACGCGACCGTCTTCCCGAAGGGGACCGCGTTCATAACCGACGCCGGCATGACAGGCCCACACGACTCCGTGATCGGCGTGGAGGCAGAGCTCGCCATCCGCCGCATGCGCACGGGCCTCCCCGTCCGCTTCGAGACCGCTCAGGGAGGCGTGCGCATCGAAGGCGCCGTCATCGAGTGCGACGCGACTTCCGGGAGAGCCTCCTCGATCGCAGCGCTTCGCGTGCCCGTCTCCTGAGGGGAGGGCTCCGGGAGGAGCAGCCAGAGGAAGATGAACGGCGCGACCCACGGGAGGTAGAGGTAGAACCAGTGGGTCAGCGTCAGCTGGAACGCGACGAGGAGCGTCGCGGTGAGCGCGGCAAGCTCAAGCGGGCCCTTCCGCCGAGGCCTGACGGCGAGGACGAGGGCGAGTGCGACCGCGAGGACAGCGACGACGGGCTGAAGGAATCCGAGGTCCGGGATACCGCGGGCGTGGTACTGGCCCCAGCCCCAGATCGAGAACGGCGAGTCGCGACCCGACTGAAACCCGATCGTGCGCTCCCAGAACGTGTGCGCGGCGTTGCCGACCGACGGCTCGAGGAGGAGAATCGAGAAGGCGGCGAGCGTCGCGACGACGAAGGCTGCCGCGAACCGGGCGACGCGGCGAGCCTCGAGCTGCGGATAGGTCGCCCACAGCGGCGCGACGAGGAGAGCCCCGAACTTCGTCCAGCCGGCGAGCGCGACCGAGGCGCCACGCGCCCAGTCGGAGGTGAGGAGCCAGAAGCCGAGAAGCAGGAAGGCGGGCATGATCGCGTCGTTCGTGTTCGCGTTGAGGGTGTACGCCGTGAACGGATACGCGGTCCACGCAAAGGCAAGCAGCGCCGCGAGTCGCCATCCGCCGAAGCGCGAGCCGACGAGCCCGAGCAGGAGCAGGACGAGTAGGTCGAACGCGATCGATGTCGCGTGCGCGGCGGGGAGCGAGTCCCACTTCCCGCTCCACGGGAAGACCGCAACCGCGGGCACGTACGCGAGATAGGAGACCGGACCGTACGTGTCGCCGCGCTCGATCGCTGCCTCGCACCGGCCGTTCGTCTGGATGCGCTCGCGCACCTGGCCCTCGGCGTCCTTCGGGCCGCACGCCTCGAGATCGCCGCGCTGCGGCATGTTCCCGTACGGCGCCTCGCCGTCGAGGATCCGGCTCCCCCCGACGACACCCGCAAGTCCGACGTCGATGACCCCGCGCTGGTGCTCGAGGTTCAACCCAAC
This sequence comes from Gaiellaceae bacterium, assembly GCA_036276015.1. Lineage (GTDB taxonomy): Bacteria > Actinomycetota > Thermoleophilia > Gaiellales > Gaiellaceae > GMQP-bins7. The sequence continues at coordinate 11,815 of DASUCN010000052.1, read as the reverse complement.
CCGGAACCCGAGGAGGAAGACCGCCGCTGCGACGAGCACCCAGGTCGGCCAGACCGACGTGAGGGGGCCTCGTCGCCGCCCGAAGCCGACCCACAGCCCCCGTACGAGCAGGTACCCGAGCACCGGGTAGACGAGCGGCACACTCCGGAAGATCTCGCCGCGACCGAAGAAGGCGAGGGACGCGGAGAAGGCGAGCAGCGCGAGCAGATCGAGGTTGCGGACGGCGAGAGGCCGACGGAGATCGGCGAGCCCGACGAAGAACACGAGGCAGAACGCGAGCCAGACCCACGGACGCAGCAGCGTCTTGCCCCCGAACGACCCATCCCTCCCACGCGCCATCTTCCAGGCGACCTGCGGGCCGGTCCAGGCTTCCGTCACACGCCCGGTCGTGTCCTCGACGACGACCTGCGCGATCTGTCCCGCCTCGCCCGACCAGACCTTTACGACCCACGTGCGCGAGTCGCCGCGGAAGTCGGCAGCCGTCGACGGATTCGGCGGGTAGCGGTCGAGCCATGCCGCGACCTTCGACTGAGCGAGCGCGAGCTCGAGCGCCTCGCCTTCGGAGAGCCGCGCGAGATCGTCGGATCCCTGCGCCGAAGCCGACGTCGGGAGCGCGAGCGAGAGGGCCGCGAGCGCGGCTGCGATCAGCGACGAGGTCCGAACGACCAGAGCTTATTGCCGACGAAGTTCACCGGCGTGACGAGCACGATGGCAATCGCCTGTGCAACCACCTCGCCGAGCCCGAGCGTGACGAGCCCGTGGAGCACCGCGAGGTTGGCGAGGAGCGCGACCGTCGAGACCACGAAGAAGCGCATGCCCTGGTACGCGACTCCCCCGCGTTGCGACCGGAACGTCCAGAGGCGATTCCACGTGTAGTTGTTCGTGACCGCGACGAGGAACGAGCCGAACGCGGCCGAGATGTAATGGAGTCCGGCCACATCGAGCAGGAGGGTGTAGACGGCGAGATTGACGACGTACCCGCTCGCGCCCACGACGCAGAACATGAGGAGCTGCTCCCAGTTCTTCCGCTTGCGCAAGCCGGCGCGCACGCGTGCCGGCGAATACTCGCCGTGGACAGGCTGTGCGTGCGACGACTCCACCGTCACCGCAGGGTAGTCGTGCGCCGGATGGTCACCGCCCCCCATACGGTCAGTCCGCTCCAAACCCTTCATCGCCGAGGAGTGGTACGAAGCGACACGGGATGGAGCGACGCTCGACAGGACCCTCGTCCGTCCGCACGACCAGGACGAGCTCCTGGCCCCAGCGCGTTCCGCGCGGGACGACGATGCGCCCGCCGGTCACGAGTTGTTCGTAGAGCGCCGGCGGCACGGTCGGCGCGGCCGCGGCGACAGCGATCGCGTCGAACGGCGCTCGCTCCGGCAGGCCGAGCGAGCCGTCACCGACGACGACCTCGACGTCCTCGTAGCCGGCCTCCGCGAGCGCCGCACGAGCCGTCTCGGCGAGCTCCGGGATCCGCTCGATCGTGACGACCTCGGCGGCGAGCTCGGCGAGCACCGCCGCCTGGTAGCCCGAGCCGGTGCCGATGTCGAGGACCCGCTCGTCCCCCTCGAGCGACAGCAACGAGCAGATCGTCGCCACGACGAACGGCTGCGAGATCGTCTGGTCGTACCCGATGGGCAGTGCCCCGTCGTCGTATGCGAATGCGCGCAACCGCTCCGGGACGAACATCTCCCGCGGCACGCGACCCATTGCGTCGAGAACCCGCTCGTCGCGGATTCCACGGCGACGAAGCTGACGCTCGACCATGCGCACGCGAGCGGATGCCGCGTCGGCGCGGGAGCTCACTTCGCGAGGGTGCGGAGCCCGGCGAAGCGGGCGGCCTGGCGTCCGCGCATTCGGGCCGCCAGGAGCGGAAGCGCCACCGCAAGCGCGTACCCGGCCACCGGGACGAGCGCGAGCAGGCAGACGAGCACGCCGACCGCACCCAGGTACGCGCCGACGCCGAAGCGTGTCGCTCCCCTCCGCAGCGCACCCACGACGGCGGCGGCTGCAGACAGTGCCCCGAGAACGCCGCCGACGACCCCGGCGATCGTCTCCGGAGTCTCGCCGATCAGCAGCCCGATGGCACCCCCCAGGGCAGCGCCGACGACGGCCGCCACTCCGATCCCGAAGACGTTCGATCCGAGGACGCCCGTGATCGCAATCGACAGGCCGAGCCCGAGCCCCAGGCAGAGCCCGATCGTGTACCAGCTGCCCACGGCGGGGAGTCTACGGTGCGCCTCGCTGAGCACGGCAATCCATTCTCCGGAGGTCGGCGTACTACCCGTGGAATCCACGGAGAGGGGAGTTTGCAATGCGCAGACGCAGTCTCGTCGTCGTCGCCATCCTCGTGTCCGGCGCCTTTCTGGTCGCATCGCTCGCCGTCGCCGGAGGCGGAAAGAGGAATCTCAAGGCCGGCGACCTGAGCAGCTACGAGGAGAATCCGGATCTGTCGACCACCGGGGCGGGTTCATTCACTGTGACCATCGACGACTCGGAGCAGTCGCTCAGCTACGAGCTGAGCTACTCCGGACTCGAGTCCGATGTCACACAGGCGCACGTCCACTTCGGCAAGACGGCGATCAACGGGGGGATCAGCTTCTTCCTCTGCTCGAACCTCGGTAACGGTCCGGCCGGGACACCGCCGTGCCCGGCGAGGTCCGGAACGGTCGCGCGGACGGTCGGGGCAGCCGACGTCGTCGGACCTACGAGTCAGGGGATCCCCGCCGGAGCGTACGGCGAGCTCGTCGCAGCGATGCGCGCAGGACATACGTACGCGAACGTCCATACGGCGACCTTCCCCACCGGGGAGATCCGCGCCCAGATCAACGACTGACGACCGCGTATCGGGCGGCCCGGACGGCTGCTAGCCGTTCGGGCCGCTCCGCTCGAGCCGCGAGATCACGGCCAGCCCGAAGGCTGCCGCCCTCGCCCCGTCGACCACGCGGTGGTCGAACGTGATGGCGAGATTTCCCGTGCGTCGCACGACGACCTCGCCGTCGCGCGCGACCGCCCGCGGCGCGATCCGGCCGATGCTGAGGATCGCGACCTCGGGATGGTTCACGATCGGCGTCTGGAAGAGACCAGCGAGCTTGCCGGCGCTCGTGACCGTGAAGGTCGAGCCGCGGAGCTCCCCCGGTGAGAGCGATCCGGCACGGGCGCGCTCGGCGAGCGCCGCGATCTCGGTTGCGAGGTCGCTGACGGTCTTCCCGTCCGCGCCTCGTACGACCGGCACGACGAGGCCGGCGTCGGTCTGCATCGCGATTCCGACGTCGTAGCGGTCGAGATACACGATCGCATCGCCGTCGAAACGCGCGTTGAGCTCCGGAAACTCGGCGAGCGAGTCCGCGCACGCCTTCACGACGGTTGCGAGCAGCAGCTCGTTCGGGACGTCCTCGAAGTCGCACTCCTCCACCCACGTCACCGACGGCACCTCGCGATGCGCTCGCGCCATGTGCTCGGCGATGACACGCCGGACTCCTCGGAGCGGCTCGCGACGGCCATCGGACCGCGCCGCTTCGGCCGCCGCGGCGCGCACGTCGTCCTCGGTGAGGCGCCCGCCCGGGCCGGAACCCGCGACCACCGAGAGATCGACGCCGAGCTCCTGCGCGATCTTCCGCACCACCGGCGTCGCCTGCACGCGCGCCGGCGCCGATGCCGGCGCCACTTCCGACGGGTCACGCGCGACGGACCCCTCAGCCGCGGCGACCTCGCGACCGTGTGACGAATCGTCACGTGACTCCTCGCCCGGCTCTCCGATGAGGACGAGCTCGGTGCCGACGGGCGCGATCTCGCCCTCCGCGACGAGAATCGCCAGCACCGTGCCGCCGTACGGCGACGGGATCTCGACCGTAGCCTTGTCGGTCTGGATCTCGACGAGGGGATCGTCCTCCGCGATCTCCTGACCTTCGGAGACGAGCCAGCGCGCGACCTCGCCCTCCGTGAGGCCCTCGCCGAGGTCTGGGAGCTTGAACGATCTCGCCACTAAGCGGGATTCTCGCGGGCGGCAGCCCGGCGCGCGCGCCAACGGTTTCCCCGCGCAACGAGCATGGCCAACGCGCTCAGCGCGATCAGCAGTGGCGGCGCGAGGAAGACGACGGCCCACACGTAGTGCTCGGCGGAGCACCTGTCGTCGCACGTCGCAAAGCCCTCGGCGTCTCCGAACTCCGTCGCGAGCGCGACGAACACGGCAACCCACGCTAGGAGCGCGACGACGAACACCGCGATCGCGGCAACGCCGAGCCGTCCACCCATCCACGCCGCCGCGAGCAGCCCGCACGTGAGCGCGAAGAGGCCGACGACGACGACCTGCACGATCCAGATGGACACCGTCGGATTGTCGTCTACCGAATGGCGTCGTGCGCAAGCCTGGCGTGAATTCCCTTCACGCCGTTGACGAGCTGCGTCACACGGAGATCGACGACGACGCTCGCGAGCGCGAGGGCCTCTCGACGCTCGAGCCCGAGTTCGCGCGCCATGAGGTCGAGCATCCCCTCGACGGCGATCGCCGCCGCCTCGTCGAGATCCTCGTCGAACCCGAACGTGAGCCAGGCCTCGGGCGTCCACGCGATCGGCCACTCGAGCGCGAGGTCGTCGCGGACGGCGAGCGTCAGCTGTGCGCGCTCGATCGGCGCCTCGATCGCGAGCTGGGAGATCTCCCCGTCGCCCTGCGCCGCATGCCCGTCGCCCGCGGAGAGCAGCGCACCGTCGACCACGATCGGCAGGTACAGGACGGTGCCTGCGACGAGCTCCTTGCAGTCGATGTTCCCGCCACACGCACGAGGCGGTGCGGTCGCGTGTATGCCTGCCTCGCCGGGAGCCATGCCGATGACACCGAGGAAGGGCGCTAGAGCGACCTCGTGTGCACCTGCGCGACCGGTTCCCGCACTCGCGTCGAGCTCCCAGTCGAGCGTCACACACTCGCCGTCGGCCACGCCGAGGCGCTCGTTGAGCGGCGTCTCGAAGCCTCCTCCGAACGTCATGCCCCACGGCCCGATGCGCACCTCGTCGACGCCGACCTGAAGCACCTGGCCGGCGCGTGCGCCGCGGACTTCCACCGGACCGACGAGCGCGTGCCCGGCGTCGAGCTCATCATCTCGCGGCTCGAACTGGTGGCGTTCGCGGTCCCACCACCCGGAGCTCAGGCACGAGAACGCGATCGAGTCGCCCGACTCGACCGTGAGGATCGGCTCGAGATCGCGGGAGAAATGGCCGTGCAGCGTGCGACGCTCGAGAAGGATCTCGTGGAGCGCCACTACGCGGAGAGCACGCGTCGTGCGGCGTCGACGACGCGCGCGACCGATGGCACGTATGCATCCTCGATCTGCCAGTACGGATACGGGACGTCGTAGCCCGTGACGCGGATCACCGGTCCTTGCAGGTCGAAGATCGCCTTCTCGGCGAGCACCGCGGACACCTCGGCCGCGAAGCCGCAGACGCGTGGCGCCTCCTGCACGACGACGACACGACCCGTCTTCGCGACCGACGCAAGGAGCGCGCCCTCGTCGAGCGGCTTGAGCGAACGAAGGTCGAGCACCTCGCACGAGGCCTCTTCGACGAGCTCGTCCGCGGCGCCGAGCGCGACGTGCACCATCGCCCCGTACGCGACGATCGTGAGGTCGCTGCCCTCGCGCGCAATGCGCGCCTCGCCGAGCGGGACGACGTGCTCGCCCTCGGGAACCTCCTCCTTCGCAGTCCTATAGTGGAGTTTTGGCTCGAGCACGACCACCGGATCAGGATCGCGGATCGCCGCGGCGAGGAGACCCTTCGCGTCGGCAGGTGTCGACGGAATCGCGACCTTCACGCCCGGCGTGTGGACGTAGTAGGTCTCGGGCGAGTCGTCGTGCAGCTCCGGTGCGCGAACGCCGCCGCCGTAGGGCATCCGGATGGTGATCGGGAACTCCATCGTGCCGCGCGTGCGCCATCGGTAGCGCCCGACGTGGTTGATGAGCTGGTCGAGCGCGGGGTACGAGAACGCGTCGTACTGCATCTCGACCACGGGCCGCCAGCCGGCCATGCACAGGCCGACCGTGGTTCCGAGAATCCCCGCTTCCGCGAGCGGCGTGTCGACGCAGCGATCGGGACCAAAGCGCTCCTGCAGGCCTGCCGTGGCACGAAAGACGCCACCGAGCTTGCCGACGTCCTCACCCATCACCAGGACGGCGTCGTCACGCTCCATCTCGACGTGCAGCGCGTCGTTCACGGCCTCCACGAGGAGGAGCTCAGCCATCGAGGATCCTCCGCAGCTGGGCGAGGTCGTCGACCTGCGAGGCCGGCGGATTCGCGTAGGCGTGCGCGAAAAGCAGTGCGGGGTCGGCGGGAGGCTCGGCCTCCGCCTCGGCGATTCCGGCTCGCATACGCTCGAGCGCCTCGGTCTTGATCGCCTCGACCAGCTCGTCGTCGAGCACACCGATCCGGCGCAGGTAGCGCTCGTAGCGACCCACGCACTCGTGCTCGCGCGCCTCCTCGACGCGCTCCGCGTCGATGTAGGCCGACGGGTCGTCGGCCGTCGCATGCGGCGCGGCCCGGTAGGAGACCGCTTCGATGAACGTCGGTCCATCACCCGCGCGCGCACGGACGACTGCGTCCCGTGTCGCCTCATACACGGCCAGAACGTCGAGGCCGTCCACCCGCACGGCCGGGATCCCGTAGCCGATCGCCTTGTCCGCCAACGTCGGCGCCCCGGTCTGCTTCGACAGTGGCGTCGAGATCGCCCACTGGTTGTTGTTGCACAGAAGGACGACCGGAGCGCGCATCACACCCGCGAAGGTCAGACCCTCGTGGAACGCCCCCTCGGATGTCGCTCCGTCGCCGAAGAGAGTGAGCGCGACGGTGTCCTCCCCCTTCAGCCGCGATCCCCAGGCGAATCCCACTGCATGCGGCACCTGGGTCGCGATCGGAACGCAGATCGAGGCGACGTTGTAGTCCCGCGGGTTCCACCAGCCCGCCGGATGACCACGCCACCAGGACAGGACCGTCGACTCGGGCATGCCGCGGAGGAGGCCGATCGCGGACTCTCGGTAGGCCGGAAAGATCCAGTCGCGATTCTCGAGCGCGAACACGGAGCCTGCCTGCATGGCCTCGTGGTTCCAGAAGATCGCGTACGTGCCGATCCGTCCCTGCCGGTGGTAGATGACCGAGCGCTCGTCGTACGTCCGGAGGAGAACGAGGTTGCGGTAGAGGGCAAGGAGAGCGTCCGAGGTGAGGCCGTCCACCTGTCCGTCGGGAATCGCGTCGCCGTCGCCGATGACGCGGCGCAAGTCTCCTTCGGCCGGGAGCACGCGGCTCATCCGCGGGGAGCATAGGTCAGACGAGGACGGTGACTGCATCGCGTTCCGCCTCGTACACCGCCTCCGTCACGTCGCCGGCATCCTCGCCGTCGACCTGCAACGGCAGCGGGTGATCGCAACGAACGACGATCCGGTCGAGATCGTGGCCCGCGAGCGCGTGCTTCACCGTCTTTCCGCGTATTCCGGTGGCGACAAGTCGGGGCAGATCGCGGCCACGAAGCGTCACGGGGGCGACGTACGCGAGCCCCTGCTCGAAGTCGGCCTCCGGAACGAGGTCGAGTGGGAGCATGCCGGCGTAGGTGTACGGCGAGCAGTTCGCCACGAGCACGAACGCCGCGCGCCCCACTCCGTCGATCTCGAGCTGCTCGTCGAAACGCGCCCGGCGCTCGCGAAGCGTCCCGAACGCGGCCCTCATGAATGCCACGTCGCCCGGCCGGCGCCCGTCCGGGCTCCGGCCCAGCTCGTCGACGCGGCGGACGAGTTCGGCGTCGAACCCGATGCCGGCGCTGAAGGAGAACCGGCGCCCGTTCACGCGGCCGAGCCCGATCCTCCGTGTATGTCCCTGCGCGACGCGCTTCGCGGCATCTACGGGACTCCGCGGCAACCCGAGCGCGCGCGGCAGCACGCTCGTCCCGCCGCCGGGCAGGAAGCCCACCGGAACGTCGATCGCAAGGCCGTTCAGTACTTCGTTGTAGGTCCCATCGCCGCCAAGTACATAGACAGCGTCGACATCGCGCACTGCGCGCGCTATCGCGGTCCCGTCTCCGACACCGGTCGTAAGCAGCGTCTCGATGCCTGCTGGCAGCGCCGCCTGCACGGCTGCAAGGCGATGCTCGTCCACCCCGGAGGCGAACGGATTGACGATGAGCAGACCGTTCATCAGGCGGGGGCCTCTTTACAGTGCCTGGCACTGTAAGAGCGCCGAGACCGTGCCGATGTGTCCACAGGCGCAGTTCTACCGCGGAGTGGCGTAGCCGCGGATGCCGTCCACCAGGATCACCAGGAAGCGCTCGGCGAGCTCGTCGGTGTCACGGCCCGGCTCGAGCCAGGTGTACGCCCAGTTGGCCGCGGAGAGCACGAGCAAGGTCGCCGCGGCCGTGTCGAGGTCGGTGCGGAGATCCCCCGCCTCGACCCCTTCGCGGAAGAGACTCCGCCAGCGCTGCTCGTAGCGACGGCGCTCGCCGACGAACTCGTCGCGCTGCTTGCCGTCGAGGTACCGCCACTCGCGTGTGAACACGGTCGCGACGTCGAGTTGCTCGGAGACGACCCGGAGATGACCACGGAGCGCCTCACGCACGCGCTCGATCGCGCTCGCCTCGGCCGGAACCCGGTCGAGCGCAGCGTGGAAGGCCCGCGCGCCCTCCCCGAGGATCTCGAAGAGCAGCTCCTGCTTGGAGCCGGTGAGGGAGTAGAGGGAGCCCTTCTGCACGCCGAGCGCCTGGGCGAGCGCGTCCATCGAGGTCCCGTGGTACCCGCGCTCCGCGAACAAGCGCGCAGCCTCCCGGCTCAGCTCCTCCCTTCGCGTAGCCATTACACTCGATGCTAACGACCGTTCGGTAGGGAGGCCAGGATCGTGGACGCACGCGCACAGGAGTTCCTCGAATACGTCCAGTCGGGAGGGCTTGTGGAGACAGCCGACTGGATGCCCGACGAGTACCGCGCCCGGCTCGTGAAGTTCATCGAGATGCACGCGAACTCCGAGCTCATGGGTGTCCTCCCCGAGCGAGACTGGATCCTTCGCGCGCCGACGCTGCAGCGCAAGCTCGCGCTCACCGCGAAGATCCAGGACGAGGTCGGCCACGCGCAGCTCATCTATCGCGTCGTCGAGGATCTGGGCAAGCCCCGCAGCGCATGTCTCGACGACCTCGTCTCGGGGAAGGCGAAGTTCCACAACGTCTTCCACTATCCGACGAAGACCTGGGGCGACGTCGGCGTCATCGCCTGGCTCGTCGACGCCGCCGCGATCGTCTCGCAGAAGGCGCTGCTGAAGTGCTCGTACGCGCCGTACGCGCGGATCATGAAGAAGATCTGCTGGGAGGAGTCGTTCCACATTCTCCACGGCCGCGACGTCATCCTCGCCCTTGTCACCGGCACGGACGAGCAGTTCGAGCTCGTCCAGGAGGCGCTCGACCGCTGGTGGGAGCCGCTCATGCACTTCCACGGCAACCCCATCCCGGCCGACGAGGACCCGATGGTCGTCTGGCGGATCAAGTCCCAGGCCAACGAGGACGCACGGCAGCAGTTCCTCGACGGCTACGTCCCCCAGATCCGCGAGCTGGGGCTCACGATCCCGGATCCGGCGCTGCGCAAGGACGAGGCGAGCGGCCGCTGGCTCTACACCGAGCCCGACTGGGAGAAGCTGCGCGCGGTCGTCACCGGCCACGGGCCCGCCTCGGAGGAGCGGCTCGCATTCCGGCGGCTCTCGCGCGAGGACGTCGCGTGGGTCGAGCGCGTCGTGCTCGCGGAGGCCGCGTGACCGCTCGCCCGCGCGTAGGGGCCGGGCATGCCCGGCCCGGGCGAGGCATGCGTCGCCCCTATCGCCGAAGGACGGCCCGGTGATCTACGAGGTGTTCCGGCAGGAGCGGAAAGGTCAGCCGTTCCAGCACGCCGGCTCCGTGGCCGCACCCGACGAGACCTTCGCCGAGATCTATGCGCGCGAGCAGTACGGCCGTCGCCAGGAGTCGGTCGCGCTGTGGCTCGTCGCACGCGAGGCGGTGCACGAGATCGACGAGTTCCCGGACGAGTTCGAGATGAAGTACCGGCGCGTCGACGGCTACTCGATCAAGGCGCGGCTCGCCGAGGCCCGCGAGCGCGCGGGCACGGCCGACATGGCTCCGGGAGCCGCGCGTGAGTGACCGCGCCGATCTCCTTCTCGCGGTCGCCGACGACGAGCTGATCCTCGGCTGGCGCAACTCGGAGTGGACGGGCATCGCACCGTTCCTCGAGGAGGACGTCGCGTTCTCGTCGATAGCGCAGAACGAGATCGGGCATGCGCGAGCGCTGTATGAGCTGGCCGCTCGCGAGCTCGGCAAGACTGCCGACGAGCTCGCCTTCGACCGCGCGCCCGGGGAGTACCGCTCCGCGCCGCTCGTCGAGCTGCGACGACTCGAATGGGCGCGGACGATCGCGCGGCACTGGCTCTACGAGACCGCCGACGAGATCCGCCTCGGCGCGCTCAAGGAGTCCGACGACCCGGACATCGCAGGCCTCGCCGCGAAGATGGATCGCGAGGAGGCCTACCACCGCATGCACGCGGAGATGTGGATCGACCGGCTGCGCTCGACGGACGAGGGCCGCGCGCGGCTCACCGAGGCCGTCGACGAGCTCTGGCCCTACGCGCTCGGTGTCCTCGACGACCACCTGCGCCCCGAGCTCGTCGCCCGCGCGCAGGAGCGCTTCGGCCGCGCGCTCCCCGACGTCGAGCCGGTCCCGCGCGGTGTCCACGAAGCGGGGCTCGCGGATCTCTGGGCGGAGATGACCTCCGTCCGGCGCTCGGCGCCGGCCGGCGCGCAGTGGTAACGACAGAGGCGGTCTGGGCGGCACTCGCCGAGATCCCGGATCCGGAGATTCCCGTGATCTCGCTGGTCGACCTGGGCGTGGTCAAGGACGTCGCCGTGAACGACGGCACCGTGCGAATCGAGTTCACGCCGACGTTCATGGGCTGCCCTGCGCTCGACACGATGCGCCTGGCCATGGAAGCGAAGGTCGCCGGGCTCGGCGCCCGTGCCCACGTGAACGTGCGACTCGACGACTCGTGGTCGACGGACGACATCACGCCGGCAGGCCGTGAGAAGCTGCGCGCCGCGGGGTTCGCACCGCCCGCGCCACGTCCTACCGGGAAGCTCGAGCTCGTTCAGCTCCAACGCGGCTTCCGCTGTCCCTACTGCGGATCGACACAGACCCGGCTCGAGAACCTCTTCGGCCCGACGCCCTGCCGGTCGATCCGCTACTGCGACGACTGCCGCCAGCCGTTCGAGCAGTTCAAGACGATCTGACCGACGGCCGACGACGAGGGCGCGGGCCAGGCAAGTAGACACGGCCGTCGCCGAGTGATATATCAGCGGCGCGCGCATGACGGACACCGTCGAGACGGCTCCGGCCGACCCCAAGCACCGCATCGACTACTCGAGTCCGCCGGTCATCCGTGCCGAAGGGGTGTGGAAGGTCTTCGGGCCGCGTGGGGAGCGGCTTGTCGGCTCGCCCGACGCCGACCTTCCGCGTTCCGAACAGCGGGCCAAGACCGGCTGCGTCGTCGCGGTGAGGGATGTCTCGATCGAGGTCTGGCCAGGCGAGGTCTTCGTCGTCATGGGGCTCTCCGGGTCCGGGAAGTCCACGCTCGTCCGCACCCTGATTCGGCTCATCGAGCCGACAGCCGGGAAGATCGAGATCGCCGGTCGGGACGTCATGGGTGCCGGCGCCAACGAGCTTCGCGAGCTTCGCCGCCGCTCGGTCTCGATGGTGTTCCAGCACTTCGGGCTGCTTGCCCACCGCCGCGTGATCGACAACGTCGCGTTCGGCCTCGAGGT
>DASUCN010000051.1:0-23232 GCA_036276015.1 Gaiellaceae bacterium | reverse complement strand
GTAGCCCTCCTCTACCCCGCGACGGTGGAGAACATCGAGTACGGCGCGGTGGGGCCAGTGCTTGCGCTGCTCGTCGCGCTCGCCTGGCGCTACCGGGAGCGCGCCGCGGTGGCGGCCTCCGCGCTCGGTGGTGCGATCGTGCTGAAGGTGTTCCTCTGGCCGCTGCTGGTCTGGCTTGCGGCGACGCGGCGGCTCGCCGCAGCTGCGGGTGCAGCCGTCGTCGCGCTCGGGCTCGCACTCCTGTCGTGGGCCGCGATCGGGTTCGACGGGATCGCGGACTACCCCGATCTCCTGCGACGCCTCTCGGCGTTCGAGGCCGAGAACTCCTACTCCGTCTTCGCCGCTCTTGTCGCGCTCGGAGCGTCGGAGACCGTCGCGCGCGCGCTCGTCGTGCTCGGGGCGGCGGCGCTGCTCGGCGCGGCCTGGCGCCTCGGCCGGGGCGAGAGCCGGGACCGAGACCGCCGGAGTCTCACGCTCGCCCTCGCTGCAGCCTTCGCCCTGACGCCGATCCTGTGGCTGCACTACCTCGTCCTCCTCGTGGTTCCGATCGCACTTGCGCGACCCCGGTTGTCCGGGCTCTGGCTCGCGCCGCTCGCGCTCACCGTGTGCGAGCTCCTCGGCTGGTACCGCGGCTGGCCGCGGGGCGACGGCTGGGCGCTCGCGAGCGTTCTCGGGCTGCTCGCTCTCGTGTTCGCCCTGTGCGCGCGCCCGGCCGAGCCGGGCGGACGTAGACTCGCCGCGTGGCTCTGAGCGGAAAGCGCGTCGTCGTCACGGGCGGTGCGGGGTTCATCGGGACGACCCTCGCGCGGCGGCTCGTCGACGAGAACGAGATCATCGCGATCGACAATCTTCATCGCGACACGCTCGGTGGAACGGCGCTCGCGGAGCATCCGAACTTCACGTTCGTGCAGGGCGACGTGCTCGATGCTGAGTTCCTCACGGAGACCGTGCGGGGCGCGACGCACCTCGTGCACGCGGCCGCGATCGCCGGTGTCGACACGGTGATCGCGAGCCCGGTCCGCACGATGCGCGTGAACCTGATCGGCACTTATCACGCCCTCGAGGCCGCGCTTGCGACGATGGGCACGGTCGAGCGGGTCATCGAGTTCTCGACGAGCGAGGTCTTCGGCACGTACGCCTTCAAGGTCGACGAGCGACACGTGACCACGCAGGGGTCGGTCGGCGAGGCGCGCTGGACGTACGCCGTCTCGAAGCTCGCAGGCGAGCACATGGCACACGCGTACTACGACGAGCTCGGCCTGCCGACCGTCTCCGTCCGGCCCTTCAACGTCTACGGCCCGGGGCAAGTCGGCGGCGGCGCCATCCGCGCGTTCATCGAGACCGCGCTTGCCGGCAAGCCGCTGGTCATCCACGGAGACGGATCCCAGATCCGGGCGTGGTGCTACGTCGACGACATGGTCGAGGCGCTGCTCCTCGCACTCGAGCATCCGAACGCGGTCGGTGAGAGCTTCAACGTCGGCAACGCGCGCTCGGCGGTGACGATCTACGACCTCGCGCTCCGCATCAAGCGGCTCACCGGACTCGAGCACGACCTCGTCTTCCAGCCGCTCCACTACTCGGACGTCGAGCTGCGCATCCCCAACGTCGACAAGGCGCGGGAGCTCCTCGGGTTCGAGGCGACGGTCGAGCTCGACGAGGGGCTCGAGCGGACGATCGCCTGGTACCGCGAGAACGGCGCTTCATGACTGAGCCGATCCGGCTCGCGCGGCCGGACGTCGGGGAGGCGGAGCTCGCTGCGGTGGCCGAGGTCGTCGGCACCGGGCAGCTCACGATGGGGCCGAAGGTCGAGGAGTTCGAGGCGGCGATCGCGGACGCCGTCGGGACGGCACATGCGGCGGCGGTCTCGTCCGGTACCGCGGCGCTCCACCTCGCGTTGCTCGCGCTCGAGATCGGGCCGGGCGACGAGGTGATCGTCCCCGCGTACACGTTCCCCGCGACCGCGAACGCGGTCGAGCTGTGCGGCGCGAAGGCGATCCTCGTCGACGTCGACCCGGACACGTTCAACCTGGACGTCGCCGCGGTCGCAGCTGCGATCACCGAGCGAACGCGGACAGTGCTGGCGGTGCATCTTTTCGGCCGTCCGGTGGAGTGGGAGGCGCTCCAGTCGGCTGTGCCACAGGAGGTCGCGCTCGTGGAGGACGCGGCCGGCGCGCTCGGCGCCCGCTACCGGGGCACGCCGTGCGGGGCGCTCGGCGTCGCGGCCTGCGTGTCTTTCCACCCACGGAAGATCGTCACGACGGGTGAGGGAGGCGCCGTCACGACGGACGAGGCCGGGCTCGACGCAGCCGTTCGCCGGCTCCGCCATCACGGTTGGCAGACGCTCGGGGACATGCCGTCACCGGGCTTCAACTACCGCATTCCCGATCTCCTGTGCGCGATCGGGATCCCGCAGCTTGCGCGCCTGGAGGAGCTGCTCGCCGCGCGCGAGCGTGTGGCCGGCTGGTACACCGAGCGGCTCGGGCATCACGTTCTCACGCCGTCTGCGGCCGACGGCGACCGGCACGGCTGGCAGGCCTACGTCGTGCAGCTCGACCGACGCGACGACGCGCTCGCGGCGCTTCGGGAAGCAGGGATCGAGGCGCAGATCGGGACCTGGGCGCTCCACCGGCTCGCGCCGTATCGGGAACAGGGCCCGTTCCCCGGGGCCGACCGTGCATTCGAGCGGGCGCTCGCGCTCCCGTTCGCGACGACGACGACCGAGGACGAGGTCGAGCGCGTCGCGAAGGTGTTGACCTACTTGTGAGTGAGTGCTAACTTACCGCGCTATGGCAACCGCGACACGACAAACGGCGGAGGAGCGGCGGGTTGCCGTCCTCGAGGCGGCCAATCGCGAGTTCGCCCGGGCCGGCTTCCACGGCGCATCGACGGACGCCATCGCCCGCCAGGCGGGCATCTCGCAGCCGTACCTCTTCCGCCTCTTCGGATCGAAGAAGGAGCTCTTCATCGCGGTCATCGAGGACTGCTACGCCCGGACGCTCGCCTCGTTTCGTGAAGCCGCGGCGGGAACGTCGGGAACGGAGGCTCTCGTCGCGATCGGCGAGGCCTATGCGCAGTCGCTCGAGGAGGATCGCACGATGCTGCAGGGGCAGCTCCAGGCGTACGCTGCGTCCGTCGAGGACGACGAGATCCGGGAGGCGACCGCGCGGGGATTCGGCCGGCTCGTCGACTACGTCGAGACCGTCTCCGGCGCCGATCGCGTCACCATCTCGCAGTTCTTCGCCAAGGGGATGCTCATGAACGTGCTCGCGGCGATGCAGTACTCGCTCGCGACGGAACCGAAGGACTCCTGGGCCGCGCGGTTGGCCGAGGGGTGCAGGGAGGCATAGCGGTGAAGGCTCTTCTCTTTTTTCTCCAAGTGGTGAGTAATCAGTCACTAGATCGAAGTCCGACCGGGACGAGGAGGTAGTCATGAAGGCAGGTACGCGCACGCTCTGGACGTTCGCGATCACGTCGATCGCGCTCTTCATGGTCGTTCTCGACAACCTCGTCGTGTCGACCGCGCTCCCCGTGATCCGCGTCGACCTCGGCGCCTCGATCGAGCAGCTCGAGTGGATCGTGAACGCCTACACGTTCACGTTCGCCGTCTTCCTGCTCACGGGAGCGGCGCTCGGCGACCGCTTCGGGCGCAAGCGCATGTTCATGATCGGCGTCGCGCTGTTCACGGTCGCCTCCGCGCTCGCTGCGCTCGCGCCGACGACCGAGTGGCTGATCGCCGCCCGTGCGTTGCAGGGTGTCGGCGGTGCGATCGTCACGCCGCTCACGCTCACGATTCTCAGCGCCGCCGTCTCCTCGGAACGGCGTGGGCTCGCGCTCGGCGCGTGGTCCGGCATCGCGGGCTTTGCCGTCGCGATGGGACCGCTCGTCGGAGGTCTCGTGGTCGAAGGCATCTCATGGCAGTGGATCTTCTGGCTGAACGTGCCGGTCGGGCTGCTGCTCCTGCCGCTCGCGACGCAGCTGCGCGAGTCGTACGGCCCCGACAAGGCGATCGACGTTCCCGGTGTGGCGCTCGGAGGGCTCGGCCTGCTCGGGCTCGTCTGGGGCCTCGTGAACGGCAACGCGGACGGCTGGACGAGCCCGCAGATCGTCGCCTCGCTCGTCGTCGGTGTCGCGCTCCTCGGCGCGTTCGTCGCCTGGGAGCTCCGGACGGCGGAGCCGATGCTGCCGATGCGCTTCTTCCGCGACCGGTCGTTCGCGGCCGCGAACGGCGCCTCGCTCTTCATGTACTTCGGGATGTTCGGGTCGATCTTCCTGCTCAGCCAGTTCTTCCAGACCGCGCAGGGCTACTCGCCGCTCGAAGCCGGGCTGCGCGTGCTGCCGTGGACCGCGATGCCGATGGTCGTCGCACCGATCGCCGGGGCGCTCTCGGACCGGATCGGCGGTGGGCGCATCATGGCCGCCGGGCTCTTCCTGCAAGCAGCGGGGCTCGCATGGATCGCGGCGATCTCGACGGCGGACATCTCCTACTCGTCGCTCGTCGGGCCGTTCATCGTGTCCGGGATCGGGATGGGCATGTTCTTCGCTCCCGTGGCCAACGTCGTCCTCTCCGCGGTCAGGTCGGTCGAGGAGGGGAAGGCATCGGGCGCGAACAACGCCATCCGCGAGGTCGGCGGCGTGTTCGGCGTCGCGGTGCTCGCGTCGGTCTTCTCCCGCTACGGCGGCTACGAGTCCGCGGAGTCGTTCAACGACGGGCTCGTGGTCGCGACCTGGGTGGGCGCTGCTGCCGTCGGCGCGGGCGCGCTGCTCGCGCTCCTCATTCCGCCCAAGCGGCGCACGTCCGAGTCGTCGGTCGGCGAGCTCGTGGCGCAGCCCGAGGCGGCGTAGGAGTCACCAGCCTGGGGTCAGACCTTTCGGGGTCTGACCCCGATCCACCGGCCGACCCAGCCAACCGCGTTGGTACCGTCGCCGCGTGACGCGCGCGGCTCGAGCAGTCCATGACGCGTAGGACGCGCCAGGTCGGGACGCTCGTCCTGACCGCCGCAGCCATCGCGTACCTCGTGTGGAAGATCGAGCTGTCGACGACGCTCGACGTCCTCGCGGACACGAACCTCGCCTGGTTCGCGCTCGCCGTCGCGATCATGGCGGTGACCGTCCCGGTCCTCGCGCTGCGGTGGGGCTGGCTCCTCGCATCGCACGCGATTCACGAGCGCGTCCCCTGGCTGACGCGTGCGTACTTCGTCGCGTACACGGCGGGGCAGGTGCTCCCGACCTCGCTCGGCGGCGACGCCGTGCGAATCGTCGAAACGACGCGTCGGCACCCTGGTCGGGCGACCGTCATCACCGGAACCGTTCTGCTCGAGCGCGGGATCGGCGGAGCGGCGACGGTCGGGCTCGGCGCGATCGGCTTCGTCCTCTCTATCGGCGCATACGACGTGAGCGCCTACCTGTGGTTGGAGGGAATCTTCGTCTTCGGCACCCTCGTCCTCGCGTTCCTCTTCTTCGCCCGCTCCGCACGGCCGCTCCTGCGGCGTGTGCAACCGCTGCTCGAGCGACTCCGCCTGGAGAAGCCGCTGCGGCACTTCTACGAAGGCATCCACCACTTCCGCGCTCATCCGAGACTCCTCGGGAAGGTGCTCGCAGTGACGGTCGTCGTGCAGGCCGTGCGGATCCTGGCGATCTGGGCAGCCGCGAAGGCTGTCGGCATCGATCTCGACCCGCGCATCTACTACGTCTTCGGGCCGCTTCTCTTCCTCGTGATGCTCGTGCCGTTCACGCTGAACGGGCTCGCCGTCCGCGAGGCCTTCTTCGTCAGCTTCCTCGGGAGCGTGGGCGTCGGCGCGAACCAGGCGTTCGCCGCGGGATTCCTCTACTTCCTCGTGACGCTGCTGCTGGCGTTCCCCGGTGCGGTGATCATGCTGCGCGACGGACTGCGAGGGAGCCCGCCCGCGGAGGTCGGCAGTGGCTGACGCGGGACGTGTCGCGGCCGTCGTCGTGACCTACGACGCGCTTCCCTGGATCGAGCCGTGCCTCGACTCGCTGCGGGGTGTCGAGACCGTGGTCGTCGACAACGGCTCGAGTGACGGCACGGTTGCATTCGTGCGCGACCGCTGGCCGGAGGTGCGGGTGATCGAGTCGGAGAACCGCGGTCTCGGCGCCGGCTGGAACATCGGGATCCGGGAGACCTCGAGCACGTACGTGCTCCTGCTCAACGCGGACGCGTGGCTCCTCGCGGGCGCCCTCGACCGGCTGTGCGAGTTCGCCGACACGCGCCCGCGCGCAGCGGTCGTCGGTCCGCGGCTGCTGAACCCCGACGGGACGCTCCAGCGCTCCGTGCGTGGATTCCCGACGGTGTGGCGCCTCGCGACGGAGTACCTCTTCCTCCGCAAGCTCGCGCCCCGCACGTCGGCGCTGAACGCCTTCTACGCCGGCGGTTTCGACCACGACCAGGTAAGGGAGGTCGAAGTCGTGATGGGCGCCTGCATGCTGCTCAGGCGGGCGGCGATCGAGGAGGTCGGTGAATGCGACGAGGACTACTTCCTCTTCAGCGAGGAGACGGACTGGTGCTACCGCTTCCGCGAGGCCGGCTGGGAGGTCGTGTTCTTCCCCGGTGCCGAGTGCACGCACGTGCGGGGCGCGTCGCACAGCGGGCGTCTGTACCGCGAGAACCTCCGCGGGCACCTCCTCTTCCTCTGGAAGCACCGCGGCGCGAAGGAGGCGGAGCGGGCGCGACGGCTGCTGCTCGCCTCCCTGCGGCTGCGCGGTCTCGTATTCCGCGGCGAGCGTGGGCGCGCGTACCGCGAGGGCGCGGCGTGGCTCGCGTCGGGTGACGCCGCTGCTCTGCTCGGGCGCTGATGGTCTGGCTCTACCTCAAGCTGGCGTTCGCGACCGGCGTCGTTCTCGCGCCGGGGTGGCTGCTGGCGCGCACGCTCGGGGTGCGGAGCCTGTCGGCGGCGCTCGCCTGGTCGCTCGTGGCGGTGTTCGCCGCGCTCGCCGTGACGTTCGCTCTCGGATCGACGCTCACGCTGACGCTGGTCTTGCTCGTCGCCGTCGCCGTCGTCGCGGTGGCCGCGGGACGGATGCGCGGCTGGCTGGGCGCGCCGCCTGGCGCGCCACGACGCGCCTGGGCGTTGTTCTGGGGCGCCATCGTGGGCGTGCTGCTCTGGATCGCCGCGCCGAGCGTCGACGGCGACGGTCTCTTCCACCTCGCGCGGACGCGCAAGCTCCTCGAGCTCGACGATCTCTCGCTCGACCGCGTCTCCGAGTTCGCCGACGGGAGCCTGCATCCGGGATATGCCTTTCCGCTCTGGCACGGCTTCCTCGCGCTCATCGCGAAGGCGTCGGGGGAGGATCCCGAGCGGGTCGTCACACACCTGCCGTCGATCCTCGCTCCGATCGCCGTCGTCATCGCGTTCGAGGCCGGCTGGGCGCTGTTCAGGCGGACCTGGGCCGCGGGCGTGACCTCGGCTGCGCAGGTGGCGATGATCGCGTTCGCGCCGGGAATGGGCGGTGCGTACGTCTTCCTCTCCCTGCCGGCCACCGCGTCGCGGCAGCTCCTCGTGCCGGCGGCGCTCGCCCTCGCGCTCGAGTCCGTTCGCGGCCCGACGCTCGGTCTCGTCGCGTCGACCGCGGCGGCCGGCTTCGTGCTCGCGGTGGTGCATCCGACCTACGCGATCTTCCTCTGGGTCCCGTTCGTCGGCTTCCTCGTCGTCCGCGCGCTCTGGGAGCGGAAGGATTTCCGAACCGGCGCACTGGCGCTCGGCGCGCTCGTCGTCCCCGCGGCGCTCTTCCTGCTCTGGCTGCGGCCTATCGTGAACGACACGCGCTCGGTCTCGCCCGACGCCGACGAGCTCCAGCGCGCGTTCGACCAGTACGGAAGCCAGCTCGTCGTCCACTCCGCCACCTCGTACAACCTCGCGCCGGAGGTGTTCACGCGCGCCGGTGCTGTCGCGGTCGCCGCCTTGCTCCTGGTTCCGCTCGCTGGTTTCGCGGCGCGCCGGAGGTGGGCTGCGTACGTCGTCGGCGGGGCGCTGGCCGTGTTCGCCGTGATGCTCGTCCCGCCGCTGTTCACCTCGCTCTCGGACCTCGTCTCGATCTCGCAGGCGCGGCGGGCGGCAGGCTTCCTACCGTTCGCGTTCGCCTTCGCCGGGGGGATGGGCGTCCTCGCGCGTCTCGTCGGCCCGCTACTGCTGCCGCTCGCGCTGGGCGCGGGGATGTTCCTGCAGATCGTCTACCCCGGCGACTTCGAGTACGTGCTGCGCAATCCGGCGCCTGCCTGGATCGCGTGGTTCGCGGTGCTCGGTGCGCTGGCTGCGCTCGCCGTCGGCTTCGTTCGCCGGCGGCCGGCGCTTGAGACAGGCGCGTCGCTCGCGTCGGCGGCGTTCCTCATCCCCGTCTTCGCGGGCGGGCTGCTCGACTGGAACCGGCCGGGCCCGCCTGAGCTCGCAACGCTCACGCCGGGTGTCGTCGCCGCCCTTCGCGACGAGGTCGACGCGGGCACCGTCGTCTTCTCCGACCCGGAGACGAGCTTCCGCCTGGCCGCGTTCGCTCCCGTCTACGTTGCGAATGCGCCGCCGGGTCACGTGGCGGACACCGACGACAACCGCCCGTACGAGCGCGCGCGCGACGCGCGGCGCTTCCTCCGCACCGGAGACCTCGCGATCCCGCGCACGTACGGCGCGAGCTACGTCGTCCTCGACGGCCTGCGAACCGATCTCGCGCTCGACCTCCCGGTGGTCTACGAGGACGACCGCTTCACGGTCTATCGCCTGTAGGCGGAACGCCCCAGCCGCCGCCGCCGGGAGTCTCGATCCGGAGCAGGTCGCCCGCCTTGAGCTCCATGTCCGCGAACGCTGGAAGCTTCACCCCGTTCAGGAAGCTCGAGCCAGGCTGCCCGTTCTCGCCGCCGTGTGCGCCCCGCGGCGCGAGCTCGCGACGCTGCGTCAGGTGTGAGAGGCGGCACGGCTCGAGCACGCGCAGCTCGCGGACGACGCCGTCGCCGCCGCGGTGCAGCCCTGCTCCACCGGAGTTTCGGCGGAGCTCGTAGCGCTCGACGCGCAGCGGGTAGGCGAGCTCGAGCGCCTCCGCGGGCGTGTTGTAGGTGTTCGACATCGCGACGTGCACGCCGGACGGCCCGTCCGCCTGCGGGCACGCACCCTGGCCGCCGCCGACCGTCTCGTAGTAGGTGAAGTGGTCGTTGCCGAAGACGGTGTTGTTCATCGTTCCCTGGCCCTGGGCGGGGACGGGGATAGCTCGTGAGAACGCGTCGAAGACGACGTCGGTGATCCGGCTCGACGTCTCCGTGTTACCGGCCGCGACGGCAGCCGGCGGGCGCGCGTTGACGAGGCTTCCCTCGGGCGCGCGCACTGTGACGGGAACGAACGCGCCGCCCGAGGCGGCGAGGTCGGGTGACGTCAGGCAGCGGACGGCGTAGAAGCACGCCGAGCGGGTCACTGCGAGCGGACAGTTGAGGTTGCCGTCGTGCTGCGACGCCGTTCCTTCGAAGTCGATGTCGATCGAGTCGTCCGCGACGGTCACGGCCACGCGGATCTCGAGGAGACCGTCTGGCGTCTCCAGTGCGTCCGCGCCCTCGTAGCGGCCGTCGGGAAGCGCGCGAATCGCGGCGCGGACCATGCGCTCGGAGTACGCGAAGAGCTCGTCCATCGCGGCGACGACGCGGCTTCGGCCGCGGCGTGCGCACAGCTCGGCGATGCGCTGCTCGGCGAGCCGGTTGCCCGCGAGCTGCGCCCGGAGGTCGCCGCGGCGCTCGTCCGGATTGCGCATCTGCGAGACGAGCTGTTCGAGAGTCCGCTCGTCGAGGCGGGTCGGCGGAATGACGACACCCTCCTCGGCCAGCGTGCGCGACCGTGGCGGCAGGCTTCCCGGCTGCGAGCCGCCGACATCCGCGTGGTGGGCTCGGGTCACCGCGAAGCCGAGCTCCGTCCGGGTGACGATCGTCAGGTCCGGGAGGTGCGTGCCGCCCGCGTACGGGTCGTTGAGGACCCACGGCTCGCCCGGTGCGGGATCGTGCGCCATGACGGCAGCCACGGCCTCGGGCATCGCTCCGAGGTGCACGGGGATATGCTCGGCCTGCGTGATCATGCGACCGCTCTGGTCGAAGAGCGCAGTGGAGCAGTCACGGCGTTCCTTGATGTTCGCGGAGAACGCCGAGCGGATGAGCGCGGCCCCCATCTCCTCGGCGATCGCATGCAGGGAGGCTCCGATCACCTGCAGCTCGATGTCGATCACGCCTGCCTCCGCAGCACGAGCGTTCCGTGCGGATCGGTCTCGCCCGCCCAGCCCTCCGGCACCCACGCGGTAGCTCCGTCGAGCTCCAGCACCTGAGGGCCGTGCGCGACCAGCCGGGGACCCGTCACGACGACGTGCGGAGCCGGTCGGGTCTCGGCCGAACGGACCGCGACGAGCTCGATTGGGCGGTCACGGTCGGCGTACCCGTAGCGCGCCTCGTGAGCGAGATGGAACCGCTCCTCCAGGTGTGGGCCGATGGGCACGCTGAGCTCGAAGGACTGGCCCTGGTAGCGAAGGTCGGCGTCGCCCGAGGCCCGTGACACCGTGGCACCGAGCTCGGGCGTGAGCGTTTCGACGTAGGTTCGAACCGCGTCGCGCCGCTCGTCGGCTGCGACGAGACCGAGCGCCGACAGGACGCCTGCAGCAGCCGGGACGAGCACGGTCGTCATGCCGAGCTCCTCGGCCAGCGAGCATGCGTGCAGCGGCCCTGCGCCGCCGAACGCGACGAGCGCGAAGTCGCGCGGATCGAGGCCCTGCTCGACGGACACGACCCGGAGCGCTCGCACCATCTCCGCATTCACGACCTCGACCACGGCCGCGGGATCGATCGGCCCGAGCGCGCGCTCGGCCGCTGCCGTGTCGAGGACGAGGCCTCCGGGGAGCTCGCCGGGCAGGCGACCGAGGAGGAGGTTCGCGTCGGTCACGGTCGCGTGCGTGCCGCCACGGCCGTAGCAGGCGGGGCCCGGCTCGGCGCCAGCGCTCTGTGGCCCGACGCGGAGCGCTCCGCCCTCGTCGAGCCCGACGATAGAGCCCCCACCGGCTCCGACGGTGTGCACGGCAAGCGTCGGAAGCCTCACCGGGAGCCCGTCCACGAGCCTCTCGTGCTCGCGCCGCGCCACCCCGCCGACGATCGCGCAGACGTCGGTGGACGTCCCGCCCATGTCGAACGAGAGCGCGTTCTCGAATCCCGCGAGCGTGGCGAGTCGCGCCGCTCCGATCACCCCTGCGGCCGGCCCCGAGAGGAGCGCGAGCGCAGCATGAGCCGCGGCCTCGTCCAGGGTCGCGAGCCCGCCCGACGAGCGCATGACGAGCGGCTCCGGGAGCCCCCAGTCCGCGCATGCGGACGCGAGCGCACCGAGGTACTCCGCGACGACCGGCCCGAGATACGCGTCGATCGCGGTCGTCGACGCGCGCTCGTACTCGCGGAACTCGGGTGCGACCTCGTGCGAGGCGACGACGTGAGCGCGTGGGTAGCGGCGCCGAAGCTCGGCCGCGACGCGCTGCTCGGGCTCGGGGTCGCGGAACGAGAAGAGCAGGGAGACCGCGATCGCCTCCGCGTCGATCTCGGGCAGCGTGGAGAGGTCGAGCGGGACGAGCTCGCCCTCCGGCCCGGTGCGGCCGCTGACGCCATGGCAATGCTCGAGCGGCACGAGCGGCGGGGGATGCTCCGCGCACGGGCGGTAGAGGTGCGCACGCGTCTGACGGCGGAGGTGGAGCACGTGCTCGAAGCCCTCGTTCGTCACGAGCGCCGTGCGTGCGCCGCGGCGCTGCAGGAGCGCGTTCGTCGCGATCGTCGTCCCGTGCGTGAAGCGGCCGACCTCCGCCGCGCCGACAGCGCGGGCGGCCGCGACGACGGATTCCTCCTGACGGCGCCCCGTCGGCACCTTCGCGGTTCGTATTTCAGCGTCGGAGACGAGGACCGCGTCGGTGAACGTTCCGCCGGCGTCGATCCCCAGTGCGCGCATGCTGGTCATTCTCCCGGCCGAACCGAAGTAGAGTTCCCTCGACGTGCATCGCCTCGTCTGCCTCGGGCTGAGCCATCGCACCGCTCCGGTGGAGCTGCGCGAGCGCATCGGCGCGCTCGGGCTCGGCGCCGAGCGCTGCCCGGCCGTCCTCGAGCACGCCTCGCTGCAGACGTGCTACCGCGTCGAGCTGTACGCACGGCTGACCTCGGGCGTCGACGACGCGCGGGACGAGCTCCTCGATGCACTCTCGAGCGCCCACGGCGTCTCGCGCGAGCTCCTGCTCGACCATCTCTACGTCCACTCGGGCGAGGACGTCGCGCGTCACCTGTGCCGCGTTGCGGCTGGGCTCGACTCGCTCGTCCTGGGCGAGGCGGAGATCCTCGGTCAGGTCGGGGCCGCGTTCGACGGGGGTGTCGCTGCCGGAACCGTCGGGTCCGGGCTGACGCTTCTCTTCAGAACGGCCATCGGCGCAGGGCGCCGAGCGCGGACCGAGACGGCGATCGGGGAGAACCCGGCAACCGCGAGCTCGATGGCGCTCGCACTGGCCGAAGGGGCGCTCGGCGACCTCCGCGATCGGCGGCTCCTCGTCGTCGGTGCGGGGCGAGTCGGCCTGCAGACGCTGAAGGCCGCCGAGGGTCGGGGCATCGCGAACGTGGCGATCGCGAACCGGACGAAGGCGCGGGCCGAGGAGGTCTCCGTGCGCTTCGACGCGACGGCACACGATCTCGCCGAGCTCGAGGCCGCGCTCGCCGCTGCAGACGTGGCCGTGACGGCCACCTCGTCCGAGGTGCCGGTCGTGACGACGGAGGTCGTGCGCGCCGCGTTAGCGGCACGCTCGGACCGCCCGCTCGTTCTCGTCGACCTCGCCGTCCCGGCCGACGTCGAGCGGGGCGCGGGGGACGTCCCGGGAGTGAAGCTCTTCGACGTCGACGATCTCCGCGCGGGGCTCGACGACGCGATGGCCGCGAGGCTGCGCGAGGTGCCGAGGGTCGAGGCCCTGGTGGAGGCGGAGGTCGAGGACTTCGCCCGTCGCTATCGCGAGCTCGAGGTCGAGCCGCTCCTTTCCGAGCTGCGCAAGCGGGCGGAGTCGATCCGCGAGCGTGAGCTCGAGCGTGCGCTGAACGATCTCGGCGAGGTCGATCCGGCCGTCGCCGAGCGCATCGACCACCTCTCGCGCACGCTCGTCAAGCGGCTCCTCCACGATCCGACCGTCCGGGCACGGGCCCGCGCGGGCGACGGCAACGCGGACGAGGTCGCCGACGCCGTCCGCGACCTCTTCGGCCTCTCGGCTCCGCGCGAGCAGTGAGCGCTCCGCCGCGGACGGCGGCGGTCGTTCTCGGCACCAGAGCTTCTGCCCTTGCACGCACGCAGACGGACCTCGTCGTTGCGCTGCTGGGGACGGCGCATCCCGATCTCGCATTCGAGACACGCGTGATCGAGACGTCCGGCGATCGGACCCAGGCGAGCGGCCAGCCGCTGCCGGAGATCGGGGGGAAGGGGCTCTTCACCGCCGAGCTCGAGCGAGCGCTCGCCGACGGGGAGATCGACGTCGCTGTGCACTCGCTCAAGGATCTCCCTACCGAGGACACCGACGGCGTCGTCGTGGGGGCGGTGACACGGCGCGAGGACGTTCGCGACTGTCTCGTCGCTCGGGATGGCGTTGTGCTGGCGGAGCTTCCGGTGGGGGCGGTCGTGGGCACGAGCAGTCTCCGGCGCGCCGCCCAGCTTCGCGCCCTCAGGCCCGATCTCGAGATTCGCTCCATCCGCGGGAACGTCGACACGCGTATCCGCAAGGTCTTCGAGGGCGAGTTCGACGCAGCCGTGATCGCGGCCGCGGGCGTGCGCCGGCTCGGTCTCGGCGACGCGGTGACGGAGTGGCTTCCACCCCACGTGATGCTCCCGGCGCCGGGTCAGGGAGCGCTCGGGATCCAGTGCCGAACGGGCGACGGGCGCGTACTTGCACTACTCGCCGCGATCGACGATCCCGAAGCGCGCGCGGAGACGACGGCCGAGCGCGAGTTCCTCCACACGCTCGGCGCCGGCTGTGCGGCTCCCGTCGCGGCGCTCGCCCAGATCACGGCGACCCCTCGTGTGCGTCTCCAGGGGCTCGTCGCGACGGTCGATGGGAGGCAGATGGTCCGCGTCGAGGGAGAAGGTGAGCCGGACGAGGTCGGTGCAGCGGTCGCGAAAGACGCACTCGAGGCCGGCGCGGACCGCATACTGGCGACGATCCGTGGCTGACCAGCCCCTTGCCGGACGACGCATCGTCGTCACACGTCCCGAGTCCCAGCGCCTCGCCGGTGAGCTCGAGCGTCTCGGCGCGGAGGTGACGGTGGTGCCGCTCATCGAGATCCGGCCCGCCGAGGACCGCCGTGCGCTCGAGGAGGCCGTCGCCCGGCTCTCGACTTACGACTGGATCGTGCTCACGAGCGTGAACGGTGTCGCTGCGGTACGGGACGGGCTCGAGGGGCTCGCCGGTCCCAGAGTCGCTGCGGTTGGTCCTGTGACTGCCGAAGCGATCCGTGAGCACGGCGTCGAGCCGGCGTTCGTCGCCTCGCGCGCGTCCGAGGACATCGCCGCGGGTCTCGGCGACGTCGCCGGGATGCGCATCCTCATGCCGCAGGCCGACATCGCCGACCCGCGCCTCGCGGAGGAGCTGCGCGGCACGGGAGCCGAGGTGGACGTCGTGGTGGCCTACCGCACCGTCCTCGTCGAGCCGCCGATGTGGGGAATACTCCCGCTGCGGATCGCCGACGCGGTCATCTTGGCGAGCGGCTCTGCGTGCCGCAGCCTGGCAGCTGCCGGAGGCGCGGGAGGAGGCGCGATGCTCGTCTGCATCGGCCCGAAGACGGCCAAGGTCGCACGCGAGGTGGGGCTGAAAGTCGGTCTCGTCGCCGACGAGACGACGTCGGACGGCATCATTCGTACGCTCGTGTCGCACTTCGGGGACAGCGCATGACGTCGTTCCATCCGCTCGACGCCCTCCGCACGACGCCGGGGGCCATCCGGCCGCGCCGTTTGCGGCGCACGGCCGCCTTGCGCGACCTCGTCCGGGAGACGACCCTCGAGCCCTCCGACTTCGTGTGCCCGCTCTTCGTCGTCCCCGGCGACGACGTGCGCAACCCCGTCTCGTCGATGCCGGGCGTCGACCAGCTCTCCGTCGACCGGCTCGCCGGCGAGGCTCATGAGCTCGCTGCGCTCGGAGTGAAGGCCGTCCTCCTCTTCGGGATTCCGAGGTCGAAGGACGCGGTGGGCGGGGAGAGTTACGCCGACCACGGCGTCGTCCAGCAGGCGATTCATGCCCTTAAGGACGCGAGCCCGGAGCTCGTCGTGATGACCGACGTCTGCCTCTGCGAGTACACGGACCACGGCCACTGCGGTCTCCTCGACGACTCGGGCGACATCCTCAACGACGAGACCCTCGAGGTGCTCGGGCGGATCGCCGTCTCGCACGCCGAGGCCGGAGCGGACGTGGTGGCCCCGAGCGGGATGCTCGACGGCATGGTCGGAGCGATCCGCGCGGCGCTCGACGGGGACGGCTTTCACGGCGTCGCGATCCTGTCGTACGCGGTGAAGTACGCATCAGCGTTCTACGGCCCGTTCCGCGAGGCGGCCGAGGGAACGCCGGCGTTCGGCGATCGGCGCACGCACCAGATGGATCCGGCGAATGCGCGCGAGGCGCTGCGCGAG
The DNA here is from genome assembly GCA_036276015.1 of Gaiellaceae bacterium. Classification (GTDB taxonomy): domain Bacteria; phylum Actinomycetota; class Thermoleophilia; order Gaiellales; family Gaiellaceae; genus GMQP-bins7. Next base: position 7,594 of record DASUCN010000051.1, on the reverse strand, counting down.
GCGGCCCTCGACGTCGCCGAGGGCGCCGACGCGCTCATGGTGAAGCCGGCGCTCGGCTACCTCGACATCGTGCGCTCGGTGCGCGAGCGCTTCCCCGAGCTGCCGCTGGCCGCCTACAACGTGAGCGGCGAGTACGCCATGGTGAAAGCTGCGGCCGCGAACGGCTGGCTCGACGAGCGCGCGGTGGTCCTCGAGGCACTCACCGGCATCCGTCGCGCGGGCGCCGATCTCGTCGTGACGTACCACGCGAAGGACGCTGCGGCGTGGCTCCAGAGCGGACGGTGAAGGCGCGGGTCGACGACCGGCCCGAGGGAGAGCTCGCCGCCGTCGACGTCGCCGAGCACGGCCGGTCGGCCGACGGCGAGACGACCTCGCTGGACCGCCGCCTCTTCATGCAGCTCCACGCGTGGGGTGGCGCGCGCGATACCGCTGGGTTGGCGGCTGCGCTCGACTCCGCGGGGCTCGCGGGCGTGCTGTACGAGGACGTCAACGACCCCACCGGCGTCGCGTTGCTGACGCTGTCGGAGGATCCGGAGGCGTTCGTCTCCGACTACCGCGCCTTTTTCCAGGCAGGCCCGTTCGCGGAGCTCGAGCCGAAGGCCGAGCTGACCATGTTGGGCCGTACGTACGCGATCGGGTACGAGCAGGATCTCGAGGAGACGCTCGTCGAGCGACCCCGCCGGCGGGTGCTCGACCCGAAGCTCCCGTGGGCGATCTGGTATCCGCTCCGGCGCTCGGGATCGTTCGAGCAGCTCTCGAAGCGAGAGCAGGACACGATCCTCATGGAGCACGGAGGAGTCGGTATGGCCTTCGGCCGTGCGGGCCTCGGCTTCGACATCCGACTCGCCTGCCACGGCCTCGATCGGGACGACAACGACTTCGTGGTCGGGTTGCTCGGGCCTGAGCTGCACCCGCTCTCGATCATCGTCCAGCGCATGCGCAAGACGAAGCAGACCTCGCTCCACCTCGAGCGGCTCGGACCGTTCTTCGTGGGGAGAGTGGCGTGGCAGAGCCCCTCTTCCTGAGGGCTTGCCGCGGGGAGCCGGTCGAGCGTACGCCCGTCTGGCTCCTCCGGCAGGCCGGCCGTTATCAGCCCGCGTATCGCGCGATCCGCGAGCGCCACTCGATGCTCGAGGTCATCCGCACGCCGGAGCTCGCCGCGCAGGTCACCTTGCTGCCCGTCGACTCGTTCGGACTCGACGCCGCGATCGTCTTCTCGGACATCCTCCCGCCACTCGTCGGGATGGGGCTCGACCTCGACTTCGTGAAGGGGGAGGGGCCGGCGATCGGCAACCCGATCTCGACACCGCGCGACGTCGACCTCCTGGGCACACCGCCTGCCGTGGAGACGATGCAAGGGACGCTGGAGGCGATCCGGATCGTCCGCCGCGAGCTCGAGCCGCGCGGAGTCCCGGTCATCGGCTTCGCGGGCGCGCCGTTCACGCTCGCGAGCTACGCGATCGAGGGCGGCACATCGCGCGACTTCACGAAGACGAAGGCGTTCATGCTCTCCGAGCCGGCGGCGTGGAAGCGGCTCCTCGGCAAGCTCGTCACCGTGCAGGCCGACTACTTGCTCGCGCAGGCCGAGGCGGGCGCGCAGGCGCTGCAGGTCTTCGACTCGTGGGCCGGGCGCGCGCTCGGGCGGGAGGACTACCTGCGCTACGTCGCGCCGCACAACCGGGAGCTGTACTCGAAGGTCGCGGCCGCCGGCGTGCCCGTGATCAACTTCTCGCTCGGCGTGGGCGCCTACCTGGGAGATGCCGCAGCATGTGGCGGCGACGTCGTGGGGCTCGACTGGACGCTGCCGCTCGACGAGGCGTGGGAGCGGGTCGGCTTCGACCGTCCGGTGCAGGGCAACCTCGATCCGGCCGCGCTGCTCGCCCCCTGGCGCGAGCTTCGGTTCAGGATCGACGACGTGCTCGACCGAGCGGGCGGGCGACCCGGACACGTCTTCAACGTCGGGCACGGGCTGACTCCGGCCACGCGGGAGGACAACGTGCGCCGGCTCGTCGAGCACGTCCGGGAGCGGACGTCGCGATGACCCCGGTCGGCGTCCTCGTCATGGCGTACGGCGGCCCGGCGTCGCTGGAGGAGATCCCCGGCTACCTCGCCGACATCCGCCACGGTCGCCCGACACCGCAGGCCGTCCTCGACGAGATCACGGAGAACTACCGCGCGATCGGCGGACGCTCGCCGCTCCTCGAGGTGACGCGGCGGCAGGTGGACGCGCTCGCTGCCGTGCTGGGCGTGGAGTACCGCTGCTACCTCGGCATGCGCCACTGGGCGCCGTGGATCGAGGACGTCGTCGGCGAGATGGTGGAGGACGGCATCGAGCGGGCCGTGAGCCTCGTGCTCGCGCCGCACTTCTCGGCCCTGTCGGTCGCGAAGTACCAGCAGAAGGTCGCGGACGGGCTCGAGCTGTACCGCGGGCGGATTCAGTTCGAGCACGTGGCCAGCTACCACGACGCGCCCGGGCTCGTCGCCGCGTTCGCGTCACGGGTCGAGGAGGGGATCGGCCGGTGGCCGGACGCTGAGCAGGCGGGAGTCCACGTCGTCTTCAGCGCGCACAGCCTCCCGCAGCGCGTTCTCGACTCGGGAGATCCGTACGGCGAGCAGTGTCTCGAGACGGCGCGGCTCGTGGCTGCGCGGGCCGTGCTTCCGGACGGACGCTGGTCGTGGTCGTTCCAGTCGGCCGGCCGAACGCCGGAGCCGTGGGCGGGGCCAGATCTCGGCGAGCACCTCGAGGAGCTCGCCGCGCAGGGCGTGCGCGACGTCGTCTCGATTCCGGTCGGATTCGTCTCCGACCACGTGGAGATCCTGTTCGACATCGACCAGCGGGCAGCGGCGGTCGCGGCAGCGATGGGCATGCGGCTCGAGCGTCCTCCCGCGCTGAACGACGACCCGGTATTCATCGCAGCGCTCGCCGAGCTCGTGCGGGCGAAGGTGGCGGTGCCGGCATGAGGGTGGTCGTCGTAGGCGGGGGAATCGCCGGGCTTGCGGCGGCTCGGCGGCTCGAGCACGTGGCTCCCGACGTCTCGATCGCGCTCGTCGAGAGCGACGAGCTGCCGGGAGGGAAGCTCCGCACCGAGGTCGTCGACGGATTCGTCGTCGAAGCGGCGCCGGACAGCTTCCTCTCGCGAAAGCCTCGCGGGGTCGGCCTTGTCGAGGAGCTCGGTCTCGCCGACGAGCTCGTCACGCGGCGGGCGGAGAACCATCGGACGTTCGTGCGGCGCAGTGGCGATCTCCATCCGTTGCCAGAGGGGCTCACGGGGATGATCCCGACCAGCCTCGACGCGCTCGAGCGCAGCGACCTGCTGTCCGCTGAGGGCAAGGCGCGGTTCGCCGCGGAGGCCGAGGTGCCGCCGTCCGCGGGCGATGAGGACGAGTCCGTCGCGGCGTTCGTGACCCGTCGCTTCGGGCGGGAAGCCTATGACGCGCTCGTGGAGCCTCTCATGACCGGGATCTACGGCGGTGACGGCGAGCGGATGTCCCTGCGGGCGACGTTTCCGCAGCTCCGTGCGCTCGAGCTCGAGCACGGCAGCCTGCTCCGCGGCCTGGACTCGCCGGCGGCGAGTGACCGTCCGCCATTCCTCTCGCTAAGACGTGGGATGGGGTCGCTCGTGGCAGCGCTCGTGGACGGATTCGAGTGCACCGAGCTCCTGCTCGGACGGCGCGTCACGTCCGTGCGGCGCGGCTACCAGGTCGAGCTGGCCGACGGTGAGGTCGTCGAGGCCGACGGCGTCGTGCTCGCCACGCCCGCCTTCGTGACGGCCGAGCTGCTCGCCGACCTCGACCCCGTGCTCGCCGCTGAGCATGCGGACATCCCGTACGGGTCGTCCGCCGTCGTCACCCTCGCGTTCGCCGCCGAGGACGTCGAGCCGCTGGACGGGTACGGCTACCTCGTGCCGCGCACGGAGGCCTCCGACGTCCTCGCCTGCACGTGGTCGTCGCAGAAGTGGGAGGGTCGGGCGCCGGCCGGAGCGGTGCTCGTCCGCGTGTACGCGGGTCGGTTCGGTGGTCGCGACGTCACGCAGGCGGGCGACGACGAACTCGTCGGGCTCGCACGCGCCGAGCTCCGTACCGACGCCGAGCCGATGCGCACATGGGTGAATCGCTGGCCCCGCGGCATGCCGCAGTACGTGCTCGGCCATCCGGGACGGCTCCTGCGGATCGAGGAGCGCCTCGCGCGGCATCCTGGTCTCGCCGTTGCGGGAGCGGCATATCGAGGAGTGGGCATCCCGGACTGCATCGCGTCCGGGGAGGCTGCGGCGGAGTCGGTCGTGAAAGCACTCGCGGGAGCGCGTGCGTGACCCGCGAGCGCTCGGAGCACCTGTTCGTGGAAGCCGTCGGCCTGCTCCCTGGCGGGGTGAGCTCGCCGGTCCGTGCGTTCAGGGCGGTCGGCGGCTCGCCGCTCTTCATCGACCGTGGCGATGGCGCCTACCTCGTCGACGTCGACGGCAACCGCTACGTCGACTACGTCCTGTCGTGGGGGCCGCTCGTGCTCGGGCATGCGCACCCGCGCGTCGTCGCCGCGCTCGAGGAGGCACTGCGCAAGGGCACGAGCTTCGGCGCGCCGAGCCCGCTCGAGCTCGAGCTCGCGCGGCTGATCCGCGACGCGATGCCGAGCCTCGAGCTGATTCGCTTCGTCAGCTCGGGCACGGAGGCGACGATGAGCGCGCTGCGCGTCGCCCGTGCGTTCACGGGGCGGCCGAAGATCGTGAAGTTCGTCGGTTGCTACCACGGACACGCCGACTTCCTCCTCGTGCAGGCGGGCTCGGGAGTCGCGACGCTCGGGCTTCCCGACTCACCGGGAGTCACGCCCGGGGCGGTCGCGGACACCCTGACGGCCCCGTTCAACGACATCGCTGCGGTGCGGGCGCTGTTCGAGGCTCACGAGGACATCGCCGCGGTGATCCTCGAGCCCGTCGTGGGGAACATGGGGCTCGTGCCACCGCAGCCGGGGTTCCTCGAAGGGCTGCGCGAGCTCACGGCTGCGCACGGCGCGCTCCTCGTCTTCGACGAGGTGATGACGGGCTTCCGCGTCCATCCCGGTGGTGCGCAGGGCCTGTACGGGGTCACGCCGGACCTGACGACGCTCGGGAAGGTGATCGGGGGAGGGCTGCCGGTCGGTGCGTACGGCGGTCGCCGCGAGATCATGGAGCTCGTCGCGCCTGCCGGCCCCGTCTACCAGGCGGGGACGCTGTCCGGTAACCCGCTCGCGATGACGGCCGGGATCGAGACCTTGCGCGTGCTGGCGGAGCCCGGCGTGTGGGAGGGGCTCGAGCGATGCGGTGCGCGGCTCGCGGACGGTCTCGCCGCGCTCGGGCACGACGTGCAGGTCGCGCGGGTCGGAACGATGTTCGGCATGTTCTTCTCGGACGTGCCTGCCGTGGACTGGGACACGGCCCGACGGGCCGACACCGAGCGGTTCGCGTCGTTCCACGCGGCGATGCTCGACCGTGGCGTCTACCTCGCCCCCTCGCAGTTCGAAGCCGGCTTCCTCTCGACGGTTCACGGAGATGCGGAGATCGACGCGACCGTCGCTGCTGCCCGCGACGCGCTGTCAGGGGTCTGACCCGTAGGGTCTGACCCCTGTACATGGCCGTCCTGGCCATGTCCGCCGTCCGACCTCGGCGTCCGGCTCTACCCTTCGCGGCCGTGAAGGTCCTCCTCGTGACGATGTACTTCCCACCCGCGGGCGGCGGCGGGGTCCAGCGGTCGCTCAAGCTCGCGCAGTACCTGCCGGCGCTCGGAATCGAAACGCATGTGCTCGCGCCCGACGACCCGAAGTGGGTGCACCGCGATCCGGACCTCCGCGTCCCCACGCAGGCATGGATCCACCGGGCACGTTACGTCGGACCGCGCGCGCGGAAACCGGCCGAGGAGCTCGCCGCCGTAGACGGCCTCGAGCGGGCACTCGTCCAGGTGCAGGTGACGGCTCGGCGCCTGCTCCTCCCGGACGCGAGCGTCACCTGGAACCTCACCGCGATCCCGGCCGCCGTCCGCATCGCGCGTCGCGAGGGGATCGACGCGGTGATCACGACGTCGCCACCGCCCTCCGTCCACCTCGTCGGCGCCGCTGTGCAGAAAGCGACCGGCGCGCGCTGGATCGCGGATCTTCGCGACCCGCTGGTCGCGAATCAGCACCGCCGCGACGACACGACCGCTGCCCGTGCGCGCCAGGCCACGGTGGAACAGGTCGCGAAGCTGGTTGCTCGCCGCGCCGACGCCGTCACGTGCGTCTCGGACGCGATCGCTGGCGAGATGGTGTCCCTTGGCGCCCAAGGAACGGTCCGCGTCATCTCCAACGGTTGCGACTTCGACGACTTCGCCGGTCTCGAGTACCGACCCGGCGCGCGCTTTCGCATCACGCACACGGGGAGCTTCTTCGGAAAACGGGATCCGCGACCATTCCTGCAGGCGTTCAGCGACGCGAACATCGACGCGGTCGCCCGCTTCGTGGGCGACTTTCGCACCAGCGACCTGGAGTGGGCGGAGGCGCTCGGCCTCGGTGACCGGCTCGAGCTCGTCAACTACGCACCGCGAGCAGAGGCACTTCGGCTTCAGCGCGACTCCGAGGCGCTCCTCCTGCTCGTCCCGGACGCCGACGGGCGGGGCAAGGGTGTGCTCTCCGGGAAGGTCTTCGAATACATCGCCGCCGGTCGTCCGATCCTCGCGGTCGTGCCGCCGGACGGTGCGGCAGCGGGACTGGTTCGCGAAACGGGCTCGGGCGTTGTCGTGGCACCCGACGACGTCGACGGCATCCGGGACGCGCTCCTCGAGTTCCACGCGCAGTTCGCGAACGGCGGCCTCCCGTCCGTCGCCCTGGCCAAGCGCGACGCGCAGCGGCTCTCGCGGCAGGCGCGTGTCGAGGAGTTGGCCGGGCTCCTCCGCGAGGTCGTGTAGAACGAGATCGTGCGCGACGTCACGACCTGGCTCGAGTGGCCGCACGGTGTGGTTCGCATCGGGGTCGTCTTTCTCGTCGCCGCGACCCTCGTCGCGGTCGGCATCCGCTATCCGGCGCTGATCGGCGACCTCGGCGACGAAGCGTCGCGGAGCAGCGACCTCTCGTACTCGGATCGCGAGATTGCCGGCGGGAACGGCCTTGTCGTCGATCAGACGGCCGTCTATGCCGCACGCGCGCTGATCCCGGACGACGACACGTTCAACGTCGTCGTCAACCCCGCGTTCGAGGGCGGGACGCCGGAGACGGTCGTGCATGTCGCCGGGTACTACCGGTACTTCCTGATGCCCCGCCGGATGGCGGAGAGCGCGGACTGGGTCATCTGCTACGCATGTGACTGGAGCGCGTACGGACACGGTGCCGAGGTCGTCTGGGAGGGCACGGACGGCATTTCGATCGTGCACACCGCGCGATGACCATCCAGGCGCTCGCTGGACTTGCGGTCCTGAACTTCCTCTACCTCGTCACCGGCGCGGCGTTGCTTTGGCTCGTGCGGGGCCTGGACACATGGACGACATTGCTCCGCCTTGCAGGACTTGCGTATCTCATCGGTCTCGCGTTCGTCGGGGGCGTCTGGACGCTGCTCCTCGTCGTGGGCGTGCCATTCGGGCTCGGGGCGGTAATTGCCGT
>DASUCN010000050.1:0-10275 GCA_036276015.1 Gaiellaceae bacterium | reverse complement strand
GAGATCACCTTCGCGCGCCGCTCACGCTCGGCCTCCGCCTGGCGGGCCATCGCACGCTGCATGCCGGCAGGGATCTCGACGTCCTTCACCTCGACGACCGAGACCTTGATGCCCCAGGGTGACGTCGCCTCGTCGATGATGTTCTGGAGGATCGCGTTGATCTTGTCGCGCTCGGAGAGGAGCTCGTCGAGGACGTGCTGACCGAGCACGGAGCGAAGCGTCGTCTGCGAGATCTGGGACGTCGCGACCATGTAGTTCTCGACCTGCGTGATCGCGTTGTTGGGGTCGACGATGCGGAAGTACGCAACCGCGTTTACGCGAACCGGGACGTTGTCCTTCGTGATGACCTCCTGCGGCGGAACGTTCAACGTCACGGTCCGCAGATCGACCTTGACCATGCGGTCGACGATGGGGATGAGGAGGAAGAGGCCCGGGCCCTTCGGATGCGGGAGCAGACGCCCGAGGCGGAAGATGACGCCGCGCTCGTACTCGCGCGCGATCTTGACGGCCGCGAAGAGGAAGAGCAGGACGAGGACGAGGACGACGACGAGCACGATCAGGCCGGCGGACACATCCATCAGTGGGGCTCCTCCCCGGTCGGTGTCGACATGGATCCTACGACGAGCCGCAAGTCCTCCTCGACTTCCTCGACCCGAACGTGCTCACCGGGCACGAGCTCGCCGCCGTCCGAGCTGCGCGCGCGCCACAGCTCGCCGTTGACCTGCACCATACCCTCGCGTCCCACGACGGCCTCGTGGCCGATCATGCCGTGGACTCCGACGGCCACGGGCTGCCGCGCCGCACGTAGCGCTCTCGTCATGGCGAAGCCGAGGAGGAGTGCGAGACCGGCGGCGATCCCGATCGCGACCGGCAGCGACACCTGGTACGCGTCACCGGCGGGATCGAACAGGATCAGGGCGCCGAGGACGAACATGATCCCGCCGGCGACCGAGAGCGCCCCATGGGTCGGGACGAAGGCCTCGGCTATGAAGAATGCGGCCGCGAGCAGCATGAGGAGGAGGCCCGCGAGCGAGACGGGGAGCACCTGCAGCCCGTACAGGCCGAGGATCAACGAAATTGCGCCCACGGTGCCGGGAAACACGAGCCCGGGGTTCCAGAGCTCGACGACGATGCCGATGAGCCCGATCGAGAGCATGAGCGTGATGAGGTTCGGATCGACCAGGAAGTCGCGAGCGCGCTGCCAGAAGCTCATCTCTACGTCCTCGATCTGTGCGCCCGCCGTGTCGAGGACGAATCCCTTCGGAACGGTCTTCATGCCGTCGATCTCGCGAAGGAGTGCGGGCAGCGTCGGTGCGATCGCTTCGACGAGCCCGATCGCGAGAGCTTCGCGCGCGCCGTAGTTCGCGGCCTTCGTGACCATGTCGCGTGCTGCCTCGACGTTCCGGTCGTGCTCGCGTGCGAGCTCGCCGACATAGGCGGCGGCATCGTTCACGATCTTCCGCCGCAGATCCTCGGAGATGTCCTCGCCGCTGAGCGAGATCGGAGTCGAGGAGCCGATGTTCGTCTGCGGAGCCATCGCCGCGAGGTCTGCAGCCATGGCGATCACGGCGCCCGCGGAGTCCGCGCTCGAACCAGGTGGAGCGACGTAGACGACAATCGGAACGTCGGCCGCGAGGAAGCGCTTGACGATGCCGCGCATCGACGACGCGAGCCCGCCGGGCGTGTCGAGGACGAGCACCATCGCCGCGTATTGGCCGTCCTCGGCGCGGTCGACGGCGTCGCTCACGAACTCCTGCGTGACGGGGTTGATGTCGTTCGCGAGATGGACTGCGAGTACACGATTCGCGTCGTCCTGCGCGAGAACGCCCGGCGCCGCCGCAAGCGCTCCAAGGAGGAACGAGGCGGCGAGAAATCCCCGCAAACAACGGCTTGGCACCGGTGTAAGCATTCTATCAGCGGAGGGTTCCGCACCCTTGCCCGCGAAAGGTCGAGAGGTCACCCTGGATCTCTTGCGCCGCCTTCTCGTTCTCCCGCTCCTCATTCTCGCTGCTCTCGCCGTCGCGCCGGGAGTACGTGCGGGAACGGACGCGCGGGTCGTGGCGGTCGACCTCGTGTCGACGGACGGACGGGCGTTCACGACGGACCGCGCAGCACGATTCACCGTGGCGGGCGTCCACTGGCGCGGGCCGGGCACGGTTCTCTTCAGGACGCGCGCGAAGGACGGCACGTGGAGCGGCTGGCGTCGTGGCGCCCCTGAGGACGAGGACGGGCCCGACGCGGGGTCGGCCGAGCGCCGAGCACGTGGCTGGCGGATCGGCAACCCGTGGTGGGTGGGCGACTCCGACGCGATTCAGGCGCGAGCGGTCGGGAGGGTGTCCCGGATCCGCGCACATCTGGTCTGGAGCCCCGAGACCCGGATCCCCCTGCGACGCCCGGCCGCAACCGTCGCGCCGTCGATCGTCCCCAGGTCGACGTGGGGCGCCGACGAGTCGATCCGCCGCGGCTCGCCGGCATACGCGGCCGAGGCCCGGTTCGCGGTCGTGCACCACACGGCCGGTCGGAACGGCTACACGCGCGCCGAAGCCGCGGCGATCGTGAAGGGAATTCAGCTCTTCCACGTGCAGGGGAACGGCTGGAACGACATCGGCTACAACTTCCTCGTCGACCGCTTCGGGACGATCTACGAGGGGCGGTTCGGCGGTGTCGACCGGAACGTCGTCGGGGCGCACGCACAGGGGTTCAACACCGGGTCGGTGGGGATCGCGCTGCTCGGGACGCACGAGGACAGTGCTCCGTCCGCGGCTGCGCAAGAGGCGATCGCTCGACTCATCGCCTGGCGCCTGGACCTCGCACACGTCGATCCGACCTCGTTCCTGACGTTCCTCTCGGGCGGGAGCGACCGCTTTCCTACGGGCATTCCGGTTCTGCTGAACGCGGTCTCAGGTCACCGCGACACGGGATTCACCGCGTGCCCCGGCGACGCGCTCTACGCGCGGCTCGGCTCCATCGCCGCCGCGGCACGCACAACCGGCGGGCTCAAGATCTTCGCGCCGACGGCGACGGTGAGCGGAACGTCGGTCCGGTTCCGCGCACGCATCTCGCAGGCACAGATCTGGACGGTTGCCGTTCGGAGCTCGACCGGCACCGAGGTCGCGCAGGGACCGGGAAGCGGAGCGACGGTCGACTGGACTTGGAACTCGGCGGGCACGCCGCCGGGCTCGTACCGCTGGACGATCTCGGCCGGCGCAGCCCGGCCCGCGACCGGGTCCGTGCGTGCCGGCGGCGGGACACCCCCGCTCGCGATCGAGGCTCTCGTCGCGGAGCCGGAGGCGATCAGCCCGAACGGCGACGGCCAGGCGGACACCGCGGCTGTCACCTACCGGCTCTCCGCGCCGGCGAACGTCACACTGGAGATCCGGGACGTGATCGGGGGCGTGCGTGCCACCCCGGTCGACCGCGTGTGGACGGCTGCCGGGCAGCACGTCGTCGAGGTGGACGGATCCCCGCTCGAGGACGGCACCTACAGCGCCGTGATCACTGCCCGGACCGCAGCGGGTGTCTCGGTGGAGAGCATCGTGACCTTCACGGTCAACCGGACGCTCGGTCTCGTCGCAGTGGCACCCGTCGCCTTCTCTCCCAACGGGGACGGCCGCAAGGACTCGCTCACGGTGACGTTCGGGCTCGCGACACCTGCCGACGTTCGGATCAGGATCGAGCGTGAGGGTCGGTGGGTCGCGAGCCCGCTGAGCGCGAGTTTCCTGCCGGGAGCACAGCTCTTCGTCTGGAACGGGATGCGCGGGAGCGGGGTCGTACGGGACGGCGAGTACACGGCTGTGGTCGAGGCGATCGGGGCCGTGGGACCGATCGCGTACGGCGTTCCCTTCCTCGCGGACTCGACGGCTCCACGCGTCCGCATCCTTCCCGGCGCACCACTCCGGGTCGACGTCAGCGAGCCGTCGGTGCTGACCTTCGTCATCGACGGGCAGGCGCTCCGGCGTGACGTGAAGCGGGCCGGCATCGTCCGCATCCCGTGGTCGGGACCGGCGGCACGCGTTCGCGTCGTGGCGTGGGACGCAGCGGGCAACACGAGCGGCCCCGCCGTGCGTATCCGCCGCGGCTAGACCCGTCCATTCGGCGAGTAGACTCGCCCCCGTGCCGACCCCCTCCGTCCCGTTCGGGAAGGACGTCATCGAGTCGATCCTTCCGCACCGCGACCCCTTCCTGCTCGTGGACGAGGTCGTCGAGCTCGAGCCCGGCGCGCGAGTGGTCGCCCGGCGGTCGGTGAGCGCGGACGACTGGTGGTTCGCCGGCCACTTTCCCGAACGCCCGGTCATGCCCGGTGTCCTCATCGTCGAAGCGATGGCCCAGACGGGGGCGATCGCCGTGCTCGTCGAGGAGGAGAACCGAGGCAAGATCGCCTTCTTCGCCGGGATCGACGATTGCCGGTTCAAGCGAGTCGTGGAGCCGGGTGACGTCCTCACGTTGACCTGCGAGATCGACACGATCCGAGGGCCGATCGGGCGAGGGAAGGCAACGGCCCATGTCGGCGACGCGCTCGCCGCACGCGGGACGCTGACCTTCGCGGTGGAGCGCTGATGCTCGGGTCGGCACAGGGAGTTCGGATCGGGATCACCGGCCTCGGTGTGCACGTCCCGGAGAAGATCCTCACGAACGACGAGCTCGCGACGATCGTCGAGACGTCGGACGAGTGGATTCGCGAGCGAACGGGCATCCGCGAGCGGCGGATCGCTGCGGACGACGAGGCCCTCACGGACATCGCGCTTCCCGCAGCACGCGCGGCGCTCGAGGACGCAGGAGTCGACGCCACCGACATCGACTTCCTCGTGTGCGCGACCGTCACTCCGGACATGATGTTCCCGACCTCTTCCGCGCTTCTCGCGGACGCGCTCGGCGCCTCGAACGCAGCCGCTTACGACCTGCTCGCGGGCTGCACCGGCTTCGTCTACGCGATCGCGCAGGCGTACGGGATGCTCGCCTCGGGCCTCTCGCGCCGCGCGCTCGTCGTCGGAGGTGACGTACTTTCGAAGATCCTCGACTGGGAGGACCGGTCGACCCTCGTGCTATTCGGCGACGGCGCCGGGGCTGTCGTGATGGAGCCGGTCGACCACGGTGGATTCCTCGGCTTCGAGCTCGGCGCGGACGGAGGCGGGGGCGAGTACCTGTGGTACCCGGGCTCGGGATCGCGCCACTTCGAGAACCCCGACTCCTTCGTGAAGATGAACGGACGCGAGGTGTTCAAGTTCGCGACGCGCGTGATGGTGTCGTCCGCGAAGGCCATTCTCGACGAGTGCGGCAAGACGGTCGACGACGTGGACGTGTACGTGCCGCACCAGGCGAACAAGCGGATCATCGACTACGCGGCGGCTAAGCTCGGGATTCCCCCCGAGAAGACCATCGTGAACGTCGACCGCTACGGAAACACGTCATCCGGCTCCATACCGCTCGCGCTCGCCGACGCGCGGTCCGACGGACGGCTGGAGGACGGCACGCTCGTGCTGTTGACCGGAATGGGCGCGGGCCTCACGTGGGGCTCGGCGCTGGTGGAGTGGACGAACGGGAGGGTGTCGTGAGCAAGGTCGCATTCTGCTTCCCTGGCCAGGGGTCGCTCGAGGAGGGCATGGGGCGCGATATCGCCGAGGTGTTCCCGGCAGCCCGCGAGGTGTACCGCATCGGGTCCGAGGCGACTGGCCTCGACCTCCAGGAGCTCTGCTTCTCGACGCCGCTCGAGAAGCTCGTCGACACCGAGGTGCAGCAGCCGGCCCTGGTGGCCACGAGCCTGGCGATCCTCGCGGCGATGCGCGAGCGCGGCCTCGAGCCGGACGTCGTCGTCGGGCATTCCGTCGGCGAGTTCGCAGCCCTCGCCGCAGCCGGCTCCGTCGACGCAGGCACCGCCATCGGCCTTGTTCGCGAGCGCGGCCTCGCAATGGCCGAGGCGGCCCGCCTGCGCCCCGGAGCGATGGCGGCGATCCTCGGGCTCGCCGACGAGGAGGTCGAGAAGCTGTGCCGCCGGATCGTCGGCGTGTGGCCTGCGAACTACAACTGCCCCGGACAGATCGTCGTGTCGGGCGAGCACGAGGCGGTCGAGGAGTGTTGCGCCGAGGCCGCGAGCCTCGGCGCTCGACGAGCGGTGATACTGAAGGTCTCCGGGGCGTTCCACAGCCCGCTCGTCGCGAGGGCGGCTGACCGGCTGCGTCCGGCGCTCGACAAGGTCCGCTTCGCCGAGCCGCACGCGCCCTTCATGTCGACCGTCACCGCGAAGATCGAGCCGGCGCAGCGCGTCGCAGCGCTCCTGGTCGATCAGCTCACCGGGCCGGTCCGGTTCACGCAGGCCGCGACGGAGCTCATCCGCTCCGGTGCGACGACCTTCGTCGAGGTCGGCCCCGGAAACGTGCTCGCCGGTCTGGTGAAACGGATCGACCGCGGTGTGAAGACGATGTCGGTGAACTCGCTCGACAGCCTGGAACGAGCGCAGGAAGCACTCGCACGGTGAGCTTCTGCTCGCTCGACGGGCGGACGGCGCTCGTGACGGGTGCCTCGCGCGGAATCGGCCGTGCGATCGCGACCGAGCTCGCCGCAGCGGGGGCGTCCGTCGTTTTCTCGTATCGCACAGGTGTGGACGAGGCGGAAGCGCTCGCGTCGGAGATCGGCGGACGGGCGGTGCAGGCCGACGTGTCGGATCCCGGCTCGGCGGCGGCGCTCGTCGAGGAGGCCGGCGACGTCGAGATCCTCGTGAACAACGCGGGCGTGACGCGGGACGGGCTGCTCGTGCGGATGTCCGACGAGGACTGGGACACCGTCATCGACACGAACCTGGCGTCATGCTTCTACACCTGCCGCGCGGCGGCGCGGGGAATGATGAAGAGGCGGTCCGGGACGGTCGTGAACATCTCCTCGATCGTCGGGATCCACGGGAACTGGGGCCAGACGAACTACGCGGCCTCGAAGGCGGGGATCATCGGCTTCACGAAGTCCCTCGCGCGCGAGCTCGGGAGCCGGAACGTGCGCGCGAACGTCGTCGTGCCCGGGTACGTGAAGACGCAACTCACCGACGTTCTGCCCGAGGAGGCGACCGGCGCAATGCTTCAGAACACCCCGCTCGGGCGCCTCGGCGACCCCGAGGACGTCGCCGGCGCCGTCCGCTTCCTCTGTTCCGACGAGGCGTCGTTCATCACGGGAGCCGTCCTGCTCGTCGACGGCGGGCTGGGGATGTAGTGGCGGACGGTTCCTCGAACGGCGGTCGGCGAGTGGTCATCAGCGGCGTCGGGATGGTGACGCCGCTCGGCAACGACACCGAGTCGACCTGGGAGAACCTAGTGGCGGGCGGTTCGGGCGCTGGGCCGATCACCCATTTCGACACGACCGACTACGACGTCCACTTCGCCTGCGAGTTGAAGGACTACGAGCCGACGGTCTGGATCGATCGCAAGCAGGCGCGCCGCATGGACCGGTTCTCGCAGCTGGCTCTCTCGGCTGCGCGGATGGCCGAGTCCGACAGCGGGATCTCGATCGCGGCTGCGCCGGAGCGTGTGGGTGCCGCTGTCGCCACCGGTATCGGTGGCCTGTACGCGTTCGAGAACTGCTTCCAGAGCCTGCTCGAGCGCGGGCCCGACCGGACGAGTCCCTTCGCGATCGTCCAGATCATCCCGAACATGGCGGCAGCGTGGGTCTCGATGGAGCTCGGCGCCCAGGGGCCGCTCGCCGCCGAGTGCACGGCGTGTGCGGCGTCGAACATGGCGATCGGGGACGGTCTCGACGCGATTCGGCTCGGCCGCGCCGACGTCATGTTCTGCGGCGGGACCGAGGCCCCCATCACACGCGTGGGCATCGCGGGCTTCACGGCCATGCGCGCGTTGTCCCGGCGGAACGAGGATCCGCAGGGTGCGTCGCGGCCATTCGACTCGGGCCGCGACGGATTCGTCATGGGCGAGGCGGCGGCGATGCTCGTGCTCGAGGAGCTCGAGCACGCGAAGGCGCGCGGGGCGAAGATCTACGCCGAGGTGCTCGGGTACGGCGTCTCCTCGGACGCCAGCCATGTCTCCGACCCGGATCCGAGCGGCGCAAATCCGGCTCGCGCGATGCGCATGGCGCTGTCGGACGCCGGGATCGACGCGAGCGAGGTCGGGTACGTGAACGCGCACGGCACCTCGACGCCGGCGGGCGACGCCGCGGAGACCCGCGTGCTGAAGCTCGCGCTCGGCGAGGAGAAGGCGTACGCCACGCCAGTCTCCTCGACGAAGGGAGCCACCGGACACTGCCTCGGGGCCGCCGGCGCTGTGGAGGCCATCTTCAGCATCCTCGCTCTCCAGCGTGGCGTGCTGCCGCCGACGATCAACTACGAGACGCCCGACCCCGAATGCGATCTCGACTACATCCCCAACGAGGCGCGCCGGCAGGACATCGAGGTTGCCGTGAACAACTCGTTCGGCTTCGGCGGCCACAACGCGTGCGTCGTGTTCCGCCGCTGGGCCGAGTAGTCGCGCGGCGCGCACGTTCCTACAGGCGAAGCTCGAGCAGGACGGTGTCGCGCCAGGCACCGTCGAGCTGTGCGACCCGCTCGAAGCGTCCGACGAGGCGGAACCCGAGCCCTTCGTGGAGCGCGACGCTCGCGCGGCGACGAAGCGATGGTCTCGAAGTGGCTCGCATCGAACGCGGCGTAGGTCGGAAGCTGCGTCTCGAACGTCGCGCGACGGGTCGCGATGCCCTGGGCGTAGATCGCCTCGACCGCCGGCCAGTCCTCCGGCGTCATCACGCGGATCTCGAGCACGACGGCACACACTAGGCTTGGCGCATGGACCGCTGGGCTACTTTCGACTGCTACGGAACGCTCGTCGACTGGAACGCCGGGATCCGCACCGAGCTCGAGAAGCTGTTCGGCGTCGAGCGTGGCGGAGAGCTGCTCGCGCGCTACCACGAGCTCGAGCCGACGATCCAGAGCGCGAACCCGGGCATCTCGTACCGCGAGGTGTTGACGATCGCGCTCGAGCAGCTCGCGAACGAGACGGGCCTGACCCTCCCCGAAGGCGAGACCAGTGCGCTCGCGCGATCGCTCCCTGGCTGGCCCGTCTTCGAGGATGTGCGGCCGGGGCTCACCGAGGCGCATCGTCGCGGCTGGAAGCTCGCGATCCTCTCGAACACCGACCGCGATCTGATCGACGCATCGATGAGCGAGCTCGGAGTGCCGTTCGAGCTCGCGATCGTGGCGGGCGAGATCGGCTCCTACAAGCCGGCGCATCGTCACTGGGAGGTCTTCTACGAGACGACTGGCGCCGATCGGCGGGGGCACGTACACGTCGCGCAGAGCCTCTTCCACGACATCCAGCCGGCGAACGAGCTCGGCCTTCCGTCGATCTGGATCAACCGCCTCGGCGAGCCCGAGGATCCGCGTCCGGCGCTCACGGTGACCGGCGTTGCAGAGCTCGCGGATGCGCTCGACTCACTCGTCCCCCCGCAGTGAGCGCGCTTCGCGCACGGTGTCCGAGCTGCCGGACGTTCACGGCTGTTGCGATCGGAGAGGGCTACCAATGCCACCGCTGCGGGAGCAGCTTCGTCGCAGGGATGATCCGCGTGCCGGCGGCGTGGGGCACCGGCGGGGAGGCGATGGCCGACGGGGCGCGCATCGCGCTCCCCTACCCCGAGGTCGCGGTCGTGGAGCGCGAGACCCTCGAGGAGCAGACGGCGGCGATCGCCGAGGCGCTTCCGGCCCGACCGATCGCGATCGGGGGATGCTGCTGCGTCCATGTCGGTGCCGCCACCGGAGTCGCGCGGCGCGTCGACCGGCTTGCCGTCGTGTGGGTCGACGCGCACGGTGACCTGAACACTCCGGAGACGTCGCCCTCAGGCAACCAGTGGGGGATGCCCTTCCGGATGCTCCTGGACGGCGGAGTCGTACGGGCAGAGGATGCAGCTCTGGTCGGCGTACGCAGCCTCGACCCGCCGGAGGTCGAGTTCATGCGAGCGGCCGGGATCGATGGCTCGATCGATCGAGCAGTGAGTGGAGCCGATGCCGTCTACGTCGCGCTCGACCTCGACGTGCTCGATCCCAGTGAGGTCGACGTGCTCATTCCGGAGCCGGCCGGCCCGACCGCCGACGAGATCGAGTCGCTGCTCCGCGAGCTGTCCGCACGCACCACCGTCGCAGGGATCGGCGTGACGGGCTTCCTTGCGACCGAGCGGAACGCGCTCCTCGCCTCCCGCATGCTTGCGGCGGCGGGCTACTGAGCGCCGCCCTCTAGACTCAGGCGCATGTCTTCCGGGCAGGGGCGGGTCGACGTCGAGGTCGAGAACAAACGTCCG
>DASUCN010000049.1:0-6888 GCA_036276015.1 Gaiellaceae bacterium | reverse complement strand
GCCACGACCGGCTCGCGGACGAGACTCTCCGCGGCCGACGGCATGATCGCCGTCACTCCCGTGCGCGCGACGCCACGGCCCGCAGGTGGCTCGGGCTCGTCCCGCCACACCGTCACGTGGCCGACGCGGACGCCGCCCACGTCGCTGATCGCGTTCGCCGGCCCGGTCTCGAATCGCCCGATGCTCAGGCCGAGAGCACGGAGCCGCGGGCTGCGCGGAGTCGGGGCGCTCATCGGGCGAGCGTACAAACCTTGACGCGGTGACAACGTCGAACCACTGGTAGGCGGTTCACCGGGGGGCCATAATCGCCGAACCCAGCGACCCCGGAGGCCTGTCCGTGAAATCCGCAAAGCTGCTCGTTCTTGCCGCCGTCGCCCTCGTCGCGCTCGCGGCGACCACCGTCGCGGCCGCCCAGTCCGACGACGACAAGGTCGTTCTCACGATCGGGCTCACCCAAGATCTCGACACGCCGAACGTCACGGCGGGGGAGCTCGTCTCCTCGTACGAGCTCTACAACCTCCAGTACGCCGGACCGACCGATTTCGCCGCCGCGGACTTCGCGGTCTCTCCCGGTCTCGCGGAGTCCTGGGAGGCCTCGAACGGAGGCAAGACGTACACGTACACGCTCCGCGACGGCTTGAAGTGGTCGGACGAGACGCCCCTGACGGCCGAGGACATCGCGTACACGATCAACCGCTCGCGCGACGAGGAGTGGCTGAACTACACCTCGACGGTGGCGAACCTCACGGCCGAGGCGCCGGACGAGAACACGCTCGTCGTCACCTCGAAGGTCAACGACCCAAAGCTGCCCGGACTGTCGCTGTACGTCGTGCCGAAGCACGTCTGGGAGAAGATCCCCGCGGACGAGGTCTCGAACTACCCGGCGCTCGACGGTGTCGGGTCGGGCCCCTTCACGCTCACGGAGTGGAAGAAGGGGCAGTTCTGGCGGATGGAGGCGAACGACAACTTCTGGCGCGGTCGTCCCGCTGTCGACGAGGTCGTGTTCCGCGTCTTCCGCAACGCCGACGCGATGGTCGCCGCGCTCCGGAGCGGTGAGATCGACGCGGCGCACAACGTGCCAGCCGCGGCGTTCCCCGAGCTCGAGACGGAGGAGGGAATCGTCGCGGTCCCGGGCGAGCAGGGCGGCTTCGACTACCTCGTCCTCAACAGCTACGCCGGCAAGCCGCCGCGCGACGAGGAGGCCTTCGACGCTCCGCATCCGGCGCTGACCGATCCGACGTTCCGCGCCGCGATCGCCCACGCGATCGACAAGGAGACGCTCGTCGAGCGGGTCCTCAACGGGATCGCGACGCCTGGAACGACCATGAGCCCGAGCCCGAACCCCGCCTGGATCCCCGAGCTGACCGAGGAGCAGACGTACGAGTTCGATCTCGAGAAGGCGAACCAGATGCTCGAGGAGGCCGGCTACAAGGATTCGAACGGCAACAGGATCCGCGAGTACCAGGGTGAAGACATCGTGCTGCGCTACGCGATCCGGTCCGAGTCCGAGTACTCGAAGCCGTACGCCGACTTCATCACCGGCTGGCTCGAGGAGATCGGGATCGACACGACGTTCTCGACGTACGACGACGGCCAGTTGATCGAGGTCGCCGGCAAGGGCGACTTCGACCTGTACGTCTGGGGATGGACGCCATTCGTCGATCCGGATCCGATGCTCTCGTACTTCCAGTGCAGCCAGGTCTCCGTCGACAAGTCGGACTTCTCGAACTACTACAACGACTCGGGAATCTGCGACGAGACGTACGACAAGCTCTACACGCAGCAGAACCAGGAGCTCGATCCCGCGAAGCGGACGGAGATCGTCCACGAGATGCTCACCCGGTTCTACGAGGCGGCCGGCTACATCATCCTCGCGACGAGCCCCGACCTGCAGGCCTACCGAACCGATCGCTTCACCGGCTGGGTGAAGCAACCGGCCGAGATCGGCCCGGTCCTCTTCTCGAACTCGTCGCCGACCTACTGGAACCTGACGCCCACGGGTGGGTCGGGGGACGATGGCGGCATGTCGACGGCGGGCATCGCGGCGATCGCCATCGCCGGCGCACTGGGTATCGCGCTCGTCGCGTGGTACGTCTTGCGGCGGCGGACGGCCGAGGAGCGCGAGTAGCAACGACGCGTTACCCATAGGCAATGCAGCGACGCCTCATGCGCGCTCATCGGGCGTCGCTCGCGACGCCCGGCCGGAGGGCACAGTACGGACGTACGGGCCGGGAGAGCCTGGTGGCGCGAACGGCGTCAGCCGTCGGCGGCGAGGAGCGCGCATGACGGCCCGCTTCGTCGTCGGAAAGGTGCTCGGCGCGCTCGGGACGCTCGCGTTCGTCGTCGTCTTCAACTTCTTCCTCTTCCGGGTCGTCGAGTCCGACCCCGTCGCCACGCTCTTCCGCGGCCGGAACCTCACCGACAGCCAGCGCGAGGAGCTAACGCGCCAGTTCGGGCTCGACGGCTCGAAGCTCGAGCAGTTCTGGCGCTACCTCGAGCAGACCGTGCAGCTCAACTTCGGCCGCTCGTACGCGACGAACCAGCCCGTGATCGACGAGATCTGGGCGGCCGCTCCGCAGACGATCGCCCTCGTGGGGACGGCGACCGTCCTCTCGATGGTCATCGGGCTCCTCATGGGCATCGCGGCGGGGTGGCGGCGCGGGACGAACCAGGATCGGGTCCTCACCTCCGCCTCGATCGTCACCTGGTCGACCCCCGAGTTCTGGCTCGGGATGATCCTGCTCACCTTCTTCGCCGTCCGGCTCGGCCTGTTCCCGACCGGTGGGATCTCCGATCCGTCGGCCGACCACTCCGGGCTCGGCAAGCTCCTCGACGAGGCCTGGCACATGGCGCTGCCGTGCGTCACGCTCACGATCGCCTACCTCGGCGAGTACGCCCTCATCATGCGCTCGTCGATCATCGATGTCAGCCGCGAGGACTACCTGACGCTTGCGCGCGCGAAGGGCCTCCGCGACGTCGAGGTGCGCAACCGGCACGCGGTGCGGAACGCGCTGCTGCCCTCGACGGCGCTCATCGCCATCAGCTTCGGCTTCGTCCTCTCCGGCGCGATCACCGTCGAGACGGTCTTCTCGTGGCCCGGGCTGGGTCTGCTCACGTACGAGGCGTTGCGCGGGCCCGACTTGCCACTCCTCCAGGGCCTGTTCCTCGTCTTCAGTGCGGCGGTGATCGCGTTCAATCTCCTCGCCGACCTGCTCTATCCGTACCTCGACCCGCGGGTGCGCCACCAGTGAGCACCATCGCCTGGGCTCGGCGTCGACGAGCGTTCCAGCGCAGCTGGGCCGACTACCGGCGGGATCGCGAGGGGATCGTCGGTCTCGTCGTCCTCGCCGTGTTTGTCGCGATCGCGCTGTTCGCGTCCGTCATCGCCGATCCGGAGGACCTGCGCGCGATCACCGCCGACGCGAAGGACTACCCGCGCTGGGCGCCGCCCTCCGAGTTCGCGCCCCTCGGAACGGACAGCCTGGGACGGCCGGTCTGGGACCAGCTCGTGTACGGCTCGCAGGTCAGCCTCCTCGTCGGGATCGCTGCGACGCTCATCGCGATCGTGATCGGAACCGTGGTCGGCGTTGCCGCCGGGTTCTTCGGCGGGTGGATCGACTCCGCCCTCTCGCGGTTCACCGAGTGGTTCCTCGTCATCCCGTTCCTGCCCCTCGCGATCGTCCTCGCGGCCGTGCTCGGACCGTCGCTGCGGAACATCATCTTCGTCATCGGGATCACGTCGTGGCCGGTGACCGCCCGGCTCATCCGCGCGCAGGTGCTGACCATCAAGCAGCGTCTGTACGTCGAGCGCAGCCGGGCGCTCGGCGCGTCGAGCAGGCACATCATGGGCCGCCACGTCCTTCCGAACGTGATGCCGCTCGTCATCGCGAACGCGACGCTGACGGTGCCGGTCGCGATCCTCTCCGAGACCGCGCTCGCCTTCCTCGGCCTCGGCGACCCGACGCGCGTGTCGTGGGGATCCATGCTCGAGGACTCGTTCGACGCGGGGGCGCTCGGCCGCGAGGCGTGGTGGTGGTACCTGCCGCCGGGCCTGTGCGTCATCGGTGTGGTGCTCGCCTTCACGCTCATCGGCCGCGCGCTGGAAGGCGTCCTCGACCCACGTCTCCGGGACACGCGCGGAGTGCGGCGATGACTCCGCTCCTGAGCGTGCGCGACCTCCGCGTCACCTACCGGGGCATGCGCGGAAGCGTTCCGGCGGTACGCGGCGTCTCCTTCGACCTCGCGCCGGGCGAGACGCTCGGTCTCGCGGGCGAGTCCGGATGCGGGAAGTCGACGATCGCCGGTGCGCTCCTCCGAGTGCTTCCTCGCGGAACCGAGGTCACGGGCGACGTGCTCCTCGACGGCGAGGACGTCCTGACGATGAAGCCCGGCCGGCTGCGCGCGGTGCGCTGGACGGAGATGTCGATCGTGTTCCAGGGCGCGCTCCACGCACTCAACCCCGTGCAGCGGATCGGCGACCAGATAGCGGAGGCGATCGAGGTCCATCGCACGTCGGAGAACCCAAAGGCACGGATCGCCGAGCTCCTCGAGACGGTCGGCATCCCGGAGCGCCGGGCCGTGGACTATCCACACCAGCTCTCCGGCGGCCAGCGGCAACGGGTCCTCATCGCGCTGGCACTTGCCTGCAACCCCCGGATCCTCGTCGCCGACGAGCCGACGACCGCGCTCGACGTCATGGTGCAGGCGCAGGTGCTGGAGCTCCTCGAGCGCCTCCAGCGCGAGCTCGCGCTCTCGATGATCTTCATCACGCACGACCTCTCGACGCTCTCGTACGTCTGCCAGCGGACGGCCGTGATGTACGCGGGGCGGATCGTCGAGGAAGGTGGCGCGCTCGACGTCTTCGACACTCCGCGGCATCCGTACACGGCGGCGCTGGCCGCGGCGTTCCCGCGCATCGGTGACCACACGCACCGCATGCGGCCGTCGGGCCTCGGCGGCGATCCGCCCGATCCGCGTGCGGTCCCGTCCGGCTGCCCGTTCCACCCGCGCTGCGCGGTGGCGGTCGCGGAGTGCCCCAGCACCGATGTGGAGCTCTGGCCGGCCGGGGACGGCAGGCGGGCTGCGTGCGTCCATGTGCGAGAGCAGGCCTCCGCGTGACCGAGATCCTGCTCGAGACACGCGGCCTGCACATCCGCTTCGCGGCCCGAAGGGGTGGCGTCGCGCGCGCGGTCGACGGCGTCGACCTCGTCGTGCGCCGCGGCGAGGTGCTCGCGCTCGTCGGCGAGTCGGGCTGCGGCAAGACGACACTGGCTCGGACGATCATGGGTCTCGAGCGTCCGGCGGAGGGCGACGTCGTCTACGAGGGAGAGCCGCTGCGATACGACCTTCGCTTCCTGCGCCCGTATCGCGGCAAGGTGCAGATGGTGTTCCAGGACCCGATGGGGTCGCTCAACCCACGGCAGACGGTCTACGAAGCCGTGGCCGAGGGGCTGCGGATCCAGAAGCTCCCTGGCGACGAGGCGACCCGCGTGGCCGACGCGCTCTCCCGCGCGGGGCTTCGCCCGCCCGAGCGCTTCTTCCAGCTCTACCCGTACGAGCTCTCCGGAGGACAGCGTCAGCGGGTCGTGATCGCCGGCGCGATGGCACTGCAGCCGTCGCTGCTCGTCGCCGACGAGCCGGTGTCGAGCCTCGACGCGTCGGTGCGCGGCGAGATCCTCAAGCTCATGCTCGAGCTCGTCCGCGACGGTGACGTCACGATCCTCGTCGTCACGCACGATCTCGGGCTCGCCTGGAACATCGCCGACCGGATTGCGGTCATGTACCTCGGCCGGATCGTCGAGGAAGGCCCGGCGGAGGAGCTCCTCGCGGACCCGCGGCATCCCTATACGCGCGCACTCCTCTCCGTCGTCCCCGAGATGGAGGAGATGGAGCAGGTGATCCTCCACGGCGAGACCCCGGATCCGACGCGCATCCCGTCGGACTGCCGGTTCCATCCGCGCTGCCCCCTCGTCGCCTCCGGCGAGGCGGCGCGACTCGGGATCGAGGAGCGCTGCCGATCCGAGGATCCCGTGCTCGACGCGCTCGCACCCGAGCGGCGCGCCGCCTGTCACGCGGTCTGAGGCTACGCGCGACCGAGGAGTCCGAACGTCAACCTGCGGAGGCGCTCGCGGCGACGTTCCGCACGCTCCCGATCGACTCGAATGCGATCTTCCAGCCGCGCGAGTATTCCCTCTACTTCATGTCGCCGAGCGAGCCAGACCGCGTCGGAGTCAGCGTTCCTCTTCGCCATCGTCCTCGACGATCTCCTTCCGGATCTTCTCGATGTTGTCGTCGATGTTCATCAGGAGGAGGATAAGACCGCGAAGCTCCTCCGGTGACACGAGCGGCTGCCGTCTGCGGAACACGACCGGATG
Organism: Gaiellaceae bacterium; assembly: GCA_036276015.1. Lineage (GTDB taxonomy): Bacteria > Actinomycetota > Thermoleophilia > Gaiellales > Gaiellaceae > GMQP-bins7. The sequence goes on along the minus strand of DASUCN010000049.1, from coordinate 514 downwards.
GTGCCCGGCGGAGCACAAGCGGGCAAGATGGCCGCACCGGACCTGGCTACTGCAGCCGCCGCGGAATCGTGCGCTCGTACCGCCGTTCGATTCGCCCGAGCTCACCGCCGACCTCGTCCGCCACGACGTCGACCACGACGCGGTACGCGGTAGGAGTCGAGTCGAGACGGAGGCGGGACTCGGTCCTCACCGACGCCTCGGGCCACGCGATGGCATAGCGCGCGCGACCCTCCGCCCACGCCCGTCCGGGCTCGCGCGGCGCGACGCCGACGAGGCCGTCGTAGTGCTCCTCGATCCTCGCGCCGTACGGGCCGTCGTAGCGGTAGCCGTAGCTCGTCACGATCCGTGTCTCGTCGCCTGTGTGCGCGATGGTGCGGACGACCGGGGGCTGAGCAACCTCGTCGTCGCCCGAGCTCTCCTCGTGGCGCGGGCTCCGGAAGACGGGAGCGGAGGACGGCGAAGGGCCGTGCAGGACCGGCAGCGCGAGCTCGACTGACGTGCGCTCCACCTCGAG
>DASUCN010000048.1:0-38986 GCA_036276015.1 Gaiellaceae bacterium | reverse complement strand
CGGCCGACCTCGAGGATGCGGCCGTCCTCGATGGCGATGTCGGCGGGGAACGCGGGGTTCCCCGTGCCGTCGACGACCCAGCCGCCGCGGATCAGAAGATCGAGCACGAGCCCCGCGCGGAGGTCACGGCTTCTCGACCGGGAGCGTCCCGACGACGGGGCCGAGGCGCGGGTCGAGGATGTCGCGCAGGCCGTCCCCGAGGAAGTTGAATCCGAGGACGACGATCGCGATCGCGGCGCCCGGGAAGATCGAGTACCAGGGCGCGAAGTCCAGGTAGGCGCGCGACGTGTTCAGCATCGAGCCCCACGACGCCTCCGGGGGCTGCGTGCCGAGGCCGAGGAAGCTCAGAGCCGCCTCCGCGAGGATCGCCACCGACAGGTAGACGGTCACGAGCACGATGAGCGGAGCGACGACGTTCGGGAGCACGTGCTGGCGCATGATCCGGCTCCCGGGCGAGCCGAGAGCGCGCGCCGACTCGATGTACGGGAAGCCCATCACCTCGAGCACCGCACCCCGGATCACGCGGGCAAAGACGGGGATGATGATGATCCCGATCGCGATCATCGCGTTCCGCCGCGAGGGGCCGAGCAGGCCGGCGATGAGGATCGCGAGGACGAGCCCGGGGATCGAGAACATGATGTCGACGATCCGCATCAGCAAGCCGTCGGTGACGCCCTTGTAGTACCCGGCGATCAACCCGAGCGTCGTGCCGAAGAACATCGCGATCCCGACCGAGATGAACCCGACCTGGAGCGACACGCGCGCGCCGTGGATGATCCGCGCCATGATGTCGCGCCCGAGCTCGTCCGTCCCCATCGGGTTCGTCCAGTTCGGCGCGAGCAGACGGTCGTAGTTCTGCGCGTCCGGATCGATCGTCCAGACGTACTGGCCGACGAGCGCGACGAGGATCATGAAGGCGACGATGAGCGCGCCGACGATGCCGATGGGATTCGACCACTTGCCGAGCAGGGGCTTCTTCACCTGCGGGAGTGCGGGCGCAACAACCACGTCCGGACTCGGGCCCTCCGGGACCACGGTCATGTCTGGGAGATCCGCGGGTCGAGGATTCCGTACAGGACGTCGACGAAGAGGTTGGCCATGATGAACGTGACCGCGATCAACATCGTCGCCGCCTGGATGAGCGGGTAGTCGCGGTTGAATACGGCCTGCAGGAGCGTGTTCCCGACGCCGGGCAGTCCGAAGATGATCTCGATGATCGCCGCACCGCCGAGCAGGACGCCTACCTCGAACCCGATGATCGTGACGACGGGGATGAGCGCGTTTCGGAGCGCGTGCTTCGAGATGACCTTGCGTCGCGGCACACCCTTCGCGCGGGCCGTGCGAACGTAGTCCTGGCCGAGCACCTCGAGCATCGTGGTGCGGACCATCCGCATGATGATCGCGAGCGGGAACACCGACAGCGCGAGTGCCGGGAGGATGAACTGGCTGAGGTTCTTGAGCGGGTCGTCGAGCGGCGACACGTAGGTGAGCGGCGGCACCCACCCGAAGACGCGCGAGGTGAAGAGCAGGAGGAGCGTCGCGAGCCAGAAGTTGGGAATGCTCACGCCCACGAGGCCGGTCACGCGGGAGGCGTAGTCGTGAGCCGAGTCGCGGCGGACGGCGGAGATGACGCCGAACGGAACGCCGATCGCGGTTGCGATCACGAGCGACAGGAAGATCAGCTCGAGCGTGATGGGGAGGGCGCTCAGGAGGATGTCCGAGACGGGCTCGGCGTTGCGCAGCGAGATCCCGAAGTCACCCTGAAGCCCGTTCCCCACCCAGGTGAGGTACTGCTCGAGGTACGAGCCCGTGAGGCCGAGCTGCTCACGCGCGGCCTGCCGCTGCTCTTCCGTGGTCGTGATGTCACCCCCGATTAGGACGTCGAGGATGTCTCCCGGCAGCAGCCTGACCATCATGAAGATCACGATCGAGACGATGATCAGCGTCGGGATCGCGTAGAGGATGCGCCTGAGAACGTAGGCGTACAACGGCCTCAGCTACCCGGCGTACGAGAGGCGCCGCCGAAGCGGCGCCTCTCGAATGGTGGTCGTCCGGCCACGCCGCCTACTTGATGTAGACGTACCGGATGCCGGTGTTGAAGTCGGCGAACGAGACGTACATGTTGTTCACGCGCCTCCGCACGACCTGGAACTTCTTGACGGTGAACAGAGGCACCTGGATGAGGTCGTCGAGCAGGAGCTCCTGGGCCTTCTTGTACATCGGGAGCCGCTTGGCCTGGTCGAGTGTGATGCGGCCGTTGCCGACGAGGCGCCACACCTGGACGTTCCGGTACTCCGGGTACCAGACGCGGTAGATCGATGCGCTCGGGTTGAACTCCGCGAGGTAGCCGTCCACGTCGCCGCGCATGCCGCGGGCCGTGAGGTCCCAGTCGAAGTTCCCGCGCCCGTTGTTCGCGGCGAAGGTGCCCGGCTCCTGGGCCTCGATCTGGAGGTCGATGCCGATGCGATCGAGCTGGGCCTTCATGACCGCCGCGACCTGTGCGAAGTCGAGCGGCGCCGAGAACGTCGTCATCTTCACCTGGAAGCCGTTCGCGTATCCCGCCTGACGCATCAGCGTGCGGGCCTTTGCGAGATCGTGCTTGAGCCACTTGTTGCGGAGCTCGGCGATCGGCAGCGGCCACGGGCCGTACCCGGGCGGGACGTGCCCCGAGTACTCTCCGTTTCCGCTGTAGACGCGGTTGATGATCTCCTGACGATTCAGCGCGTGGTTGACGGCCTGGCGGACCCGCTTGTCGTGCCACGGCTTCTTGTCGCCCGGCTTCCACGTCATCTGCAGCTCTCGGAACGCTGCCGTGTAGTTGCTGAGGACCTTGAAGTTCGAGTTGCCACGGAACTGCCGTGCGCCGTCCGGCGAGAGAGTGGCTCCGTCGATCGCACCGGCTCTCAATGCGGCGATGCGAGCCTGCTCGTCGGTGAGGATCTTGTAGTTCACGGCGTTCAGATAGGGCTGCGGCTTCCTCCAGAAGTTGCCGTTACGCACGTACTCGAGGCGGTCGTTCGGGACGTAGGTGACGAGCCGGAACGGCCCCGTCCCGATGCCCTCACGGCCCGGGTTCACCTGCTGATACATCCCTTCCGGGACCATCGGCGAGTACCGCCCCCAGGAGAGATAGCCGAACAGGCGGGCATCCGGGTTCTTCAGCCGCACGCGGAGCTTGTACTTGCTGACGACCTCGGTCCTGTCGATCGCCGGGAACTGGCCGAGCACCGCTGTGCTTCCCGGCAGTGGCGGGTTCGCCTGCAGGTCGAACGAGTACTTGCAGTCCGCCGCCGTGAGCTCCTTGCCGTTGTGGAAGCGGATGCCGCGCTTGAGGTTGAAGACGACGGTCCTCGAGTCGACGACCTCCCAGTCGGCGGCGAGCGCAGGACGGCTGTTGAGCTTCGGGTCCCACTCGAGCAACGAGTCGTACATGAGCTCCTTGCCCCAGTGATTCGAGGTGAGGATGCCGCCGAATGGTGCGATGTGGGCGGGATCCTGTTCGAGCGCCCAGTTGAGGGTTCCGCCGCGTGGGACCCTCTGCGACGTCCGGCCGGTGGCCGCTTTCGCGGTCTTCGCACCGAGCGCTCCCGCTACGAGCGCGCCAGCGCCGACCGTCCCGGCCTTGGTGAGCAGCTCGCGACGAGTGAGATCGCTGCCCTCCACCGGGGTGTCGGGTGTGGGGTTGTCATTCACGATTCCCTTCACTCCTTTCCTGCGGGTCGTCACAAGATCTGACCGACCCGCGGTGCACGCCCCCCGATGTCGTCGTAGAAGACGGATTCGCGGAGGGAAAGTTGCGAGAGACGGTCGAGGGCTTCCGGGTCGAGCTCGACGCCGAGACCCGGTCCAGAGGGGACGTCGACGGTCCCCCTATCCACGTCGAGGCGATCGACGAGGACGTCGTCCAGCTGTAGTGGGTAGTGCGTGTCGATGGAGAACGGGAAGCTCTCTGAGGAAGCTGCAAGGTGGACGTTCGCCGCCGTCGCGACGCCGAGCTCGGCCCAGCTTCCGACGACGCACCACTTCCCCGCAGTCTCGGCGAGGGCTGCGATCTGACGGGCGCGCGTGAGGCCACCGGCCTCCGACGGGTAGATGACGAAGACGTCGACGGCATCGGCCTTGAGGAGCTGGAGCGCGGAGCGCAGGTCGGTGCACCCCTCGTCGGCCGCGATCGGGACCGCAACCGAGCGTCGCACCTGGGCAAGCCCCTCGACGTCGAAGTCCGGAACGGGCTGCTCGACGTACTGGAGCTCGAACTTCTCGAGACCGCGAATCCAGCGAACGGCCGTCGGGACGCTCCACATCATGTTCGCGTCGATGCGGATCGGGATCTCGACCCCGACCGCGTCGCGGATCGCAGCGAGCGTGTCGTGATCCTGGCCGAAGTCGCGCCCGACCTTGAGCTTCAGCTCCGTGTAGCCGGAGTCGACGAAGGTCGCGGCACGGGCCGCATTCCGCTCCGGCTCGTCGATGAAGAGGTAGCCGACGGCAGGGATCTCGGGCCGACAGACGCCGCCGAGCAGGTCTGCGACGCCGACGCCGAGCGCCTTGCCCTTGAGGTCGAGGAGCGCCATCTCGATCCCGCCGATGGCATAGGCAGCGATGCGGCTCCAGTTCCGCGAGAACTCCTCCATGCGGTGGACGAGCCAGTCGACCCGGCGCGGATCCTGGTCGAGCAGGAACTGCGTCAGCTCCGCCTCGATGATCGTCCGGATCGTCGGCAGCGTCGGCCCGGGGCACTCACCGATGCCGACGAGGCCCTCGTCGGTCGAGATCTGCACGATGATCCCGGAGGCGGACTGCCGCGTGCCGCCCGCCCAGACGAGCGGTGTCGTCACAGGGACTCGGCACGTCGTCGTGTCGACTTTGGTGATCCGCACCAGCGCGGTTACACTACGGCGGCTCCGTGAGATTGTCAACTATCGCCCGATTGTCAACAATGCCGCGATGACGGCCACGATCGCGAGCTAGGCGATGCCGAACCGACGGTCGAGCAACGGGCAGATGCCACGACGCCAGCAGGTGCTCGAGATCCTGCGGAGCGAGATCATGACCGGTCGCTACGAGCCGGGAGAGCGGCTCATCGAGGCGACCATCTCCGAGGAGCTCGGTACGAGCCGCGGCCCCGTCCGCGAGGCCCTCCGGCAGCTCGAGCACGAAGGGCTCGTCGACTCGATCCCGTACCGCGGCGCAGTCGTGCTCGACGTGTCGGACGAGGAGGTGCAGGAGGTCCTCATTCCGATCCGCCTGACGCTCGAGAGCTTCTCCTTCGGAAAGGCGCTTGGGCACATGGGAGAGGCGGACTTCGCGGAGCTCGCGAAGCAGCTCTGGCTCATGGAGGAGGGCGCCAAGAAGAACGACCTTCAGCAGGTCGTCGAAGCGGACCTGGCCTTCCACGAGGTCGTCATCGCGGGCTCGGGCCGCCACACGATGCAGGTCTGGCGGAGCATCTGGCCGCGCATCCGCAGCTACTTCATCCGCTACGGCCGCTTCCGTGACCTCGACTCCATCGTGGAAGAGCACACCGAGTTGCTCGGTGCGCTCCGCAGCCGCGACCGCAAGCAGATGATGGCCGTGCTCGAGCGCCACATCGCCGTTCCCGTCCCCTCGTCGCGCCCGCTGGCGGGGAAGAAGCGCTGAGGAGCGGTGGAGCAGGCAGACCTTCTCCACGTCGAGAACCTCCAGACCTGGTTTTACACCCAGGCAGGCGTCCTCCGGGCGGTCGACGGCGTCGACCTGAGCCTGGGCACGGGTGCGACGCTCGGCCTCGTAGGCGAGTCGGGCAGCGGGAAGTCCGTCACGGCGCTGTCGGTCATGCGCCTCGTCGAGACACCTGGGCGGATCGAGCGTGGGAGTCGCTTGCTGCTCGAAGGACGCGACCTCATGGAGCTCGACGAGAGCACATTGGAGAAGGTGCGCGGCAAGGAGATCTCGATGATCTTCCAGGAGCCGATGACCTCGCTGAACCCCGTGTTCACGGTCGGCGATCAGATCTCCGAAGCAGTCGAGCTCCACGAGGGTCTGGGCGCCAAGGACGCGTGGGGGAAGGCGGTCGAGATGCTCCGCCTCGTGGGCATCCCCTCGGCGGAGCGCCGCGTCCACGACTACCCGCACCAGATGTCCGGCGGCATGCGGCAGCGCGTGATGATCGCGATGGCGCTCTCCTGCAATCCCAAGCTCCTCATCGCCGACGAGCCGACGACGGCGCTCGACGTCACCGTACAGGCGCAGATCCTCGAGCTCATGAAGGAGCTGCGCGAGCGACTCGGCATGTCGATCCTCCTCATCACGCACGACCTCGGAGTGATCGCGGAGATGGTCGACGAGGTCGCGGTCATGTACGCGGGGCGGATCGTCGAGCGCGGTCCGGTCGCCGATGTCTTCGCGAACCCGCAGCACCCGTACACCGAGGCCCTGCTGCGTTCGATCCCCGTCGTCGGGATGACCTACGCGGAGCCGCTCAAGGCGATCCGCGGCATGGTCCCGAGTCCGCTCGAGTGGCCGGCAGGCTGCCGCTTCGCTCCACGCTGCGACTACGCGTTCGAGCGCTGCCTGACGGACGACCCACGGCTCCTTCCGGCGGCGACGCAGGAGTCGGCGTGCTGGCTCTCCGAGCAGGGCTGGCGGCCCACGCGGAGCCTCGAGGTGGTGCAGTGAGCGAGGCCAACGGCGGCAGCCCGCTCCTCCGCACCGTGGGGCTGAAGAAGTACTTCCCGGTTCGCAAGGGTGTCTTCGGCCGGGCCGCGGGCCAGCTCCAGGCCGTCGACGGCGTCGACCTCGAGATCACGACAGGCGAGACGCTCGGCCTCGTGGGCGAGTCCGGGTGCGGGAAGTCGACGCTGGGCCGGGTGGTGCTGCGCCTGCTCGAGCCGACGGCCGGCACGATCGAGTTCGACGGGGTCGACGTCACGAAGCTCGGCTCGCGCGCGCTCAAGCCATACCGGCGTCGGATGCAGATCGTCTTCCAGGACTCCGTGGGGTCGCTCGACCCGCGCATGAAGGTGAGAGACATCGTCGGAGAGGGGCTCGAGATCCACGGCGTCGGCTCGAAGAGCGAGCGTGAGACGCTCGTGCTCGACACGCTCGAACGAGTGGGTCTCAGCCGCGACGTCGCCGGCCGCTACCCACATCAGTTCAGCGGCGGCCAGCGCCAGCGCATCGGGCTCGCGCGTGCGCTCGCGCTCCAGCCGCGCTTCGTCGTCGCCGACGAGCCGGTCTCGGCGCTCGACGTCTCGATCCAGTCGCAGGTCCTCAACCTCCTCGTCGAGCTCAAGCGGGAGTTCGACCTCACCTACCTCTTCGTCGCCCACGACCTCGCCGTCGTGGGCTACATCTCCGACCGCATCGCCGTCATGTACCTCGGCAAGGTCGTCGAGCTCGCTCCGGCGCGCGAGCTGTTCGAGCGGCCGCTCCATCCCTACACGGTCGCTCTCCTGTCGGCGAACCCCGAGCCCATCCCGGGTCGGAAGCGCCAGCGCATCGTGCTGCGTGGCGACGTGCCGAGCCCGATCGACCCGCCATCCGGATGCCGCTTTCGCACACGGTGTCCGCTGGCACAGGAGATCTGCGCGGAGGTCGAGCCCCCACTCGTCGATCACGGCAACGGCCACGTCGCCGCCTGTCACTTCGCGGGGCAGCCCGTCCCGCTCGAGGCGCCTGCTGCATGACGCGGTCGGACGCGCGTCACGACGTCCGCCTCCTCCACGACTGCCGCGTCCCGCTGCGCGACGGGCTCGCTCTCTCGGCGGACGTCTACCTCCCTCTCGGGCAGGGCCCGTTCCCGACGGTCGTCCAGTGGACGCCGTACGAGTCCACTCGCGATCGCTTCATCGCCTGGGGCGTGTTCTACGCCGAGCGTGGGTACGCGGCGGTGATCGTCGACGTGCGTGGCCGGTACGAGTCCGATGGCGAGTTCACGGCGTACACGCGCGATGGCGACGACGCCTACGACACGGTCGACTGGATCGTCTCGCGCGAGTGGTGCAACGGGCGCATCGGGACCTGGGGCCGGAGCTACGGGGCGATCGTCCAGTGGCAGCTCGCCCCACATGCGCATCCCGCCGTGCGCTGCATGGCACCGCACGTGATCATGGACGACTACTTCGCCGACTGTCACTACGTGGGCGGCGCCTTCCAGCTCGCCCTCTCGCTCGGCGCGGCGATCATCTGGTCGACGTCGATCGGAACGCTGACGGGCGAGAGCGCGGCGCGGCTCATGCTGAACGACCGCGTGCTCCGGCACCTCCCTCTCGTCGACATCGACGCGCAGGCGATCGGACGCGAGGTCGACTGCTGGCGCGAGTGGCTTTCGCGACCGGTCTACGACGAGTACTGGGAGTCCGTGCGCCACAAGACGGAGGCGATGGCCGTCCCCGTCTTCCAGCAGTGCGGGTGGTACGACGCCTACCCGGGCGCGACGATGCGCACGTTCCAGGCGCTGGCGGGACGTGTGCCGCAGCGCGTCCTCATGGGCCCGTGGTCGCACGAGGAGGAGTTCACGCGCGAGGTCGCCGGCCACGACTTCGGCCCCGAGGCCTCGCGCGTGATCCGCGAAGACGACCTGCGCTGGTACGACCAGTGGCTCAAGGAGCTCGACACGGGCGTTCTCGACGAGCCGCCGATCAGCCTCTTCGTCATGGGTGCGAACCGCTGGCGGCACGAGTCCGAATGGCCACTTCCCGGCACCGAGCTCACACGTTTCCATCTCCGGAGCGGCGGGCGCGCGAACTCGCAGGCCGGGGACGGCTGGCTGTCGCTCGAGCCTGGCAAGGCGGACGAGCCCGCCGACACCTACGACTACGACCCGGCGAATCCGGTTCCGACGATAGGCGGGAACAACTCGATCCTGACGATGATGCAGAACGCCGTCTCGCCCTTCGGCCCAGGGCCGGCCGACCAACGGCCGCTCGAGCGCCGCGACGACGTCCTCTGCTACACGAGCGAGCCGCTCCCGCAGGACACGGAGGTGACCGGCCCGGTCGAGGCGGTTCTGTACGCGGCATCGAGCGCGTTGGACACCGACTTTGTCGTCCGGCTCTCCGACGTCCAACTTGACGGCCGTGCGCTCTTCCTCTGCGAGGGAATCCTCCGCGCGCGCTACCGCAATGGCCTCGACCGGACGGAGCTCCTCGAGGCCGGCGAGGTGGCCGAGTACCGGATCCGCATGTACCCGACGAGCAACCTCTTCCGGCGCGGCCATCGCATCCGCGTCGACGTGACGAGCTCGAGCTTCCCGCGCTTCTCGCGCAACCTGAACACGGGTGAGGACGTCGCGACGGGTACCCGCATGGAGATCGCCCACCAGACCCTGCTGCACACGAGCACGTACCCCTCGCACGTGCTCCTGCCGCTCGTCCCGTCGTGATGCGCTTCCCGACGTACGCCGCGGAGGAAGCTCTTCGCGGGCGTGACGTCGAGCCCGTGCCTCTCCACGGGACACCTGCGCCCGCGCTCCCGCCGCACGTCGTCGATGCGATCGCACGCGCTCTCTCGACGCCGATACGGACACCACCTGCGCGCGGGCTGGACGCGCTGCGCGAGGCTCTCGCCGCGGAGCTCGGAGAGTCGACGGGCCGGGTCGTCGATCCGGGGACCGAGCTCCTCGTGACGAACGGGGCCATGCAGGCGCTCGGCGTCGTCTTTCGCTCCGTGCTCGAGCCGGGCGACGAGGTCGTCGTGCCGACCCCGTGCTTCTTCTTCGAGACGCCGATACGAAGGGGTGGCGGTGCACCTGCATACGTGGCGTCGAGCGCTGCGGCCGGCTGGCGCTGGGATGCCGACGCGATCGAGGCCGCGGTCGACCCTCGTACGCGGGCGCTGCTCCTGTGCAACCCGGAGAACCCGACCGGCCACGTGCCCTCGCGGACCGAGGTCGCTGCGGTCGTCGACGTCGCGGCGCGGCACGGCCTCCTCGTCGTCACGGACGAGGCGTACGAGGCCTCGCTCTGGGAGGGAGCGACGCTGGCCTCGGCGTTCGGTGTCGCCGAGCGGGCGCTCGTCGTCCGCAGCCTCGGGAAGAGCCTGTCGATGCCACATTTGCGCCTTGGTCTGGTCGCAGGGCCGGCCGATCTCGTCGAGCGCTGCGCTCTGACGCTCGAATGGGACTGCCTGCGCGTGGGAGTCGCGTCGCAGGCTGCTGCACTCGCCGCGCTCACCGGCCCGCGTGACTGGCTGCGAGAAGTCCACGCGTCGCTGGCGGCGGACCGAACGGCTGCACTCGAGCTCGCTGTCCGAACGCGGCTCGGACTCGTCGGGCCACGAGGGGGGCCGTTCCTCTTTCTCGAAGCCGACGGCCATCCAGAGCTCGCGTCCGAGCTCTCCGCGGTCGGGCTCCCCGTGGTCGACGGCGCGCATTTCCAGACCCCGGGTCGTGCGCGCCTCCCGTTCGGCGGTGCCGCCGCCTGCCGATCCGCCCTTGCGTCCGCGTTCGCGGCCTGGGAGGCGGGGAACGCGTGAGGCTGCTCCGCCGGACGCCCTCGCTCCTCGTGGCGAATGCGCTCTCGGCGGCGATCCAGGGCCAGTTCATGTTTGTCCTCCCGTGGATGCTCCTGGCGGAGGGCTCGAGCGCACGTGTGGCGGCACTCGCTGCCGGGCTCGTCTTCGTGCCCATGCTTTTCGTGACGGTTCCGGCCGGTGCGATCTCGGATCGGGTCGATCCCGCCTGGCTCATGAGGATCTGCTTCGCGATCGGACTCGTGTCGTCGGCGGTCTACCCGCTCGCACGCAGCGTCGGGTTGGACTGGTTCTGGCTCGTCCCGTTCGCCGCACTCGTGACCGGCGGGCTGCGCCTCTTCGTGGAGGGCGCGGTGCTGCGCGAGGTCGGTGACACAACGACCTCCGCCTGGCTGCTACGCCGGCAGACGATCCGCTCGACGCTGAATCAGGCGGCGATCTTCGCCAGTCCCTTCGTGGGGCTGCTCGCGTTTCGCGCGGGAGGCAGCGTCGCGGTTCTCCTGCTGGTCTGCGTTCTGTACACCGCCGCGCTCGTGCTCGCCGCGAAGGCATCGCGAACGCCTTCGACGGTGACGGAGCGACGCCGTCCGTCGATCGCAGCAGGCCTCGCGTCGCTCTTCGCCAGCCCACGGCTCCTCTGGCTGGGCCTCGCCGCTCTCGTCTGGAACGTCTTCGCGGGAGCGGCGCTCGGGATGATGCCGGGCGTCCTCCGCGAGCACGCGGGGCTCGACGAGCTCGAGGCGAGCGCCGCGTTCGTTCTCGGCGGCCTGGCGGTCGTCGGTCTGACGATCCCGATCGTCACGACACTGCAGCACCGCCTCGACGCGTCCAGCGTCTTTCTCGTGGCCGCCGCGGCCGAGGGTGTCGCGGTCGTCCTCTTCGCCGATGCCCGACTCGCCGTCCTCGTGCCACTGATCTACGCGTTCTTCCTGCTCACGAACAGCGTCGCGGCCGCCTCGCTCAGCGGTGCACGCGCGCTCGAGGTCGACGTCGACCACCAGGCGCTGCTGAACCTCGTGCTCATCGCGATCGCGATCGTGGGCTATCTCTTCGGAGTCCTACTGGCGGCGGGTCTCATAGGCGCGTTCGGATTCGGTGTCGCGCTGGCCGTCGTCGCACTCGGGCTCGGAGCGACGGCCGTCAGCTTCCGGCGACCTCTCGCCGCGTGACGTTCGAGCTCGTCATCCGGGATGCGACGGTGCACGACGGCACCGGCTCCGAGGCTCGGCAGGTGGACATCGGAGTCGTGGGTCGGACGATCCGCGCGGTGGAGCCGTCGCTGGCCGAGGCGTCGGCAGCGGAGACGGTCGTCGGCGCCGGACTCCTGCTCTGCCCCGGCTTCGTCGACCTCCACGCACACTCCGCGCTCGCGCCGTTCGCCGATCCGCTGCTGACCCCGAAGATCGGTCAGGGCTTCACGACCGAGCTGGTCAACCCGGACGGTCTCGGCCCCGCACCCGTGCGCGCCGAGCGCTGGGCCGACCGACGCGACTACCTCCGCCCGCTCGAGGGCGGCGGCCCCGATCCGTGGCCGTGGACGACCATCGCCGACTACCTCGATGCGCTCGACGCGACGCGGCCGGCGACGTCGCTCGTCGCCTCGGTGCCGCACGGAGCCGTCCGGGAGCTCGTTCTCGGCGGAGCCGACGTCGCCCCCACACCGCAGGAGCTGGACGAGATGCGGCGGCAGGTGCGGCTGGGATTCGAGGCCGGGGCTCGCACGCTGTCGTTCGGACTCGTCTACCTCCCCGGCGCGTTCGCGCGCACCGACGAGCTCGTCCCCGTAGCGAGGGAGGCCGCAGCTGTCGGTGCTCCCCTCGTTCCGCACGTGCGCAACGAGGGTGCCGGCCTGCTCGAGGCGATCGAGGAGATGATCGGCGTCGCGCGCGCCGCGGGCGCGCCGCTCCATGTCTCGCATCTGAAGGCGCTCGCCGACGAGCGCCTCGTCGAGCCGCTCCTGGAGCAACTCGACGAGGCGAGTCGCGAGCTCGACGTGACCTTCGACCAGTATCCGTACGGCGCGGGGAGCACGCTCCTCGCCAGCGTGCTGCCGGGATGGGCGCAGGAAGGTGGCGCGGCGGGCACGCTGACGCGGCTCCAGGACACCGAGCAACGGCGGCGGATCGCCGACGACATCGCCGCCGGGCTCCCCGGCTGGGAGAACCTCCTCGGCACGCTCGGCGCCGAGCGCATCGAGATCGCGAACGCGGCATCGCCGAACGAGGACGCGGTCGGGCGAACGCTGGCGGAGATCGCCGACGAACGCCGCGTCGATCCAGTCGCCACGGCGCTCGACCTCCTCGCCGAGTCGGCGCTCGACGTGACCATGACCCTCCACTACGCCTCCGACGAGGCTGTGAGCCGCATCGCGGCACACCGCCTCCAGCTCGTCGGCTCGGACGGCATCTTCGGAGCCCGCCCGCACCCCCGGCTCTACGCAACCGCCGCCCGGTTCCTCGGTCGCTTCGTCCTCAGGGACGGACTCCTCCCGGTCGAGGAGGCGATCGCACGGCTGACGAGCCGCGCGGCAGCCCGGATCGGTCTCGACGACCGCGGTGTCATCGCTGCCGGCAAACGTGCCGACCTCGTCCTCCTCGATCCGGCCGCGTACGTCGACACGGCGACGTACGCGGAGCCGGCGCAAGCGCCACCGGGAGTGATCGGCGTGTGGGTCGGCGGCCGACGGGTCTGGAAGGACGGTGCGCCCACCGGCGAGCGTCCGGGCGGCGTCGTGCGCTAGCGCCGCTCGGCCTCGAGTCGTCGCAACTCGTTGCGGCGGATCTTGCCCGTCACGGTGAGCGGAAGCTCGTCGACGAACTCCACGGCTCGCGGAACCTCGTACGGCGCCAGCCGTTCGCGAACCCATGTCTGCAGCTCGGCCGCAAGCCCGTCGTCCGGGGCGACCTCCGGAGCGGCCACGACGAACGCCTTCACCACCTCGCCGCGCGTCTCGTCCGGGACACCGATCGCCGCCGCCAGCGCGACCGCCGGGTGCCGGATCAGACAGTCCTCGATCTCCCCGGGGCCGATCCGGTAGCCACCGCTCGAGATGAGGTCGTCGGCGCGCCCCACGAACCAGAGGTACCCGTCGTCGTCGCGCTCGGCGAGATCGCCCGTGAGAAGCCACCCATCGCGGATCTTCGCCGCCGTCGCGTCGGCGTTCTGCCAGTAGCCGAGGAACACGACCGGATTCCCGTCGATGCGTACCGCAACCTCGCCGTCGACCAACCTCACGTCGTGACCCGGGTACGGAAGCCCCATGGAGCCGGGTCGCGCAGGCCACGCGGAGCAGTTGCCGACGAGCAGGTTCGCCTCGGTCTGGCCGTAGAACTCGTTCAGGCGCACGCCGAGGCGCTCTTCCACCCACGCCGTCGTCTCCTCTCCGACCGTCTCACCACCGCTTGCGACCGTTCGCAGGCGCAGCCGTCCGCCACCTGGAGCCGCGCGGAGCATGCGCAGTGCGGTGGCCGGCATGAAGACGTTGCGGATGCCGACGTGCTCCATGACGTCGAGCGCCTGCTCGGGGTCGAAGCGTGGCGCGCGGTACGCGACCACGGGCATGCCGTGTGAGAGCGCAGGCATGAGGACGTCGTACAGCCCTCCGATCCAAGCCCAATCCGCTGGCGTCCAGATCCGATCGCCCGGCTGCGGGAAGAAGTCGTGCGAGAGCTCGAACCCCGGCAGATGGCCGGCGAGGACCCGATGGCCGTGGAGGGCGCCCTTCGGCGCGCCCGTCGTGCCGGAGGTGTAGACGAGCAACGCCGGAGTGTCCGGGGTCGTCGCGACGCACTCGAACCGCGGAGAGGCAGCGGCGAGGAGCCGTGGGAGCTCGGTATCGACGTCGACGAGCTCGGCGTCGAGGTCGAGTGCTCGGACGCGGTCGAGTGCCTCCGCCTCCGCAATGACCGCGCGCGGGTCGGCGTCCCGCAGACGCACGTCGAGGGCATCTCTTCCGAACTGCACCGACAACGGCAGGGCGACCGCACCGAGCTTGTACGCGGCGACGTGGGCCACAGCCGTCTCGACGCGCTGCGAGAGGATGACGGCGACCCGGTCGCCCGCCGCCACGCCGAGCGCTCGGAGCGCGTTCGCAAGCCGGTTCGAGTCGTCCGAGAGCTCGCCGAACGTCGCCGTCCTCGTCACTGTCCGCCCGTCGGTCACGAGGATCGCGGGAGTGCTGCGCGCGTGGCGGTCGGCGACTTCGACGCCGATGTTCACCGTCGCGGGCAGCCGCCAGCGGAATTCCGCTCGAAGCTCTTCGTAGCGGGCGAGCCCCGTCACGCCCAGAGATGCTGGAGCGTGCGCAGATACACCTTCGTCGCGCGCTCGAGCTCGGCGACGTCGATCCATTCGACGTCGGCGTGCGCACCTTCCCCGACAGGCCCGTGGTAGACCGTGGGGATCCCTGCCTGGTGGAAGATCGCTCCGTCGGCGACAACCTTCATGCCGATCGGGGGAAGCTCCGCGCCCGTCACGTCTCGATAACCGTCTCGGAGCGCACGCGCGAGCGGATGATCCGGATCGATCCGGTACGCGTCCCGCACGAGTCGGAAGTCGAGCTCGATGTCGCAGCCGGTCTCCTTGCCAAGTGGAGCGAGCAGCGCCCGGAAATCCGCTTCGACGTCCTCGAACGCATGGCCCGGCGCCCAGCGCCGTGTCCCCACGATGCGGCAGCGAACGGGATGACGGTTGTAGAAGTCGCCGCCGTGCACCTCGCCGAGGAACGCGGTCTCGACACCGACCCACTCGTGCTCGGTTTGCGCCAGCTCGTCACGGAGCGCTGAGATCGCTTCGATCATGCGTCCCGCAGCGAAGAGCGGGTGCGGCGTGCCGGGCGGCGTCTGGAGCTCGTGGGTGGACATCCCCGGTCGCGAGATCTCGATCTCCACGGTCGCCTGACCCATGTGCGCGACCGGAAGCGCGTGGCCGCCCAGCTCACAGACAATCGCCATGTCGGCCGTGAAGCCGCCCTCGCGGAGGAGCCACGTGAGGTCCTCTCCACGCCCGCCCGGCGCCTCGTGGAGGCCGATGGCGATGATGACGAGCTCGCCGGAAAAGGAGCCGTTGGCGGCGACGACACGCGCAGCCTCTGCCGCACATGCAAGTGCACCCTTCATGTCCGCCGCGCCCCGCCCGACGATGCGGCCGTGCTCGAGCCGCGCCGGCTCGTGCGGGATCGGGACGGTGTCGAGGTGGCCGTTCAGGACGACCGTCGGCCCCGACTCGCCGCCGCGGAGCCGGCCGACGACGATCGGCGTCGCCGGGAAGACGTCGTCCAGCAGCTCGACCTCGAGCCCGCGCTCGGCAAGCCGCTCGCCGTAGATGCGCGCGGCATCGGCCGTGTCCCCCGTGGGGCTCTCGGTCTGGACGAGCTCGAGCGTCAGCTCGGCCAGCAGATCCCTGTCAACGCGATCGAGCATCGAGATCTCCTCCTCGTGCGATTCTGAACCCGATGTGCGCCTGCCGGCGGCTCGGATGGCTGCGGCTGCGGGACGCACAACGCGCCCAGCGAAAGCCCGGGCTGGCGAACGACCCGCCGCGGAGGACGCGCTCGCTGCCGGCTGCCGGAGAGTCCGGGTACGGGCCGTACCACGTCGCCGTCCACTCCCAGACGTTGCCCGCCATGTCGAGCAGACCGTACGGGCTGGCGCCATCGAGCAGCGAGCCGACGGGTTCGGTCGAGCCGTGCTTCATCCCGCGGCCGACGACGGCCCGGCGCTCGCCCGGCTCGTCGCCCCAGGGGTATGCCCGCCCATCGGTCCCTCGGGCCGCCCTCTCCCACTCCGCCTCCGTCGGCAGTCGCCCGCCCGCCCAGCGAGCGAACGCGACCGCGTCGTACCAGTCGACCCAGGTCACCGGATGGCTCTCGCGTCCCGCCGGAGGCCGCCCGTCGACCCAATCGGCAGGCGGCTCGACGCCGCACCCTGCGACGAAGGGCGCGTACTGGGCGTTCGTGACAGGCGTGCGCGCGAGCTCGAAGGCGGCCATATCGACCGAGTGCTGCGGCAACTCGTCCGCGAGCGCCTCACCGCGGTACACGACGGCATCGCGTCCCACGGGAACGTCGCCACCCGGGATGTCGACCCAGTCGAGCCCGGCTCGGCCTTCGCCCGGCGCCGCGACCGGCCGGAAGCCGATGTACGGGTCGCGCGCCGCCCCGAGTACAGGGCGTCGCGCCGAGCAGCGGATCGCGTCGGCGCCGTCGACGTAGCAGCCGCCGCGCACGGACGCACCTGCCGTCCACTCGGCGATGTTCCCGGCGAGGTCGAGCACGCCGTACGGGGACGAGCCCAGCGGTCTCGAGCCCACCGGCTCCGGAGCGCCGATCCCGGCCGCGAAGACTGCCCTCGAGCCGTCGGGTGGCTCGTTCCCCCAGGGCCAGAGCCGGTCGTCACCACCGCGCGCAGCGTGCTCCCACTCGTCCTCCGTGGGCAGGCGCGCGCCCGCCCACACGCAGTACGCACCAGCGTCGTCCCGGGTCACGTACGTGACGGGCAGGTCGTCGGCGCCTGGCGTCGGCCACGCGCGACTCGTCTCCTCCACGAACCGGGCGTACTGGCGGTTCGTCACCGGGGTGCGCGCGATGCGATACGGCTCGAGCCGGATCATGCGCCGCGGCGTCTCGTCCTCGTCGGGCGGATACGCGGCCGCGACGTCGCTGCCCATGAGAGACCTTCCGCCGGGTACGCGGCACCAGTCGATCACGCCGGGATCACGGGGAGCACGACGTGACCGCCGTGGACGGCGTTCTCGGCCACGACCGTGTGCGTGTGGCGACCGATCGGCTCGCCGGTGTTCGGATTCCGCTCGAGGCGCGGGAAGTTCGACGAGGAGACGTCGATGCGTATCCGGTGGCCGGCGGCGAAGAGGTTCGACGTCGGCGGGAGCGAGATCGTCACGTCGTACTCGACACCGGGCTCCATCAGCTCCTCCCGTTCGAAGCCGTTCCGGAAGCGGCAGCGGATGATCGAGTCGTTGATGAGCATGTCGTAGCCGTCGGGGTAGTCGTCGTTCGGCGGGTAGACGTCGATCAGCTTCGCGGTGAAGTCCGTGTCCGCGGCGCTCGAGGAGATGCGCAGATACACGGTCGGGCGGCCGGTCACTTCGATCGCCTCCGCGAGCGGCTCGGTCTCGTAGACGAGGACGTCCGCGCGCTCGGAGAGCCGTCGCCCCGGCACGCGAGCGGTGAAGAAGTCCTCCGCCTCGATCTGATCCGCAGGGCCGGGGGTCATGATGTTGCGCAGCAGCAGCGCGGGATTGAGGAGGCGCATCCAGGCAGGCTCCATGCCCTCGCCCGCCTCGGGGAGCTCGCCGACCGCGCAGTAGTTCCCGCCGATCGTCGGCACCGGGTCCTCGGAGTCGTAGACGAAGCGCCGCGGCTCGCCGCCGACGGGCGGCTCCTCGGCACGGAGCGATCCGTCGCCGTGCAGGTGGAGCGTCGTCGCCACTGTCCGGGCGAGCGGCCACTCGCGCTCGCCACGCCAGCGCCCGCCGTGGTCGAGCTTGCCCTCTCCCGTGCGCCGCCCGCTGCCTCCACCCATGACGAAGATCCGCACGGGCAGCTCGTCCGCGGGCTGACCCGTCGCGTCGTCGGGGAGCCAGCGCGAGAAGAACTCGAGCTGTTGCTCGAAGTAGTGGCGTACGCCCCACACCGACGCGGGGCCGAAGTCGACGTCGAGCGTCCACGTCGCGTCACCGCGCATGCCGATGTGACTCCACGGCCCGACGACGAGCCGCTGCGGCGAGGCGTTCTTCGCAGCCATCGCGGCGAAGTGCTCCGTCACCGAGTGCGGAAAGCCGTCGTACCAGCCGCTCGACATCGTCGCGGGAACATCGGCATGCTCGTGCCAGAAGCGCGTGAAGTCGTTCTCCTTCCGCGCCCAGTACTCGTCGTAGGCGGCGCGGCTGCAGTAGTCCTCGAGTGTCTGGTCGAGCGCAGGAACGTGACGGAGGGCGAGCTCGCCCTTGTGCCACGGCCAGCCCCACATGAGCTCGCGCAGGTTGCGGAGGTCGTCCCAGACCTCCTCCTGCTTCGCCGGATCCGCCTGCACCTCCTGGGCGTCGCACGCGTGGATGTAGAGCGCCCAGAACATCTGCAGCTGCATCGCGCCGCCCTCGCGGGTCTGGTGGTGGAACATGCACGTCGGCGCGACGTCGGGCCAGATCGCCGTCAGATGCGGTGGACGCTCGAGCGCCGTGCGGATCTGGGTGATGCCGGCGTACGAGCTGCCGACCATCCCGGTGCGCCCGTTGCTCCACGGCTGCGCCGCAATCCACTCGATCGTGTCGTAACCGTCCTCGCCCGCGTGCGGCGTAACGACGTGGAAGTACTCCTTCGTCCCCTCCGAGCGGTGCCGGTCGCGCATGTCCTGGAGGACGACCGCGTACCCGTGTGGGACGAAGAAGTCCGCGATCTCGACATACCGGCGCTCGGACTTGTCGTAGGGCGTGATGCAGACGATCGTCGGGAAGCGGCCTTCGACGAGCTCGCCGTCGCTCGCGGGGCGGTGGATGTCGGTAGCGAGCCGGATCCCGTCTCGCATCGGGATCATCACGTCCTTCGCGACGACGATGCCGTACATGGCTCAGATCCTCCTCAGGAGCAGGTTGCCGTGGACGTCGGCCTCGGCGACGAAGCCGGGATGGACGACGAGCGTCGAGTCGTACTCCTCGACGATCGCCGGACCTTCGAAGCGTGCGCCCGCCGGAAGCGCGTAGCGGTCGAGAACGGATGCGTCGACGAAGCCGCCGGACTCGGCGAAGTACACCGCTCGCCGCTTCGTCGGTTCGGGGGTCGGACCTTCCTCGAGCACCGGCAGCGCCGGCTTCGTGATTCGCCCGATCGCCCGGACGCGGGCGCTCACCAGCTCGATCGGCTCGTCGGGGGCTGCGAAGCCGTAGGCGCGGTCGTGCTCGATGTGGAAACGACTCGCGACTTCTTCGAGCTCGCCCGACGGCACCGTCAGCTCGAAGCTCTGCCCCACGTAGCGCAGGTCGAGCTGGCGGACGAAGACGATGTCGCCCGGATCGGTGCCCTCGCGCTCGAGGTCCGTCCGTCCGGCTTCCTCCAGCGGCCGGAACGCCTCCTCGAGCCCCTCCTCCGCAACCTCGGCGAGGCGTGCGAGCAACGTCGCCGCGTACTCGTGCTCGAGGTCGGTCACGAGGAGTCCGGTCGCCGAGAAGATCCCGGGGCTGCGCGGAATGAGCACGGTGTCGATCCCGGCGTCCCGAGCAAGGGCGCACGCATGCGCGGGTCCGGCGCCGCCGAACGCGACGAGCAGGAACTCGCGCGGGTCGTACCCGCGTTGGACCGAGACGAGATGGAGGGCGTTGCCCATCGCGGCGTTCGCGATCTCGACGATCCCGTGTGCGGCCTCGACGACGTCGAGGCCGAGGGCCCTCGCGCAGCGCTCCTCGATCGCGGCCCGAGAGGCTTCGACGTCGAGCACGAGCTCGCCGCCGAGGAAGTTCTCGGGGCTGAGCCGCCCCAGCACGACGTTGGCGTCCGTGATCGTGGGCTCCGTCCCACCGCGTCCGTAGCAGACCGGCCCCGGATCGGCGCCTGCGCTGCGCGGGCCGACGCGCAGCTTCCCTCCGGAGTCGATCCACGCGATCGACCCGCCGCCTGCGCCGATCTCGACGAGATCGACGACCGGCGTTCGCACGGGGTAACCGCTGAACTGCGCACTCCCGACACCTGCGTGCGCAGCGCTGCCGACCTGGTAGTCCTTCGTCACCGTCGGCGTGCCGTCCTGGACGAGCCCGACCTTGGCCGTGGTGCCGCCCATGTCGAACGAGATGACATCGAGCCGGCCGAGCGCACGGCCGAGCTCCGCAGCGGCGATGACCCCCGCAGCCGGCCCGGACTCGACCATGTAGACGGGCCGCCGCTTCGCCGCCTCTGCGGTGTACACGCCGCCGGCGGACTGCATGACGAGGAGCTCGGCCTCGACGCCGAACGCGCCGAGGCGATCCTCGATCCCCTGCAGGTAGCGCGCAACCACGGGCTGGATGCCTGCGTTGATGACCGTCGTCGACGCCCGCAGGTACTCGCGGAACTCGGGGGCGACGCTCGACGAGAGGGAGATCTCGACGCCGGAGAGCTCCTCGGCGAGGATCTCGCCCACGCGCTCCTCGTGTGCCGCGTTCACGTACGCATGGAGTAAGCAGACCGCGACCGCCTCCACCTCTTCGGCGCGCAACGCCCTTGCGACCTCGCGGACGTGCTGCTCGTCGAGCGGGCGCAGCACCGAGCCGTCGGGCTCGAGCCGCTCGCGTACGCCGAAGCAGAGGTGGCGGGGGACGAGCGGCTTCGGCTTCTCGAAGTGGACGTCGTACAGCGCCGAGCGCGTCTGACGCTGGATCTCGAGCAGGTCGCGGAACCCGTCCGTGGTGACGAAGCCGGTGCGCGCCACGTTGCCCTCGATGATCGCGTTCGTCGCGACCGTCGTGGCATGCGCGAGGTAGCGCAGCGCCGGACCCTCGACCCCACCCTCGACAAGGATTCGCTCGGCCGCCTCGAGGAAGCCGACCGACGGATCGCTCGGCGTCGAGCTCACCTTCGCGATTCGAACGTCTCCCGTGGTCTCGTCGACGAGCGTGGCATCGGTGAACGTGCCTCCGATGTCGATCCCGAGCCGGTACGTCACGCGCGGAGCCTTCGCGTCTCGTCCTCGTCGACGCGCCGCGCGTCGACGTCGATCGCGACGCCGTAGACCGACCGTGCCCGCTCGGCGCTCACCTTGCCTTCGACGACGTCGCGCAGCACGAGCTCCGGGTCGCGCTCGTGCGGCGACCCATAGCCCCCACCTCCGCACGTTCGGTAACTGACGACGTCGCCCGCCTGCACCTCGACCGTCGCCTTCGAGCCGATCGCGCGCTCGACCCCGCCCACGACGTGGACGTACTCGGCAGGCTTCCCCGCGAGGCCACCGAAGAGGCCCCACGGCCCCTCCTTGTCACGGTCCGCCAGCACGGTGAAAGTGACCGGCCCGCGCGGGAAGAGGTAGTCCTTGCGCAGCCCAAGGCCGCCGCGGAAGCGCCCCGCGCCCTCGGAGTTCTCCACCAGCTCGAGCCGCTCGACACGCACTGGATAGCCACGCTCAGTCTCCTCGACGGGCGCGTTCTCCGTGTTCTGGCCGTGCGCTTGCACCGCATCCGGTCCGTCGGAGGCGATCCGCCCGCCGTAGCCACCGCCGAAGGTCTCGAGGAAGCACCAGTAGCCGAGCTCCGGATCGACGGCGCCGAAGCCGGCGTGGCACATCATCCCCTTGGTTCCCGCCGGGACTCCGCCGGGCAGCGCGTCGGAGAGTGCGCGGAAGATCACCTCGACGAGTCGCGTCTGGGTCTCCCAGCCGCCGACGACCGGGGCAGGCCACTCGCAATCCGCAATGGTGCCCGGGCGCGTGTCGACCTGGAGGAGGCGGTAGAAGCCGTCGTTCACCGGGAGATCGGGATCGATCAGGCATTTCACGGCATACGCGCAGGCGGAGTACGTCTGGGCATACGTGGAGTTCACCGGCGCGCGGCGCTGTGGCTCCGAGTCCGTGACGTCGAAGCGAACGCCGTCCGGGCGGAGCTCGATGCGCGCATGGAGGCGCACGCGCTCGTCCGAGTAGCCGTCGAAGTCGACATGTCCCTCGGCCTCGTACGTCCCGTGCGGAAGACGCTCGAGCTCGGCGCGCGTTCGGCGCTCCGTGTAGTCGACGAGCTCGTCGATCGCCTCCCGGACCGTCTCCAGGCCGTGCCGCTCGATGACCGAGCCCACGCGCCGGATCCCGGTCGCGTTGGCCGCCACCTGCGCCCGCAGATCGCCGCCCGTCTCGTGCTTGGAGCGGATCTGGGCGAGCACGAGCTTCCACACGTCGGCGACCAGCGCGCCCGCTTCGACGACCTTGACCGGCGGGATGATGATCCCCTCCTGGAAGACCTCGCGGAACGCGCCGACGGAGGCCGGCGCGCCGCCGCCGACGTCCACGTGATGCGCCAGGTTCGCGACCCAGCCGACCTGCTCACGCTCCCAGTACACGGGCGAGACGAGCATCACGTCGTTCAGGTGGACTCCGCCGGGGAATGGCTCATTCGTGACGATCGTGTCGCCTGGACCGACGTTCTCCGCCCCGTACTGGCGAACGGCGTTCGGCACCTGCTGCACCATCGACCCGAGGTGGACGGGCTGCGCGAAGCCCTGCGCGATCGACCGGAGCTCCGCGTCGAAGAACGCGCACGAGAAGTCCGCGCGCGTCTTGATGTTGGTCGAGTAGGCGGCACGGCGGAGCGTCAACACCATCTCGTCCGTCGCCGCGACGAGCGCGTTGCGGATGACCTCGAACGTGACGGGATCCATCAGCGCTCCACCGTCCGATACGCGCCGTCGCGCTCGTAGCGCTCCCGCGCGCGCTCGACGGCGTCGAGGTCGAGCTCGATCCCCATCCCCGGGACGTCCGGCACGCGGAGCGAACCCACCGAGGCGACGTCCGTGCGAACGAGCGGCTCGGCCAGCAGTTGATGCATCGCCTGGTTGCCGATCGTGAGGTTCGGGATGCACGCGGCCGCCTGCGCCGCGGTCAGGGTGGAGATCTCGCTCTCCACGCACGCGTGCCGATTCACGAGGACATCGTGCTCGTCGGCGAGCGAGGCGAGCTGCCGGAGGCGGAGGACGCCGCCGGTCTCGTGGTGGCCGACGACCACGACGTCGGCAGCGTCCTTCTCGAGAACGTGCCGCAGCTCGCCGGCCGTGAAGACCGCCTGGTCTGCCGCGATCTTCGTGCCGACCGAGCGCCGCACCTCGGCGAGCCCGGACACGTCGTCGGCCGCGACCGGCTGCTCCACCCAGTCGAGTCCGTAGGGCTCGAGCGCGCCGATGCGCTCGACCGCCTCCTCCACGCCCCAGGCCTCGTTCGCGTCGACCCGCAGGAGCGGCCCGGGGCCGACGGCCGCACGCACGGCCGAGACGATCTCCTCGTCCCCGGCGTCGGGCCGCCCGACCTTGCAGTAGACAACGCCGGCACCGCCATCCGCGACCAGTTCTGCCGCGTGCGTCGCAACCTCTTCCGCAGTCTCACCTTGCGGAAACGCCATGAGATCGATCTCGTCGCGCGCGCGCTCGCCGAGAAACGACGAGACCGGAGCATCGTGCACCTTCCCCCACGCGTCCCAGCAGGCCCCTTCGATCCCGCTCACGATCTGGTTCGTGAAGTGCGGCGTGAAGCGCCAGCGCCCCTCACGCCAGAGCGCGGCGAGGATCTCCTCAACGTCGCCGGGGGACCGTCCCACGAACCAGTCCGCGACGATCCGGCCGTAGGCCTCGATCGCCGCCGGCTCCTCGCAGATGGATTCGCCGTGACCGTCGACACCCTCGTCCGTCTCGACGGTCCAGAGGACGAGGTTCGCGCCGCGCTGCCGCCCCGACGCCCAGTGGAACGGGCGCTCGAGCGGGATCGCCAGCGGCGTCGAGCGGACGGCGGTGATCCTCATGCGCGGTTCCCCGGCCCCCACACGGACGAGAACGTCCGGCCCTCCTCGAACCGCCGTCCGGACAGGCTCGAGATGTCGATCGGCGGCTCCTGCCCGGCAATCATGTGCGCGAGCGACTCGCCGATCGTCGGCCCGAGCTTGAAGCAGTGCCCGCTCCCACCGAACGCCGAGTAGTACCCGCCGAGCTCCTCCTCGCCGACGACCGGATACCAGTCGTCGGTGATGTCGTACACGCCGGAGTAGCCGGTGACGAACGCGCCTCCGTACCCAGGCTGCCCCAGGCGCTCTGCGAGCGCCGGAACGCGGTGGATCAGCTTCGGAACCATGCGTCCGAGGTGCTCCTCGTCCGTGCCGTCGTCGTAGCTCTCGGGGTCGGCCGGCTCCGGCTCCTTCGGCCAGCCCTCGCCGACGAGCACCTTCCCCTGGCCGTAGTGGCGGAGGTAGATCCGCTGGATCGCGTCGGACATCACCGGGAAGCCGCCGAGATCGGCCGGTGCCTCGAAGATCGCTTCGTGCTCGCGGCTGAAACGAAGCGGGTACTCGATCCCGACCATGCGGCCGACTTCGTTCCCCCACGGCCCGGTCGCGTTGACCACGACGTCGGTCGCGATCTCGCCTTCACCTGTGACCACGCCGGTCACGCGCCCGTTCGTACTGGTGATCCCGAGGACGCGTGTGCCCTCGTGGACCGTGAGCCCGCGCCCTCTCGCCGACTCGACGAGGGTCTGCACCGTCCGCACGGGATCGGCGTAGCCCGACGTCTCCTCGAAGCACGCGAGCGCGATCCCGTCGAGCGAGAGCGCGGGCCAGCGATGCGCGACCTCGTCGACCTCGAGGATCTCCGTCTGCACCCCAAGCTCCTGCTGGAACGGGACGACGTCGCGGATCGCCTGGGCCTGATCCTCGGGAGCGATCACGGCGTAGCCGTGCTGCGCGAAGCCGACGTCGCCGCCGAAGGCCGCCTCTGCGCTCGCGAACATCCCGGCCGCGCGGACGGCGAGCCGGATCGCGACCTCGTTCGTGTAGTGCTGCCGCACATGTGCGGCCGAGTACTGCGTCGAGCCGCCACAGATCCGCGACTTCTCGACGAGCACGACGTTCCCATAGCCGAGCTTTACGAGGAAGTGCGCGACGCTCGCACCGATGATCCCCCCACCCACCACGACCGCGTCAGCCTGCGCGCGCATCCCGCTCCTTTCGAGTCGCCTCCTCGTCGACCGACCCGTCGGGCCGGACGACCACGCCGTACCGCTCGAGCGCCGCGCCGACGCTCACCTTCTCGTCCCCGACGTCTCGTGCGACCGCGAGCGGATCGCGTTCGAGCGGGTTGCCGTACCCGCCGCCCGCCGCGGTCCGGTGGACGTACACGTCGCCCGCCTGGATCGTCGTGGAGAACATCGGCGGCAGCTCCTCCTCGCTCCCGTCCGGCCTCTGCAGGACGTTCACCGACGTTGCCCCCGGCCCGCCCCCCGCGAGCCCGTACGGCGCGTGCGCCCGCCGGTCCGAGCGGACGATGAGCGAGGTGTCTCCCGTGAGACAGCGCCAGACGCGCTCGATCGCGAGCCCGCCACGATGTTTGCCGGCGCCGCCCGAGTCGGGCACCAGGCCGTAGCGCTCGACGACGATCGGGAACTCGCTCTCTGCGACCTCGACCGGGATGTTCGCGGCGACACTGCACGGGTTCGCGAGCCCGTCGTTCCCATCGCCCTCTCGTGTCGCTCCCCACGTGCCGGTGACGAGCTCGTAGTAGACGAAGCGGCCGTCGCCTTCGGGCCGCTCGGCGCCGAAGATCGCCAGCGTGTTCCCGCCCTCGCCGGCCGCGGGCACGCGGTCCGGGATGAGCTGCGCAAGCGCCCCGTTCACGGCGTCGAAGCAGCGAAAGCCGGTGACGCCGCGCATGCTCGAGGCTCCGGGCATGACGACCTCGGCCACGGTGCCGGGTCGCGTGATCACGCTCACCGGCCGGAACGCGCCAGACGTGTTCGGCACGTCGACGGTCAGCGCAGAGCGCACTGCCTGGTAGACGACGGCCTGCACGAAGGATCGGGTCGAGTTGAGCGAGCCCCGCACCATCGGCGCCGACTCCGAGAAGTCCGCCGTGACCTCGTCACCCGCGATCGTCACGGTCACACGAATCGGGACGTCGACACGGTCGATCCCGTCCGAGTCCAGGTAGTCGGTGAAGCTCGCCGTCCCGTCCGGCCACGTTGCGATCTCGCTCCGGACGAGGCGCTCGGTGTGGTCGACGAGCCCGGTCATCAGCCCCGCGAGCCGCTCGACGCCGTAGCGCTCCACGAGGGCGAGGAGCTCACGCTCCGCCACCGAGCACGCGGCGACCTGCGCACCGAGGTCACCGAGGGTCATCCGTGGGATGCGGACGTTCGCCGTGATGATCTTGAAGACGTCTTCCACCGGCTCACCGCCCTCGTAGAGCCGGAGCCACGGCAGCCGGATCCCCTCCTGGAAGATCTCCGTGTTGTCGCACGCGCTCGAGCCGGGGAGCCGCCCGCCGACGTCACCGTGGTGCGCCGTCGTGCACGCGAAGCCAACGAGCACCTCACCGGAGAACACCGGCTTGAAGACGAAGATGTCCTGCAGGTGGATGCCCCCGTCGAAGGGGTCGTTCATCACGAACACGTCGCCCGGCCGCAGCGCGCCTGCGTAGCGCTCGAGGAGCTTCTCCACCGCGACCGGCAGCGAGCCGAGGTGGAAGGGAACGCTCACCGCCTGCGCGACCGTCTCGCCGCTCGCGTCGCAGAGCGCCGCCGAGAAGTCCATGCCGTCGCGAACGACCGTCGAGTGAGCGGTGCGGAAGATCGTCGTCGCCATCTCGTCGGCGATCGAGGCGAGTGCGTTCGCGACGATCTGCTGGGTGACGGGGTCCGTGCGCTGCTCGGCGGTGGTCGTCATGCTGCCTCCCGCTCGATTACCAGCGTCGACGTTTGTGGGTCGCGGCGCACGGTCCAGCCCGGCCGCACCACGACCGTCGTGTCGTATTCGTCGACGAGGAGCGGGCCTGGCTCGGGCGCCTCGCTCACGGACGCTCGCGTGCGTACCGGCACGTCGATCGACGCTCCTCCGAGAACGGCCCTCCGGGTCGTCTCGCGCACGGGCGGAGTGGCCACTTCGAGAGTGAGCGCATCACCTGTGCTCCGCGGTCCGAGCGCCGCAAGCCGCACGGCACGGAGCTGGACGGGGGATCCGGGCTGACCGCGAACTCCGTACAGCCGCTCGTGCTCGTCCTCGAAGCGCGCGACGACCTCGTCCAGGGACTCCCGCGAGACCGGGCCGTCGGGATGCGGGACCTCGACCTCCCAGCTCTGCCCCTCGTAGCGCAGCTCGGCCGTGCGCGCCCATTCGATCTCGGTCAGGTGGCCGAGGGAGCTGCGCAGGCTCACCTGCATCTCGTCGAAGAGACCAGCGACGACGTCCGGCTCGACCGCGAGTGCATCGAGTGCGCACGGCCGCACGTCGTGGAACTCCGGCCGGGCGAACAGGAGGCCGACGGCGCTGAATAGCCCCGCGAGCGGCGGAACGAGCACCGTCGTCACGCCGAGCTCCTCGGCGAGACCCGCGGCGTGGACGGGCCCCGCCCCGCCGTAGGCGACGAGCGCGAAGTCGCGCGGATCGCGCCCTTTCTCGGAGGAGACGCTCCGCAGCGCCCGCGTCATGCGTGCGTTGGCGACGTCGTGGATGCCCTGAGCCGTCGCCTCGAGTGGAAGCCCGAGCGGCACCGAGACGTGGCGAAGCGCCACCTCGGCGAGCTCGGCCGAGACCGAGATCTCGCCATCCGCGAGCGCCGCCGCGGGCATGAGCCCGAGGACGACGTTCGCGTCGGTGACCGTCGGCTCGGTGCCGCCCCGGCCGTAGCAGGCAGGCCCAGGGGCTGCGCCCGCGCTGCGCGGCCCGACGTTGAGCCCGCCTGCAGGATCGAGCCAGGCGATCGATCCCCCGCCGGCGCCGATCTCGGCGATGTCGATCGTGGGGATACGCAGCAGCTCGCCGGAGCCGCGCAGCAGGCGGCTCCCGGCGGAGAGCGACCCGCCGACCTCGTACTCCCGGCCCCGCGTGAGCTCACCCCGCTCGACGAGCGACGCCTTCGCCGTCGTCCCGCCCATGTCGAGCGAGATGACGTTCTCGAGGCCGATCCTCCGCGCGATCCCGAGCGCGGCAACGACGCCTGCGGCCGGGCCGGACTCGAGCGCGAACACCGGACGCGCCTCGGCGTCGGTGGAGGTCATGACGCCACCCGACGACTGCATGATCTGGAGCGGCGCGTCGATCCCGGCGGCGTCCAGGCCGGTGCGAATGCTGCGCAGGTACGACGCCATCAGAGGACGTACGTAGGCGTTCACGACCGTCGTCGCGGAGCGCTCGTACTCGCGCTGCTCGCGGAGGATCTCGCTCGACAACGAGATCGTCGTCCCGGGAAGCTCACGCGCGAGGATCTCGCCGGCGCGCCGCTCGTGCTCCGGGTTGACGTACGCGTGCAACAGGCAGACGGCGACCGACTCCACCTCGAGCGCCCGAAGGCGTCCCGCGACTGCCACGACGTCCTCCTCGCGGAGCGGTTCGACCACGTTTCCGTCCGCCGCAATGCGCTCCCGAAGCTCGAGCCGCAGTCGCCGCTCGACGAGCGGCGGCGGCTTGCGCCAGAAGAGGTCGTACATGTGCGGGATCCGCAAGCGCCGCAGCTCGAGCACGTCGCGGAAACCCTCGGTCGTGACGAGCGCGGTTCGGCTCCCGCGCCGCTCCAGCACAGCGTTCGTCGCGACGGTCGTGCCGTGGACGACCTCGGAGAGGCCGCCGTTCGCGCGCGCCAGCTCTCCGACCGCCGTGACCACGGCGCGGTCGTACGCGGGCGGCGTCGAGAGCACCTTGCGCACGAGCGTCCGGCCGTCGCCAGCGAAGTGGATGACATCGGTGAACGTGCCGCCCACGTCGACGCCGACCCGTGCGCTCACGTTCCGCCTCCCAGGTCGAGCCCGAGGAGGTCGCCCAACCGCTCACCACGTTCGAGCGCGGCCCGGATCTCCTGCTCGCGTGCCTCGAGCGCCTCGGCTCGCTCCGCGACATCCGGCCAGTGCGCCGCCGCGACGACGAGAACCGCGTCGCCGTCCGCCACGACCACGTCGCCCTGCGCAACGGCAACGCCGCCGATCTCGATCGTCTCCCCGACGGAGCCTCCGCCGCTCTTCGCTGCCTGCGCCGGAGCCGTTCCGCGGTGAAAGACGGGGAATCCGAGCTCCCTGATCGCCGCCGAGTCGCGCACCGCCCCGTCGATCACCAGCCCACCGTGCCCACGCCCCCGTGCCTCGAGGGCAAGGAGGTCACCGAAGTAGCCGTGGTCGCCGTCGCCTCCCGCGTCGCAGACGAGAACGGACGCGGCAGGTGCTGATGCGACGAGGCGGTGGAGGCCGAAGTTGTCCGCCGGTGCGCAGCTGCAGGTCGCGGCCGGGCCGCACAGGGTCGAACGACGGTCGAGCGGCGCCAGTCCCTGTACGCGCCTGGCGTTCGGCCCGGCCACGGTCGCGACCGTGGCGGTGGAGGGCATCCGCCCGCTCACCCTGCTACCGTCAGATTCGCAATTTGCAATTTCAAATTGCGGACGAGCATACTCGAGAAGACACCGTGACGGAAGCCCCGACTACCGACCTGCCCATCACGCCCCTCGAGGAGCGCGCGTCGGTCGAGCAGCGCGTCGCCGCAGCCCTGCGCGAGCTCATCGTGCGTGGCGATCTCCGCGAAGG
The DNA here is from genome assembly GCA_036276015.1 of Gaiellaceae bacterium. GTDB lineage: Bacteria > Actinomycetota > Thermoleophilia > Gaiellales > Gaiellaceae > GMQP-bins7. The sequence goes on along the minus strand of DASUCN010000048.1, from coordinate 9,308 downwards.
CACGCCTCTCGTGCACCGGGAGCTCGCAGCGCGCCTCGGTGTGTCTCCCACTCCCGTGCGGGCGGGACTCGTCCAGCTCGAGCGCGAAGGCCTGGTCGCGGTCGGACCGACGGGCCGCGCCGCCGTGAGCCGGCTGACGCGCGAGGACTTCGAGGAGATCTACGCGGCCCGCTTCGGTCTCGAAGGGCTCGCGGCTCGCCTGGGCGCACCACGCGTGGACGACGACGGACTCGCGCAGATGCGCACGGCGCTGGACCGGCTCCGCGAGCTCGCATCGCGCCAGGACGTGGACGAGTACCTGGCGCTGCGCTGGCAGTTCCATGCCACGTGCTACCGATCGAGTGGCCGCGTGCGCCTCGTCGACGAGGTCGAGCGCCTGTACCGGCGCTCCGAGCGCTACAACAGGCTCGTCCTCGCGTCACCTGACCGTTTCCGGCAGTCGGTCGACCGCTACGGCGAGTTCCTCCGCGCGTGTGAGTCGTGCGACGGCGACGCAGCGGAGCAGGTGATCCACGTGGCGATGCGCTGGGCGGTCGAGTTCCTCGCGCCCGCACTTCCGAGCGAGTCGGGCGGCTGAGCACGTGCGATCGCGTGCCCCTTCATGGGCACGCGTGTCGAGCAGCGGCTCCAGGCCGCCTTTGCCCGACGGCAGCGCGAGCCTCGGAGTCGAGATCGTCGTCTCGCTCCCGAGAAACGACACATGGCAGGTCGACGACGCCTCGCTCCGGCGAGCCGGACCGACCCTACTGCGAGCGGACGTAGTCGATATAGCCGCGCACGTCCGCCGCGGGCTCCGAGTACGCGTCGCCGAGCGTCGACTCCAGCGCCGCCAGGTACTCCTCCGCCCAGGCCGGGAAGTCGTAGTCGATGACGCGGAGGAACTCGAGCGTCGCGGCGAAACGCATGTCCGCGATCGACGGGGTGTCGCCTCCGATGAACGTCTTCCCGTCGAGGAACCACGCCCGGAAGACGTCGAGCGGCCCAGCGAGAGCGGTCTCGGCGTCCTTCCGCGCCTGCTCCTTGAGCTCATCGGAGACGTCCGCGGTCGCGACCTCGCCCGGGTACTGACCGAAGCCGAGCTTCGGGTAGGTCGCGCGCGCGACGAGCGGATAGAGCGTCCCGATCACGTAGAACATCGCGCTGTCGACCATCGCCCGCGCGCCCGGATCGGTCGGATAGAAGCGATCGAGCCCGTGCTTGTTGGAGAGGTACTGCATGATCGCGCAGCTCTCCCAGAGCGCGCCCTTCGGCAGCCCGTCCTCCTCGAGCAGCGGTGTGAGGTCGGCGGGGTCCTTCGCGAGGAACTCGGGCGTCGACTTCTTCCCCCACACGTCCTCCTCGTGGAAGTCGAGTCCGGCGGCGCGCACGAAGATCCGCGTCGTCAGGTTGTTGACGCTCGGCTTGAGGATGTTGAGCGTGGTCGTTGCCACTGTTCCTCCTTCATCGCTGGTGTCTACGCGTACGCAGCGGCCGCGAAGCGGACGCCTCTAGGGGTGGGCGCGCTCGGAATCCACGCGAGTGGATTCCGAGCTGCGCAGGGAGTACGGATTCTTTGGAGAGCGGTCGTCGGACAGAGACGCCTGGGAGCGGAGCACGAGCGCCTCGATCGCGTCGGCAAGATGCACGCGCTCGATGTTCGGGTCGCCGCGCTCGACGCGCAGCTTGTGCGCCTCGAGCAGGACGTCGGTGTGGGTGTGGCCGGCAGGCGGCTCGAAGCGGTACGACGCGAGCTCGACGAGCAGGCCGAGCGGATCCTCGAAGTAGATCGAATCCATGAACCCGCGGTTCTTGACGCCCGAGTGCTCGATTCCACGCTCGTCGAGGCGCTCGACGGTCTGTGCGAACGTCGCCTGCGAGAGGGAGAACGCGACGTGGTGGACGATCCCGGGCTCCCGCGGAGCAGTCTTCTGCACGGGTTCGCGCGTCTCGTTCGTGAAGATCGTGATCAGGCGTCCGTCACCCGGGTCGAAGTAGAGATGGCTCTCGTCCGCGTTGTCGAGATTCGGCTGCTCGAACACGAACGGCATCCCGAGCACGCCCTCCCAGAAGTCGATCGACGTCTGGCGGTTCGCACCGTTGATCGTGATGTGGTGGACGCCCTGGACCTGGATCTTCCGCATCAGCGCTCCACCAACTTTCCCTTGTACTCGCTGCGGGCGACCGATCCCCACGGGACGAGCTCGACTTCGGTCTGGACGACGAGCACGGCCCGAAGTCTCTCACGGATCGCGCGGGCGAGCTCCGGATCCGCCTCGACGCCCTGCGCCAGCTCGACGGCGATCGGCAGCGGCGGCTCCTGCTTCACGCCAGGAGCGCGCGGGCGGACGAGGACGTGGCCGCTCACGCGCGGGACGAAGGCGCCCACGACGTCCCGAATCGCCGTCGGGAACACGTTGACGCCGCGGACGATGAGCATGTCGTCCGTCCGCCCCACGCAGCGCACGCGCGGGCCGGTGCGACCGCAGGAGCACGGAGTCGTCCGCACCTCGACGTGGTCTCGTGTGCGGAAGCGAAGCAGAGGCGCGGCCCGGTGGCGAAGGTGTGTGAGGACGAGCTCGCCCGAGGCGCCGTGGGCGAGGGCGCGCGCCTCACCGGTCTCGGGGTCGACGAGCTCGGGATGTACGAAGCCGCGTGCGCCAAGGTGCATTCCGTCCTGCGCCTCGCACTCGCCCCAGAGCGAGATGCCGATGTCGCCGATGCCCATCGCCTCGGTGACACGTGCGCCCCACCCTGCTTCGAGCCGCGCCCGCAGCACCGGCTCCCCTCCGCCGGGCTCGCCGGCCACGAGCACGCGCTCGACGCTCGAGCTGGCGAGATCGAGGCCGCGATCGGTCGCCGCCTCGACGAGATAGGCAGCGTAGGAAGGCGTGAGGACGGCCGCCTCCGGCCGAAGCTTCTCGATCGCGAGCAGCAGCCGCTCGGTGTTCCCCGTGCCGACCGGGATGTGGCAGAGCCCGATGAGGTCGAACGCAGCGAGTGCCGCGCCCGCGACGAACGGCCCCGCGTTGTAGGTCGAGACGATCCGCTGCCCGGCCCGGATACCGGCCGCTGCATAGCTCCGTGCCGACCCGACGAGCCAGTTCTCGAGATCGCCTGCCGTGAGCGGGATGTAGCTCGGCGTTCCCGTCGTGCCGCTCGTCGAATAGATGCGGACGATCTCCTCGCGTGTCGCGCAGAGGTGCGCGCCGACGGGGTTCGCGTCGGTCGTCGTCTCCTTCAGCTCGCGCTTCTCGGTGAGCGGCAGCTCCGCGACGTCGGCGAGGCCGCCCGCCTCCTCCGCCGTGTCGATCCCGGCCGCGCCCAGCTTCGTCCTGTAGAAGGTCGAGCGCTCGAGCAGGTACCGCAGCTGCTCGCGGTAGGCAGCGTCGTCGAGTGCGAGCTGTTCGTCCCAAGGGCGCGCCTCGACCTCCGGCGCGAGCATCACTCCGCCGACCGGTACTCGACAGCTTCCTCCGCCTTTGCAGCCATGAGGAAGCCGAGCGGGCGCTCCTCCTCCTCCGCGAGGTGCGCGAGAAGGCTCGCCGTTCGGGCGAGGATGGGAACGGCTCGCACGGACGCCACGGAGAACCGGGTGTCCAGCATCACGGCGGCGATCGCGAGCGAGACGTTGAGCGTGAGCGGCCTGCCCCACTCATGGGCGACCGCATCCCGCAGCGTGCGGGCGAGGGCGATGTACGAGCCGCTCAGCCGCCGCTCGTCGGCGAGCTCGAAGATCCGCTCTGCGCGCGGATCCAGGGGCTTGTGCACCGGGTGGCCGAAGCCCGGCAGCTTCTCGTCCGCGGACCGGTATCGAGCCGCGACGTCGCCGGCGACCGCGGCAGGAGGCGCACCGGCGTCGACGCGCCCCTGCATCGCGAGGAGGATCTCCGCGCAGGCAGCCGACGTACCGAGGACGACGGTTCCCGCGCCCAGGATTCCGGCGGCAACTGCGCCCTGCAGCGCGTCCGGTGCGGCCGCGAGGGTCATCCGAGCTGCGACGTTCGTCGGCATCATGCCGTGCTCGGCGAGCGAGACGAGCACGAGGTCGAGGACGAACCGCTGGTCCTCAGTCGGCTCCTTGCCGGTGACGAGCAGGTGGAAGTAGTCCGTGAACGTGAGCCGCCCCATGAGCTCGCCGGTGAGGTCGCGTCCCCGGACCTCGACGCGCTCCGGGTAGGCCCGGCTCATCCGCGTCACCGGCTCCCCGGCCGATCCGATCTGCGCACACATGTCGGCGGAACATATCGGCCGACCGTGGACCATCGGTGTCTCGTACCGGGCGCTAGGCTCGTGGCTCACCCACCGTAGAGGAGGCAGGAGATGTCGGTAGCCAAGGTCATCGAGCTCACAGCGAGCTCGCCGGAGAGCTTCGAGGATGCCGTCCGGATCGGAATCGAGAAGAGCGGCGAGTCCCTCCGCAACATCAAGGGCGCATGGGTGTCCGAGCAGAAGGTCGACGTGGCCGACGGGAAGATCTCGGCCTATCGCGTCACGTTGCGCATCACCTTCGTCGTCGAGTAGCACGGTCGCAGGGACGAGCGCCGGGAGCCCTGAGGCGGCATGGCCGAGACGGTCGAGGCACGGACGGAATGGGGGCGGCGGCTGCTCGTCGGCGGCCTGCTCGCCGCCGGTCTCGTCGTCGCGATCCTCGTCGCATCCGCCGCCGTGCCGCGCTGGTGGGCCCAGCGCGTCGGCGGCCGGGTAGACGGAAGCATCACGCAGGGCATCGTCGTCGGGGTCTTCTACGGCTTCCTCTTCACGCTTCTCGCGCTGCTCGTGTTCGTGTTCGTGCTCCGTCGCGCGCGAACGGTCACTGCGGTCGTCGTCGGCCTCGCGGCGGTACTCATCCTCGCGTCGCCGAACCTCATGACCCTCGGAATCGTCCTCGGGATGGGAAGCGGAGCGCACGCGGGCGACCGCATCCTCGACGTCGAGGCACCGGCGTTCCGCGGAGCGACCCTCGCAGGTGCGATCGCCGCCGCGCTCCTCGTCTCCTACCTCTGGTATCTGCTCGCGTCACGCGACCGCGCGCGAGAGGAGCGCGATCGTGCCGAGGGACGCCTCGAGGAGGCGCGCCAACCGGCGGACGAGCAGCCGCCTGAGGACTAGACGCGCCCGCGGAACGTGTCGCAGCCTTGCGGCCCGGAGGCCTCGATGCCGCGCACGAACCAGCTCTGGCGCTGCTCGGAGGAGCCGTGTGTCCACGACTCGGGGACGACGCGGCCCTGCGTGCGCTCCTGGATGCGGTCGTCGCCGATCGCGGCGGCAGCGTCGAGCGCGTCCGCGACGTCCTGCCGCGTGACCTCCTCGATGAAGCCCGTGTCGAGCGCGTTGCCGACCCAGAGCCCCGCGTAGCAGTCCGCCTGCAGCTCGACGCGCACCTGGCCGCCCTGTGGGCCTGTGTCGCGATCGGCCCGCTGTAGCGCACCCGTCAGGTTCTGGACGTGGTGGCCGTACTCGTGCGCGAGGACGTACGCCTCCGCCAGCGGCCCGCCCCGCGCACCGAGCTGTGACTGCAGCTGCTCGAAGAAGCCGAGATCGATGTACACGTAGCGGTCGGCAGGGCAGTAGAACGGTCCCGTGGCCGACGACGCCGGCCCGCAGCCGGTCGAGATCCCGCTCTCGAAGAAGCGGGTCCGGGTGGGCTCGTAGCCGCGCAGAGCACGCGTCCAGTACGCCTGGACGCTATTGACCACCGCGAGGATCCGGCAGTCCTCACGCTCGTTCGCGTCCTGCCCGGTCCGGCACTCCTGCGCGAGTTCGCCGGACGGCTGCCCGGTCGGGCCGACGGTCTGACCGGCGAGCGATCCGAGGTCGCCGAGCCCTCCGCCTCCACCGAGAAGGACGAACGCCAGGACGACGACGAGCGCGATGAGCCCACCGCCACCACCGAGGGTGACGGGAATCCCTCCCGGAATCCCGCCCGCCCGCTGTCCGCGGTAGTCCTCCACCTGGGAGGGATCGAGCCTCGCGTTCTTGCGAAACCGCATGAGGAGGAACGTACCCCGAATCGGGGCGGCCGAACCCGGTCAGGTTCGGCCGCCCACTCTCGAGCTCAGGCGGCAGGCTCGAATGCCGGCTCGCCGACCATGACCTCCTGCTCGAGGTCGCGGCCACGAACCAGGAATACCGAGACGAGCACGCCGACGAACGAGATCGCGGCGCCCGCCCAGAAGGCAGCTTGGAAGCCGTTGGTCAGAGCCACCGGCTGCGCCACGCCTGCCGTGACGTCGTCGGTCGTGGTCGACACCGCGATCGTGGAGAGGATCGCGATCCCAACGGCGCCGCCGATCTGCTGCGAGGTGTTGATGAGGCCCGACGCGAGGCCCGCTTCGTCACGCTTCGTCCCCGCGACCGCCGCGATCGTGATCGGCACGAAGGCGAACGGCATCCCGAGACCGATGATGAGGAAGCCCGGGAAGAGGTCCGTCCAGTACGACCCGTCGACTGAAACCTGCGTGAAGTAGAGAAGACCGACCGTCATCAGCGACATCCCGAAGACGAGGGCGGGCTTGACGCCGACCCGCGTCACCGCTGCCGCGGCGACGTTGGCCCAGATGATCGCCGTACCCGCGACTGCGAGGTAGCCGACTCCGGTCTCGAGTGGCGACAGCTCGAGCACCTGCTGCATGTACAGCGTCAGGATGAGAAACATCGCGAAGAGTGCCGTCCCGAGGATGAAGCCGACGATGTTCGCGGCCGTGAGCGTCTGTAGCCGGAAGATCGAGAAGGGCACGAGCGGATCCTTGACCCGTCGCTCCCAGCCGACGAAGGCGAGCAGCAGCAGGGCGGCGGCGACGAAGACGCCGATCGTCCGTCCCGAGCCCCAGCCCCAGCCGTAGCCCTGCGTGATCCCGAGTACGAGCAGCGAGAGCCCGGCCGTGACCAGAACAGCGCCCGGCACGTCGAACCCGTCCGCATGCCGGTCGAGGCTCTCGGCGAGCAGGAACGGTGCGAGGACGAGTGCCGCGATGCCGACGGGCACGTTCACGAAGAAGATCCACTCCCAGGAGAGGAAGTCGACGAGGATCCCGCCGAACAGCACGCCGGCTGCCGCGCCGACACCACCGACGGCACCCCAGGCGCCGAGGGCGATGTTGCGCTCACGGCCTTCCTTGAAGGTGGCGACGAGGATGGACAGCGCTGCCGGCGTGATCGTCGCCGCGCCAAGACCCTGCAGAGCGCGGAAGGCGATCAACGACGTCTCGCTCCAGGCGAACCCCGCGAGGAGCGATGCCACGGTGAAGACGAGCGTCCCCGCCATGAAGACCCGGCGGCGACCCAGAAGGTCGGCCGACCGGCCCCCCAGGAGGAGGAACCCACCGAAGGCGAGCGCGTAGGCACTGATGACCCACTGCAGGTTCTCCTGCGAGAACCCGAGATCGACCTGGATCGACGGCAGCGCGACGTTGACGATCGCGATGTCGAGGATGGTCATGAACTGCACCACGAGGATGAGTGCGAGTGCGAACCACTTCTTGTTGTCGGAACCGATCACGGTGACCCCCGTTTCAGCCTTCCGGCACGTCGTGTGCAAAGTGAGCGGCGGATGCTAGCACGAGACTTTCAAATTGCAAGTGTTGACTTTCGAACCGCCAGTAGACACACTTTCGGCATGGCGCGAAGCTACGACCAGTACTGTCCGGTCGCGCATGCCCTCGATCTCGTGGGCGAGCGCTGGTCGCTACTCGTCGTCCGTGAGCTTCTCGAGGACGGCCAGCTCCGCTACTCGGATCTGCACGCGCGTCTCGACGGCTGCGGCACGAACATCCTCGCTGCGCGGCTCAAGGCACTCGAGAAGGGCGGCGTGGTGCGACGCCGGCGTCTCGATCCGCCCGCCGCGTCCTGGGTCTACGAGCTCACCGAGTACGGCCAGGGGCTGCGCGAGGTCCTGCACGTCCTCGCCCACTGGGGTGCGCGATCGCTCGGCCCGCCGAGCCCGACGGAGAACCTCGAGCCGGGCTGGCTGGCCGGGGCACTCCGCATCGCGCTCCCCTCCACGTGCGCCGGTGCGCGAATCGAGTTCCGCATCGGAGACGAGGTCGCCTCGCTCGACGGCACCGACGTCGTCGTGGGTTCGCTGGACGACGCAGACGCGGTCGTCACCGGCGACGCTCCAGGCTTCTATCGCCTCCTTGTCGAGCGCGAGGTGAACGCGGTCACGATCACGGGCAGCCTCGACGCAGTCGAGTCGCTGCTCACCACGCTCCCGCCGGCGGACCGGGCTGCCGCTCCGGCGGGCTGAGTCAGGCCCCGGGCGGCAGATCGATCGCAGACACGTCGTTCCCTCCGAATCCGAGCACGGATCCGTCGAAATACAGGCTGGCCGAGTAGGAGCCCGTCGTGCTCGCGCCGAGCGTCGTGGGAGTGAAGACGAAGACGTCCTCGTCCGCGCCGCTGGCTCCGGTCACGGAGAAGTTGCCGGTCGTGGAGAGATAGATGCGACCGGTCGCGTCGACGGCCGCAGCGTCGACGTTCTCGCCCGAGCTCGAGAGCCCGACATCGGAGCCGTCGAAGTACATGGCGTAGGAGCCGGCCGTGCTCGGGCCGAGCGTGGTCGGCGTGAACACGAGAAGATCCTCGTCAGCCGCCGACACTCCCGGAACGCCTGCCGAGCCCTCGGTGCTCAAGACGATCGTTCCATTCGCTAGCAGCTCGAAGGCATCGACGTCCTCGCCCGACGACGTGAGCCCGACGTCCGAACCGTCGAAGTACATGCTGAACGCTCCGCTCGTAGTCGCCCCGAGCGATATGGCGTCGAAGCGGATGACGTCGGAGTCGTCGATCGTCCCTCCCACGCCTGCCAACGTCGCCCCGTCGGACTCGAGGGAGAAGAGGAGCGAGTCCGCGTCCAGCCATCCGAATGCGTCGAGCCGGCGGCTCCCGAGCCCGACGTCGGACCCGTCGAACACGACGCTGAACGTCGAGGCTCCGTCGTACGAGATCACGTCTTCGTTGGCCGCCGAGACGCCTCCGACGGTGCCGTCGCTGAGGAGCGAGAAGAAGAGCGGACGGGCCGGCGCGAGCGTCGTAGCGCTCGCGAGGTTCGCGAAGGGGCCAACGTTTGGAGCGGCATCCTGCGCCCGCACGCGGTAAGAGTAGGAGGTCGAGGCTGTCAGCCCGGAATCCGCGTAACTGAGCGCACTCGTCGTGGCAATTTCGGAGAAGTTCGCGCAGCTCGTGCCCTGGCAGCGCTCGATCCGGTACAGCGTGACTCCGACGTTGTCCGTCGCGGCACCCCAGCCGAGGTTGATCTGGCTGGAGCTGACCGCGTTGGCAATGAGCGTGCCGGGAGCGCTCGGCGCCTCGGTGTCGGGAGGAGCTTGCGT
>DASUCN010000047.1:0-7734 GCA_036276015.1 Gaiellaceae bacterium | reverse complement strand
GGCGTCGAACTCCTCGCGCGACACGACCTCGACCGAGGCGAGCATCTGCGCGTGCTCGAGCCCGCACAGCTCCGCGCACTGGCCGGTGTAGGTGCCCTCGTTCTTCGCCTGGAACCAGGTCTCGTTCGTGACGCCGGGGATTGCGTCGATCTTTCCGCCGAGCGACGGGATCCACCACGAGTGGATGACGTCCGACTCGGGCGCCGTCACCTCGAGGGTCACGGGCACGCCGACCGGCGCTCGCATCTGGTCGACCGCGATGACGCCGTTCGGGTACTCGTACTGCCAGTAGAACTGCCGCCCCGTGACCTTGATCTCCAGCTGCTGCTCGCCCGCCGTCGCCTCCGGTACGTCCTTGATGCCTGGGAGCTCGATGAACACAAAGACCGCGATCAGGAAGAGGACGAGCACCGGCCCCGCCGTCCACGCGAGCTCGAGCTTCGTCGCACCGTGGATAGGCGCGCCGTCCTCGAAGCGGGCGCGCTTCTGGCGGCGGTACTTCCAGATGAACGCGACGAGCAGGCCCTCGACGAGCAGGAAGATCGCGAGCGTGAAGATCGAGATGAAGAGGTAGCTCTGCCGGATCCCCTCGGCGTTCGGCGACTCCGGCGGGACCGGGGCGAGCTGCGCGAGCAAGCCGACGAGATCGAGGCCGAGCACGGGCTGCCATTCTATGAACGTGCCGGAGGGCCTGTATCGGGGAACTCGCGTACGGCTTCCCGCCGACGTCGTTCGACCGTTCGAGGTCTTCGTGAACGGGGTGGAGCAGCGCGAGGGTGCGGACTACCGGCTGGAGGGCCGCACGCTCGTGTTCGACCGTGAGCTCAAGACGGAGGGCAAGCTCGGCTTCTGGCGCTGGCTCTCGCTCTGGGTCGGGGTTGCCGGGACATATCGCCAGAACGACTCGGTCGACGTGGCGTACCAACAAAACGGCAAGCCGGTCGTTGCGACGAAGCTCCCGCTCGAGCCTCTGGCCTGAGGTCGGCGGCGTGGAGCGGGGCACTGCGCTGGGCATGCTCGCGGCGCGGCGCTGCGCTGCAGATCGGGTGGCGCGCTTACGTCGCTAGGGTGAAACGGTGACGGACTCGAACGGGATCGAGGTACGCGGGCTCGTCCGCGAGTACAAGAAGGGGCCGCGTGCGGTCGACGGAATCGACCTCACCGTGGCGCCGGGGGAGATCTACGGCTTCCTCGGACCGAACGGCGCGGGGAAGTCCACGACGGTGCACGTCCTCACGACCTTGCTTCCTCCAACTGCGGGCACCGCGCTCGTCGGGGGCTACGACGTCGTGAAGGACGGGCCGAAGATCCGTGGCCTCATCGGCGTCGCGTTGCAGGAGGCCGCGCTCGATCCGTTGCTCACGGCGCGCGACCACCTGCGCCTGCAGGCGACGCTGCAGAGCGTCCCGAAAGGGTCGCGTGAGCCACGCGCCGAGGAGCTGCTCAACCGGGTCGGCCTGGTGGACGCGGCCGATCGCAAGGTATCGGGCTACTCGGGTGGGATGAAGCGGCGGCTCGACCTCGCCCTCGCCCTCGTCCACAGCCCGCGCATCCTCTTCCTCGACGAGCCGACGACAGGCCTCGACCCGCAGAGCCGCACGGACATCTGGAACGAGGTCGCGCTCATGCGCCGTGAGGCCGGTGTCACGGTGTTCCTCACGACGCAGTACCTCGAGGAGGCCGACGTGCTCGCGGACCGGGTCGGGATCATCGACCAGGGCAAGATCGTCGCCGAGGGAACGCCAGCGGAGCTGAAGGCGGAGATCGGCCGGCCGAGCGTGCACGCGATCCCGCGGAGTGATGCCGACCGACCCAAGATCGAGGCGTTCCTCGCGCAGTTCGGCGAGCCGCTCGCCTCCACCCGAGACGTCGCTGTCCGCTTGCGTGAGGGCCTCGGCCTCACCGACATCGTGCGAGCGGTCGACGCGAACGGCGTCGACATCGCCGACCTCGAGCTCCACGCGCCGACGCTCGACGACGTCTTCCTCGCAAAGACGGGTCGCACCCTCGACAGCGCGGCGGAGCAGGCCGACGAGGCAGAGCAGGAGAAACGCCGAAGGTGAGGGCCCCGGCGTCCGACTCGCGACGTGCGTCTACCACGAGCGCCGGCCGCGTGAGCGGCCGCTTCAGGGGTTGTCGCGATCCCGGAGCTGCTGTTGCAGATTCGGGATCTGCGGAGCAGACATGAGCGCGGCGGCGACCCAGGTCGGCGCGATCGCGCGGCGGTCGGTCGTGCGCACGTCGCGGCAGCCCGCGAGCATCATCCCGCCGCTCGTCTTCCCCGTTGCGCTCATGGCGGTGAACGCGGGCGGGCTCCGTTCGTCCACCGAGCTCCCCGGCTTTCCGACCGCGTCGTTCCTCGCCTTCGCGCTCGCTGTCCCGTTCATCCAGGGTGCGCTCTTCTCGACCATGAACGCGGGCACGGACATCGCACGAGACGTGCAGACGGGGTTCATCAACCGCCTCTCCCTCACCGGGCTTCGCGACTGGGCGCTCCTGACGGGGCAGCTCGCGGGAATCGTCGTGCTCGGCGTCGTCCAGGTGATCTTCTACATCGCCGTCGGGCTCACGGCCGGGGTTCGCTTCGAGTCCGGGGCGGCTGGGATTGCCGTGCTGCTCGTCTACGGTGCGATCGTCGCGCTCTCCTTCGGCGCGCTCGGGGCCTGGCTCGCGTACCGCACGGGCTCGGGCGAGACGATCCAGGCGCTCTTCCCGGTGCTCTTCGTCTTCCTCTTCATCTCCTCGATGAACGCGCCGCGAAACCTCATCGGCGTCGACTGGTTCCGCATCGCGGCGACGCTCAACCCGGTCTCGTACATGATCGAGTGCGTCCGGAGCCTGATCATCACCGGCTGGGACTGGCAGGCACTCGCGCTCGGATTCGGCTTCGTGTTCGTGCTCGGGCTCGTCTCGTTCGCGCTCGCGACGCGGGCGCTCCGCACGCGGATGACGCGGACGTGAGCACCTGGAACGTCAGCTGGGGTGTTGCGCGCCGGACGCTCAAGAACGCGCTGACGAACCCGCAGATCCTCCTGCCCACGCTCGCCTTTCCTCTGTTCTTCTTCACCGCGTTCGCCGGTGGCCTCTCGCAGGTCGCACAGGTGCCCGGCTTCGACTTCCCGCCGGGCTACACCGCGTTCCAGTTCGTTTTCGTGCTCCTGCAGTCGGCCGCGTTCTCGGGGGTCTTCACCGGCTTCGGGGTCGCGCGCGACTTCGAGGGCGGCTTCGCAAAGCGGCTCATGCTCGCGGCGCCGAACCGGAGCGGGATCGTCGTCGGCTACGCGCTCGCGGCGCTGATTCGCTGGTCGCTGGTCGCGGCCCTCCTGACGGTCATCGCCTTCGCGGTCGGGATGAACCTCGGCGGCGGTGTCGTCGACCTCGTCGGTCTCTTCACGCTGGCTGCGCTCGTGAACTTCTGCGGGTTCTTCTGGTCCGGGGGAATCGCGATGCGCTTCCGTACGATCCAGGCCGGCCCACTCATGCAGATGCCCGTCTTTCTCATCCTCTTCTTCGCGCCCGTGTACGTGCCACTCGAGCTGCTCGAGGGCTGGATTCACGGAGTCGCGGCGGTCAACCCGATCACGTACATCCTCGAGACGGGCCGCGGGTTCGTCGCCGGGGATGCTCCGCACATCGCAGGCGCGTTCGGGATCGCCATCGGCCTTGGCCTGCTGTTCTGGATCTGGGCCTTCCGCGGGCTACGGAGCGCCGAGACTGCAGGGTCCTAGCGACTCAGCACGCGCAAGAGCGCATCGACGACCTGCGGGTCGAACTGCGTCCCGGACGCCTCGACGAGCCGGCGCCGGGCCTCATCCTCGCCGAGCGAGCGTCGGTACGGCCGGTCGGTCGTCATCGCGTGGTACGCGTCGCAGGCGAGGACGATCCGCGACTCGAGCGGGATCTGCTCGCCGACGAGCCTGTCCGGATAACCCGTCCCGTCGTAGTGCTCGTGCGCACAGCGGACGATGAGGCGCACCTCGCCGAGCTGCTCGATGGGCGCGAGGATCCGCTCGCCGAGGATCGGGTGCTTCTCGATGAGCGTGCGTTCCTCTGCCGTGAGCGGACCAGCCTTCGTGAGGATGCGCGACGGGATCCCGATCTTCCCGATGTCGTGGAAGAGGGCCCCGAGCTCGAGGCGCTTGAGCTCGTGCGCCTCGAGACCGAGCTCCTCGCCGACCTGCAGCGCGAGGTCGGTGATCCACCGCGCGTGGCTCGACGTGAACTCGTCGTTGGCCTCGAGCGCGTTCGCCAGCGCCTCGACGGTGGAGAGGAACGTGCGCTCGAGCGTCTCGTAGCTCGCTGCCGTCTGCAACGCCAGCCGCGTCTGGCGAGCGATGCTTCCGAGCAGCTCCAGCTCGCGGTCCTCCGGCGCGGAGCGCCGCTTGATGGCAGCTGCGACGACGCCCCAGCGGCCGTCGATCGTGAACGGAGCGATCGCGAATCGCCCTTCGGTTCCCTCCGGAATGGGTGCGATCGCTGCGTAGTCGGCGGGCTCGACCGTGTACGGCTCCGAACGGCTCAGCCACGGCTCGAGGTGCTCCGCCGGGATGCGAATGAGAGTCGGCTCGAGGGGCTCTGGGTGGCTCGCCAGCCGCTCGAGGGCACCGTCCTCGGCGCTCTGGAGCCACACCGATGCGCTCGGGCTCTCGAGAATCCCCGCAGCGCCCTTCGTCGCCCGCTCTGCCACCTCCGCGATATCGGATGTCTCGGCGAGGTCGCGCGAGAACGCGAGTAGGGCCTTCGCCGTCTCGGCCTCGCGTCGCTGCGCCTCGTACAGGCGTGCGTTCTCGAGGGCGACCGAGGCGTGCCCGGCCATCACCTCGAGCAGTCGCAGGTCGTCGGCGTCGAACTGGTCGAGCCCGAGCTTGGAGATGACGATGACGCCGGTCACGCGGGCGTCGTACTTGAGCGGCACGGCGAGGAGTGACTCCTCGATCTCGGCGGTTCCCTCGATCTGCTCGCCGAACTCGTGCTGAGCCGCGTCGCCGACGAGGAGCGGCTCGCCCGTCTCGGCGACCCGGCCAGTGATGCCGCGTCCGACCTGCGTGGGGAAGAGCGTCGCCGGGTCGTCGGGCGTCGAGCCCGTGATGTCGCCGCGGAACGCGACCGGGACGAGTTCGTCGTCGTCACGGAGGAACACGCGGCAGTTGTGGTAGTCGATGAGCAACCGGAGCTCATCGGAGATCGTGAGGCCGATCTGCTGCACGTCGTTGAGGCGCGACAGCTTCCCGGAGAGGCTCTGCAGCATCTTCAGGTGCGCGATCGAGCGCCTGTCGTCGCGGCGGACGTCCTCGCTCGAGGGTCGCTCGCGATCACGCTCGTCGAACGGGACGATGAGGCCCTTCCCGCGCGTCTTCGCGGTCATCATCGCGACCTCGGCGCACGCGACGAGCTCGCGTGGATTCGCTGCATGCTCCGGTCCGACCGCGACGCCGGTCGACACGGTCAGCGGCCCGACCGCTTCGCCTGCGAGCTTGGCGAGCTCTGCGCCGACGCGCTCGGCGAGCGCGGTCGAGCTCCGGAGGTCGCCGGAGGGGACGATGACTGCGAACTCCTCGCCCCCGACGCGGCAGACCGCGTCGGTGGAGCGCACCGAGGCGCGGAGGACGTCGGCGACCTGCAGCAGCAACTGGTCGCCGATCCCGTGGCCGTAGACGTCGTTCACCTTCTTGAAGTCGTCGAGGTCGAACATCACGACGGCGACGGTGTCGTGGGCCGCGGATGCCTCGAGCAGCGCTTCGCGGAGGCGGTCGTGGAAGGCGCGGTGGTTGTAGAGGCCGGTGAGCGCGTCGGTCTTCGCCTGGTGCTCGAGCCGCGCGCGAATGTGGGCGTTGTCGATCGCGAGCGCCGCGGCGTCGCCGAAGCGCTTTGCGAGCAGGAACTCCTCTTCGGAGAACGCCGCGTCCTCGCCGACGCGGTAGATGTTGAGCGTGCCCTTCAGCTGTCCGCGCGCGACGAGCGGCACCGCGATGAGCGCCTCGGGCTCGATGGGCGTACCCGGGACGAAGCGGACGCGTGGGTCGAGGTGTGCCTTGTTCGCGAGCACCGCCTCGCGATGGTCGACGGCCCATCCCGTGATCCCCTCCCCGAACGAGAACGCCTCGCTCATCACCTCGTCAGCCCAGTCGCCGCGCGCGAGGACCGCTCGGAGCTCGCGCTTCGCCTCGTCCGCCTCGTAGATGTGCACGTCCTCGTACGGAATGAGCTCGGCGAGCGCGTCCGCGATGCGTTCGAGGAGCGCGTCGAGGCTCTGCTCGGAGAGGACGTCGTGGAAGATCTCGGCGAGTCGGCGATACGGCTCGGTGGAGCCAGGGCTGACGAGACTCATGTGGGGCCGAGGTTCGGGCTGGATGGGGGCAGGATCGGACATGCCGCCTTGGATCCATCGGCCCGTCGGGGAATCGGCTTGATAGTGCTCTCTGCGAAGATCCGGCCGCGATGGGAACGACCGACGCTCGCCGCGTCCTGCTCGGGCAGCTGATCGACCACGCGCCGACCTTCCCGCCCGCACTACTCGCGCCTGACGCTGCACTGGCGGAGGACGAGCGGGCGGTCGCGAGCTCGTCGTCGTTCGTGCTCGGACGGCTCGTCTGGCGGGCGTCCGGGCTGGGACTGCTGGCGTCGTCACGGCGGCCCGTGAGCGCAGTCCTCGATGCCCCAGTGCCAGAGGGGGCGGCTGTCGAGGCCGTCGAGGCGACCTATCGCGAGGATCTCGACTCATTGGCCTGCCTCGCTCCTGAGGTCTTCGTCGAGGTTGCCCTCGCCGACGGTCTCGAGGGCCGGCTCGACCGGCTCGCAGGCTGCGGCTTCCGCGCGAAGGTGCGCTGCGGGGGCGAGGTCGTGCCCGACGTTGCGGCACTCGCGGAGTTCGTACGTGCGTGTCGCGAGCGGCGGCTGCCGTTCAAGGCGACTGCCGGCCTTCACCACGCCGTGTGCACGAACGGCGAGCACGGGTTCCTCAACCTCCTGGCCGCGGTCACGTTCGAGGGTGACGAGGAGGCCGTGCTCTCGGAGCAGGACGCCTCGGCGTTCTCGCTCGACGCAGGCGCGTTCGCCTGGCGGGACCGCTCGGCGACGGCCGCCGAGCTCGAGCGTGTGCGCTCGGAGACGATTCGCTCGATCGGGAGCTGCAGCTTCTTCGAGCCGGTCGAGGAGCTCGAGCTGCTCGGAGTGCTCCCGCTGTGAAGGGCGTGGTCGGCTTCGGCGTCTTCTCGGTGGGGGGCGACGAGCCGCGAGTCGGGTTCCGCGCTGACGGCGGAGTGCTCGATCTCGCGGCCAGCGGGCTGGGCGAGGTGTTCGAGGCGCCGACCCTCAACCCGTTTCTCGCACTCGGACGGCAGTCGTGGGAGGACACCCTCGCGCGCATCGACCAGCTCGTGCGCGGAGGCGTCGAGCTCGTCCCGGTCGAGGATGTCGCCACCCGGCTTCCGTTCGCGGTCGCCGACTACGTCGACTTCTATTCGTCGCTCGAGCACGCGACGAACCTCGGACGACTCTTCCGGCCGGACGCCGAGCCACTCCTGCCGAACTGGCGCCACCTCCCGGTCGGCTACCACGGGCGCTCCGGCACCGTCGTCGTGAGCGGCACGCCGGTCGTGCGTCCCTGCGGGCAGACGAAGTCACCGGCAGACGACGCACCGCGCTTCGGCCCGAGCCGCCGACTCGACATCGAGCTCGAGCTCGGGTTCGTCGTCGGTGTCGGGAGCACGCTCGGCGAGCCCGTGCCTGCAGCGG
>DASUCN010000046.1:0-2875 GCA_036276015.1 Gaiellaceae bacterium | reverse complement strand
CATGACGGTGGCCTGCTCGTTCACCACCATCGCCGTCGCGGTGTCGTCGGTGAAGCGCTCGTCGAACGTGAAGCCGAGCTCGGTGAAGAACCGCACGGCGCGATCGAGGTCCTCGACCGCGAGGTTGGGGAAGATCATGCGTGCCATCTCGACTCCTCCTTCGTGGTACGGCGTGACGTCTCCGTAGACCGCTCCGGTCACGGGAAGTCATCGCTCGCGCTCAGGTGTCGAAGAAGCCCTCGACGATCTCGGCGTCGCCCGGCGCGCTCGGGCTGAAGACGAGGAGCTCGAGGCCCTCGTCGCCGGCCGCGAACCCGCGTGCGACGCGCGGCCCGACGCGGATCGCGTCCAGCCGCCGCACCTCGATCTCGTCGTCGTCGAGGCGGCACGTGCCCGAGCCCGCGAGCACGACGTACACCTCCTCCACGGCCCGGTGACGGTGGCCGAAGGCGTGGTGCCGGTTCGGCTTCACGATCTGGTACGAGACGCCGAGCGTCTCGAGCTCGAGGTCAGCCCCTGCGAAGCGCGCCTCCTGGTGCTCGGAGTAGCCCCACTTGGCGGCTGCGTCCTCGATCTCGGCGAGGTTGCGATGTGTCCAGTCGGCCATGCGGGAAGACTTACACGACATCGCGCTCGTGAAACGGCGGCTCCGCCCCGATCACGTTCGCGAGCCCCATCAGGCGGACGAGGTCGAGCAGCTCGTCGGCTGCCCGCTCGAGCCGGACCTCGCAGCCTCGGCGTCGTGCTGCGAGCTGCAGGCGTGCGAGCGCGTCGACCACGACCGCGTCGGGAACGACCCCGTGCACGTCGCAGCGGACGACCTGAGGCGGATGGTCGCCGAGCAGGCGGCGGACGCGTTCGCAGAGACCGGGGAGGTCCGCGCGGGCGATCGGGCCGCGGATGGAGAAGGCGAGCTCGTCCGGCCCCGGTGTGGGCATCGCCATACAGACGTCCGCTGCGACCGGAACTCACCGGTCGCTTGACGCCGCACGACACCTGTCAGTAATCTCTAACATATGAATGAGGGCACGGACATGAGCGGAGACGAGCTCGTGCGGATGCTCGCCGCGCTCTCCAACCCGCACCGCTTGCGCATCCTCGCGGCGCTGGCGCGCGGCAGCGTGCACGTGAGCCGCCTCGCCCGCGAGATCGGGCTGAGCCGTCCGCTCGTCCACATGCACCTCCAGCGCCTCGAGGCGGCCGGGCTCGTCACGGGCCGGCTCGAGCTCTCGCAGGACGGCAAGGCGATGCGCTTCTACGAGGTCACGCCGTTCGCCGTCCAGCTCACCCCGGACACGATCGCGGCCGCCGCCGACACGCTCGGCCCGGCCGACCCGTCCGGGACATCCCGAACCGGAAAGGAGAACACCTGATGCTTCTCGCAGTCCAGGACTGGCCGGAGGCCGCGATCGCGATCGCCGGCATCGCCTTCCTCACCGTCGTCCTGAGCGTCCTCATCTGGCAGATCTTCGGGACGGGCCGCACTGCCATCGCGGGCGACCGCGACCGGGAGTACCGCAAGCTCGTCGACGAGCTCACGGCCGTTCAGCGCCAGACGACCGACGAGCTCCAGAAGGCGAACGAGGCGCTCGCCCAGCTCCGCACGCAGACGCGTGAGCTGGAGGACGCCCTCAAGGAGGTCGACCGTGTGCTCAAGGCCGTGGAATAGGTTGGGCCGCCGATGAGTTTCGGAACGCTATGCGGTCGTATCCGCGAAGAGACAGCACGCTAGGAGAAGACAGCCGGCCGAGCCCGACGTAGCGTTCGGCCGCACTGACTATCCGGAGGGTTGAGCATGTCTGAACAGCAAGACCGTCTAGCCGCACACGAACGACTGTCCACGGGCGGCCTCGCGCGCTGGATGCGCGCGTGCGCCTCGAACCCGTGGCGCGTGATCATCGCCTGGGTCGGAATCGCCGCCGCTCTCGTGGTGCTCGTCGGCGCCGTCGGAGGGAGCCTCAAGGACGAGTTCGAGATCCCGGGCTCCGACACTCAACGTGCGACCGACCTCATCGAGGCCGAGTTCGCCTCCGAGCAGGGCGGCGTCCTGAACCTCGTGTTCGCCGCGCCGGAGGGGGAGCGCCTCGACACGTCGGAGCGGAAGGCCGCGATCCAGCAGGCGATCCAGACGCTCCAGAGCTCCGAGTTCGAGCCGACCGGGACCGATCCCGAAGGCGAGGCCGGCATCACGAGCGTTGGCGACCCGTTCGACCCGAACACGTTCTCGGACGACGGGCGCATCGCGTACGCCGAGGCGCAGTTCGACCGGATCATCTACGAGGAGGACCGCGAGCGCGTCGTCGCCGTGCAGGATGCCGTTCGCGAGGCCGTCGAGCCCGTCGGCATCCAGGCGGAGTTCAACGGCGACGCCGAGTTCCCGCCGATCGAGCAGGGGACGCAGGAGCTGCTCGGCCTGCTCGCCGCGCTGATCGTGCTTCTCGTCGTCTTCCGCACGTTCACGGCTGCGGCGATCCCGATCTTCCTTGCGATCACCGCCGTCTTCAGCGCGTTCCTCCTGCTCTTCACGATCGCCGGCTTCACCGACATCAACACGGTCACGCCGCTGCTCGTGTCGATGATCGGGCTCGGCGTCGGCATCGACTACTCGCTCTTCATCGTCACGCGCTTCCGTCAGCTGCTCCACGAGGGCCTCTCGCCGACGGACGCGGCGGCGGAGGCGGGCGCCTCGGCGGGCCGAGCGGTTCTCTTCGCCGGGCTGACGGTCGCGATCTCGGTGAGCGGCCTCGCGCTCTTCGGCCTCGACTTCGTCACGAAGCTCGGCATCGGCTCGGCGCTCGGCGTCCTCACCACCGTCCTCATCGCCAACTCGCTGCTCATCGCGGTGCTGGCGAAGCTCGGCCACAAGGTCGACCGG
>DASUCN010000045.1:0-2904 GCA_036276015.1 Gaiellaceae bacterium | reverse complement strand
GTTCCTCGGCGAGCTGGGCGCGGCCCCCGGACGTGATCCGGTAGTACTTGCGACGTCGGCCGGTCGGTGCGGCCTCCCACCGCGCCTCCACGTGACCGAGTCGCTCGAGCCGGTGCAGGACGGGGTAGAGCATCCCGTCCGGCCATGTCATCCGGCCCCCGGAGAGCTCGCGGACTCGCTGGAGGATCGCGTAGCCGTAGCTGTCCTCCTCGGCCAGGATCGCGAGGACGATCGGCGTGGACGACGCGGCTGTGAGCTCCTTGTTGATCTCCATCTGCGTTCCCGTCGCGCTCGGCGCAACCCCGCGATACCTCGCAGCATTATACATATCGGTGTTAGGTATGTGGCTCGGTGCCCCCGGACTCGTCAATCCGTGACAGCTGTAAGGGATGCGTGAATCCCTCGTTTGCGGGCGTTCTTTTCGCGCCGCCGGGGTACCTAGCGGGGGTTGTCTCCTATTTCCCAACGAGGGGTGACTCCATGAAGCGACACATCACGAAGCTCCTTCCGCTCGCCGTTCTTGCGACGCTGGCTGCGTTCGCGGGGGCGATGATCGGCGGGCTCGACGTCGGCTCGGCCGCGTCCCAGGCGAAGCCGGTCAACCAGCAGCCGCCCACGATTGCCGGGACCCCCGAGGTCGGCAAGACGCTCACGGCCCGCGAGGGCACGTGGACCGGCTCGCCCACCGACTACGACTACGCGTGGAGGCGCTGCGACGCCGACGGCGGCAGCTGTTCGCTGATCAGCGGCGCGAACGAGCGGACCTACGTCCTGAAGGCTGTCGACCAGGGCAACACGCTCCGCGTCCGGGTCACGGCGCAGAACGCCGACGGCAACACCGTCGCGACGTCGGTTCCGACCGCGGTGATCCGCCCCGCGTCGACCCCGCCCCCGCCGCCCGCCGCGAATGCGTGCGACAAGAGCCCTGTGGTCGCGTCCGAGCTCAAGGCGCCCGAGCGCCTCTCGATCTCGGGCCAGCAGGTCTCGCCCGGCGTGATCGGCCGCTCGACGGACACGATCGTGGCGCGATTCCGGATCACGGCCTGCAACGGCAAGCCGGTGCAGGGCGCGCTCGTGTACGTCACCGCCGTGCCGTACAACATGTTCTCCGTTCCGAACGAGGCCCCGACCGGGGCCGACGGATGGGCGGAGCTCCGGATGAACCGGCTGCGTGGGTATCCGGCGACGCCGCGGCAGCAGCTGCTCGTGATGTTCGTGCGCGGTCGCGAGCCGGGCGGCAACCTGCTCGGCGGCATCTCGACCAGGCGACTCGTGTCGTTCCCGGTCGACCTGAACCGCTGATCGAGCACCTCGCTGAGGTGAGGACAGAGGCGGGCGCCGAGTGCGGCGCCCGCCTCTATTGTGTTGTCAGGGCCTCCCGGGACGGGATGGGCCCGGCGCATGCGGCCGGCGACCCCCGCCCGGGATAGCCTCGCCGGATCGAGATCCGACGGATACGAGCGGACGAATGGCGCCTGTGGCGGGAGACGCGCCTGCGTCTGCTCCGCGAGGAGGCCGCCTTCTTCTCCTCGCGCTACGAGGACGCCGTCCGCGAGCCCGATGAGACGTGGCGCGCCTGGGCCGCCGACGCCGCCGAGGGCGACGAGCGAGCGCTGTTCGTCGCAGAGGACGACGACGGCTGGGTCGGCGTCGTCGGCTGCTTCCGCCGGGTCGACCCGGCGGAGGTGCAGCTGATCTCGATGTGGGTCGACCCACGTGTCCGTGGCCGAGGCGTGGCGCAGAGGCTCATCCGCGCGGTCGCCGAATGGGCGCGTGCGATCGAGGCCCGCCGCGTCGTGCTGTTCGTGCAGGAGGTGAACGCGGCCGGGCAGGCGCTCTACGCGAAGGCCGGCTTCCGCCCGACCGGCGACCGCATGCCCGTCGGGATCGGCCGCCGTGGCTTCAAGCTCGTGTTCGTCGCCTCCGTCGACGAGCTTCTGCCGAACGCGTAGCCTACGCTGCCGTGGCCTCGGTGCTTCGGGCGGGTGTCGTCGGGACGGGATTCGTCGGTGTGGTGCACGTGCACGCCCTGCGCCTGCTGGGAGTCGAGGTGGCCGGTGTCGTCGGGTCGTCTCCCGAGCGTGCAGCCGCGAAGGCCATCGCCCCGGTGTACGACTCGCTCGAGGCGCTGCTGGCGGACGATACGGTCGACGTCGTCCACCTGACGACGCCGAATCACCTTCACCATCCGCAGGCGAAGCAGGTCCTCGCCGCGGGAAAGCACGTGGTCTGCGAGAAGCCGCTCGCGATGACGTCCGAGCAGTCCGCCGAGCTGCTCGCGCTCGCCGAGTCGAGCGGCCTCGTCCACTGCACCAACTTCAACCTACGCTTCTTCCCGCTCGTCCACGAGGCCCGCGCGCGCGTCGCGGCGGGCGACCTCGGCGAGGTCTGGAACGTCCACGGCGGCTACCTGCAGGACTGGCTCCTGTACCCCACCGACTGGAACTGGCGGCTGGAGCCGGAGAAGGGCGGGCACCTGCGGGCGATCGGCGACATCGGCTCGCACTGGATGGACATGGCGCAGTTCGTCAGCGGTCAGCAGATCGTCGAGCTCTGCGCCGACCTCCACACCACGATCCGCGTCAGGCACCGGCCGCTCGGCGAGGTGGAGACGTTCTCGAGCGCCGCCGAGGTCGAGCGCGAGGACGCCCCGATGACGACCGAGGACATCGGCCACGTCCTCGTCCGCTTCGACCGGGGCGCACGCGGTGCGTTCAAGGTGTCCCAGGGAAGCGCGGGGCGCAAGAACTACCTGCACATCGAGGTCGACGGCTCGGAGTCCGCGCTCGCCTGGAACGCGGAGCGGCACGAGGAGCTGTGGCTGGGACACCGCGACGAGCCGAGCAGCGTCCTGCAGCGGAACGCCGCGCTGATGCAGCCCTCGGCCGCGGCGCACACCTTCCT
>DASUCN010000044.1:0-9739 GCA_036276015.1 Gaiellaceae bacterium | reverse complement strand
GCGCATGCCGGGAACCGAGCAAGCGACCCCGTCTCCGGCAGCCGCCAGCCGTGTCGACGAGATCCTCCGAGCGGCGTGCCGCGTCGTCGTCACGGGTGGCGCCAGCGACCTCCGCATCGGCTCGGTCGCGCAGGAGGCCGGCGTCTCCCGCACGCTCGTCCACTACTACTTCACGACGCGTCAGGAGCTCCTGCGGGCGGCGTTCGCGTACGCGGAGAACCTCCGCGTCGAGGCACTCGAGGCGGAGCTCAGCACGCTCGGCAACGGGGCGGAGCGTGCCGAGCGGGCGCTCCTTCGCACGATCGAGCCCGAGCTCGAGGAGACGCCGGCGCTCTGGAACGAGGTCTGGTCGAGCCTGCGCTACGACGAGGAGCTCCGGCCGCTCGTGCAGGAGCGCTACCGCGCGTGGATCGAGCGCGTCGTGCGACTGCTCGACCAGGGACGCGACGACGGCTCGGTCCCGAGGGACGTCGATCCGGTCGCCGCCGGCTGGCGCCTCGCCGCGTCGGCCGACGGTCTGGACTCGATCGTCTATCTCGGGGTGGTCGATCTCGCGGAGGCGCGTGCGCTGCTGTCGTCGTGCATTCGGCGCGAGCTCGGCGTGTGACGCCGCTCACCTCGCAGTCGGTCGTCCTCGAGGGAGTGACCAAGACGTTCGACGACGTCGTGGCGGTCGACGACGTCTCGCTCGAGATCGGAAGCGGCGAGTTCTTCTCGCTGCTCGGCCCGTCCGGCTGCGGGAAGACGACGTCCCTACGCATGATCGCGGGCTTCGAGCGTCCCGATGCCGGGCGCATCCTCATCGGCGGCAGCGACGTCACGCAGACGCCACCGCACCTGCGGCCCGTGAACACGGTGTTCCAGAGCTACGCGCTCTTCCCGCACCTCTCGGTCGAGCAGAACGTCGGGTTCGGCCTGCGCTTCAAGGACGTGGCGAAGGACGAGCGCCGCGCTCGCGTGGCCGAAGCGCTCGAGCTCGTGCGGCTCGGCGGTCTCGGGCAGCGACGGCCGCACCAGCTCTCGGGTGGGCAGCAGCAGCGGGTCGCGCTCGCACGGGCGCTCGTGCTCTCGCCGTCGGTGCTGCTCCTGGACGAGCCGCTCGGCGCACTCGACGCGAAGCTGCGGCGCGAGCTCCAGATCGAGCTCAAGTCGATCCAGCGCGAGATCGGGATCACCTTCCTGTACGTCACGCACGACCAGGAGGAGGCGCTGACGATGTCGGATCGCCTCGCGGTCATGGCGAGCGGGAAGGTCGAGCAGCTCGGTGCGCCGCGCGACGTGTACGAGCGCCCCGAGACCGCATTCGTCGCGGACTTCCTCGGCGTGTCCAACCTCATGCGCGCGCGCGTCGTGGACGGGCGGCGGGTCGACGTCGGCGGCGTCGAGCTGAGCGCCGGACAGGGCGAGGCGCGCGCGGGCGTCGTCCGGCTCACGATTCGACCGGAGCGCGTTCGCATCGAGCCTCCCTCGACGGCGGGCGAGAACCGCGTGCCCGGGACGATCGAGCGCTTCGTCTATCTCGGCTCCACGACGCAGGTCTTCGTCGCCCTTCCCGGTGGCGATCGCGTGCAGGCGCTCGTCGCGAACTCCGGCGACGTCGAGGAGTACGACGTCGGGGCCTCGGTGACGGCACATCTTCCGGCCGACGCGCTCCGCATCCTGGCGGACGACGAGGCGGTTCCGGCGTGACCGACGTGATCGTCGTCGGCGCCGGTCTCGCGGGTCTCGCTGCGGCCCGCGACCTCGTGCGGGGCGGTGCGGACGTGCTCGTGCTCGAGGCGCGCGATCGCGTCGGCGGCCGAGTCGAGCAGGTCTCGGTCGACGACCGCCGGCCCGTCCAGCTCGGTGGCGAGCTGATCGGACACGGGCACCGGGCCTACCTCGGGCTCGTGGAGGAGCTCGGGCTCACGCTCGACACGACGTACACGTCCGTCCCGGGCGCCACGACCTACGACCTCGCGGACGGTCTCCAGCGCTCGGAGGACGGGTTCCCGTTCGCGACCGCGGAGGAGCGCGCCGACTACGAGCGTGTCGAGCGACTCTTCGGCGAGCTCGCGTCGACGGTGGATCCGGACGATCCGTGGTCGCACCCCGACGCGTCGCGCCTCGACGGACACTCGTGGGCATCGTGGCTGCGCTCCGTCGACGCGCTGCCGACGACGGTGCGCGCGATCGAGGCAGGAGCGCTCGCGCTCGCGGCCGGCTCGAGCGAGCGCACGTCCCTGCTCGCCGAGCTGCGCAAGGCGGCCGCGGTCGGCGACGACGGCTTCTACTCCTACGACCTCTGGGAGTGCTTCCAGGTCGCCGAGGGGTCGGCGGAGGTCGCTCTCCGCATGGGCGGCGAGCTCGGTGATCGGGTGCGCCATGGCGCCGTCGTGACGGCGATGTCCGTCTCGGCGAGCGGCTGCGCCGTCCGTCTCGACGGCGGCGAGGAGGTTCGCGCCGACGCGATCGTCTGCGCGCTGCCGGTCAGCGTGCTCCACGGCATCGCGATCGAGGGCGTGTCGCCGGAACGTCTCGCGTCGCTTCGCGCTCAGCGGCACGCGCCGGCGGCGAAGGTCGTCACCGTCTACGACCGCTCGCTGTGGGAGGAGCTCGGCGCGAACGGCCTCTCGGAGGGGGAGCAGCTCCTCGCGTCGACGTGGCCGCAGCGCGACGGCGTGCTCTCCGGACTCGTCCCGCCCGAGCGCGTGCTGTGGCTGACCGCGACGGCGGAGGAGCACCGTCTCCCGGCCCTGCACGCGGAGCTCGCGCGCATGTACGGGGAGGAGGCGGCTCGACCATTGCACTCCTTCCTCCGA
Organism: Gaiellaceae bacterium; assembly: GCA_036276015.1. Taxonomy (GTDB): domain Bacteria; phylum Actinomycetota; class Thermoleophilia; order Gaiellales; family Gaiellaceae; genus GMQP-bins7. The sequence continues at coordinate 6,938 of DASUCN010000044.1, read as the reverse complement.
CTGTGGGCGACCGATCCGTTCACGCTCGGGTACACGACGCACTGGTGGCCCGGTGACGTCCTCCGGGTCGGGCCGCTGCACGGAACCCATGAGCCGCCCTTCTACGTCTGTGGCTCGGACCAGTGGGCGGCGGGATACATGGAGGGAGCGGTGCGCACCGGCCGTGCGGCGGCCGCGGCAGCGCTGGGGAGCGAGGCATGGATACCCGCCTGATCGAGACCGACGTCGTCGTGGTCGGAGCGGGCGTGGCAGGGCTCGCAGCGGCGCGCAGACTCGTGGCCGAGGGTCGTGACGTCGTCGTCCTCGAGGCGCGAGACCGGGTGGGGGGACGGCTCTGGAACACCGAGATCGGGGGAGAGGCGAACGAGCTCGGAGGCGAGTGGATCGCGCCGTACCAGTCGCGGATGCACGCCCTCCTCGGCGAGCTCGGAATCGAGCTCTTCCCGGCGTACCGGGACGGCGACGACGTCTACGTCGACGAGGACGGGCGCACGCATCGGCGCGAGGCGGGCGACAGCGGGCTCTCGGTGCAGGAGGAGCGCGAGCTGAAGGAGGCCGATGCCAAGCTCGACGCGCTGGCGAAGGAGCTCGATCCCGAGGCGCCATGGGAGCATCCCCGGGCGCGCGAGCTCGACACGGTCACCTTCGACGAGTGGCTGCGAACGGAGGTCCGTGGCGAGGCCGCGCGGGAGAACCTCCGCTCGTACCTCGCTGACGGCTTCCTGACGAAGCCGGCGCATGCGTTCTCGCTGCTCCAGGGGCTCTGGGCGATCGCGGGGGCCGGCGGAACGTACGAGCTCTTCGCGCCCGAGCAGTGCCTGGCGTACCGGGTCGTCGGCGGCTCGCAGCTCGTTCCGATCCGGATGGCGGAGGAGCTCGGAGAGCGGGTGCTGCTCGAGACGCCTGTGCGGACGATTCGCTGGCGCGACGGCGGCGTGGAGGTGGACGCCGCACGTGTGAGCGTGACCGCGCGCGCAGCTGTCGTCGCAGTGGCCCCGAACCTCGCGGCGGCGATCCGCTTCGTGCCGGCGCTTCCGGCCTGGCGGATGAGCCTGCAGCAGGCGAGCTCGCAGGGGAGCGTGACGAAGTATCTCGCCGTCTACGACCATCCGTTCTGGCGGGAGGACGGGCTCTCCGGCGAGGGCTTTGCCCCGTACGGCTTCGTGCGCGAGCTGTACGACAACACGCCGCCGTCGGCGTCCGTCGGTGTCCTCTGCACGTTCCTCCCCGGCGAGCAGGCGGATCTCGCCGCACGGATGGCACCCGACGCCCGACGGGCCGCGATCCTCGAAGGTCTCGCCGGCTTCGTCGGGCCCGAGGCGCTCCGCGCGAACGAGCTGATCGAGACGAACTGGGCGGCCGAGGAGTGGACGCGCGGCGCGTACGCGTCGACCTTCGGCATCGGTGGGCTCACACGCTTCGGCCCGGATCTCCGCAGGCCGGTCGGCCCGATCCACTGGGCGTGCTCCGACATCGCCGGTGTCGGCCACATGCACATGGAGGGCGGCGTGCGCTCCGGGGACGCCGCCGCGGACGCAATCCTCGCGCTCGACTGATCGTCTGCTAGTCTCGTCTACAACTGTGTAGTTGTAGAAGAGTCAGGAGCAGACGTGAGCCTTCCCCATCCTCTACCGGAGCCGATCGTGGAGCTCGTCGCGCGGCGCTTCCGCGTGATCGGCGAGCCGATGCGGATCCGCATCCTCGACCGCCTGCGCGACGGCGAGGCGTCGGTGCTCGAGCTCGCCGACGTGCTCGAGACGTCACAGCAGAACGTCTCGAAGCATCTCGGAGTCCTCTACGACGCCGGGATCGTGAGGCGCCGCAAGGACGGGACGCATGCGTACTACGCGATCGCCGACGAGAGCGTGCTCGACCTCTGCGAGCAGGTGTGCGGTGGCCTCCAGCGGCAGTTCTCCGACCTGGCGCGGCTCGTCGGGGAGCCGCTCCGATGAGCTGCTCGACCCTTCACCTCGCGCGCGTGGAATCCCGATGAAGGCCGTCGGACCGATCGGTCGCCTCGGGCGCTGGACCGCGGATCACGTCCGTCTGGTCGTCGTGGCGTGGGCGGTGCTGGCCGTGGGCCTCGGTGTCTTCGCGCCCCGCGCCGAGCATGCGCTCTCCGGCGCAGGCTGGGAGGCGAACGGCTCGGAGTCCGTCGCCGTGCGCACTGCTGTCGATGTCGACTTCGGTGGTCAGGGCTCGTACGCCCTGATGGTGGTCCTCCGGGGCGACGGCGATCTCGAGCGGACGGCGGCCGATGCGGTCGAGCTCCTCGAGGCAGACGGGCGCGTCTCGTCCGTTGGGCCGGCGCAGCCGTCCCAAGACGGTCGAACGGTGATCCTCGCCGCCGGTGCAGTGGCGAGCCCGACCGAGATGGTTCGGGCAGCCGACGCTCTGAAGGGCGATCTCGAGGCGCTCTCGACCGACGAGGTCGAGGTGACCCTCACGGGCGCTTCCGGCATGTGGTCGGACTTCAACGAGGCGAACAAGTCGGCGATGCTCAAGTCGGAGGTCATCTCGTGGCCGGTCACGTTCGCGATCCTCCTGCTCGCGTTCGGCTCCCTCGTCGCGGCCGGCCTGCCGCTCCTGCTCACGATCCTCGGGCTCGTGGCGTCGGCGGGGACGCTGTTCCTGCTGACGCACGCCTTCGACATCTCGATCTGGTCGATGAACTTCGCGCTCATGTTCGCGCTCGCGCTCGGCATCGACTACGCGCTCTTCATCGTCGCGCGCTTTCGCGGCGCGCACTTCGGCTCCGATCTCGAGACGCGAGAGGCCGTGGCGGTGACGATGGACACGGCAGGGAAAGCGGTGTTCTTCTCGGGTGTGACGGTTCTCGTCTCGCTCTCCGCCGTCATGCTCGTGCCGAGCCCGGCGTTCCGCTCGATGAGCCTCGGGATCATGCTCTCGGTCGTCTTCGTCCTCCTCGCGACGCTCACGCTGCTCCCGGCGATCCTCGCCTGGCTCGGCGATCGCGTCGACCGGTTGGCGCTCCCGTGGGTGCACGCAGGAGAGCATCGCTCTCCTCGCTTCGAGCGCTGGGGCGAGCTGCTCTGGCGCCACCCGTGGCCGTTCGGGATCGCTGTCGTTGCGTTGCTCGTCGTCCTCGCGCTCCCGGTGCTCCGGATGGAGACCGGGATGCCGTCCATCAAGGTCGTCCCCGAGAGCGCCGGATCCCGCGTCGGCTACACCGCGGTGCAGGAGGCCTTCGGGCCTGGCGCCCCGGGAGCTCTGCAGGTGGTGACGCCGAAAGACGAGCTGGCGGCCGTCGTGTCGGCGCTCGACGCCGACCTTGGCATCGCCGGGCTCGGCTCGCGGACGGTGTCGGGCGAGAGTGCGCTCGTGGTCGCCTTCCCGACGAACGATCCCTCCGACGAGGCCGTCGGCGCAACGATCGACCGGCTACGGGACGCGCTGCCGGCCGGGACACTCGTCGGAGGCGCTGTCGCCGAGAATCACGACCTCGAGGCTGCGCTCTCGGCCAAGACGCTGCCCGTCTTCGCCGTCGTCCTCGGCCTCGGCTTCCTGCTCTTGCTCCTCGCCCTCCAGGCACCGCTGATCGCGTTCGTGGGTGTGCTCACGAACCTCCTCGCGACTGCCGCGGCGTTCGGGGTGGGCGTCCTGATCTTCCAGGACGGCAACCTCTCCGGACTGCTCCGCTTCGAGTCGCAGGGGTTCCTCAACGCGTGGGGGCCCGTCTTCTTCTTCGCGATGATCTTCGCCATCTCGATGGACTACACGGTGTTCCTGCTCTCGTCGGCGAAGGAGCACTGGGATCGCTCACACGACGCTCGTGAGGCGATGGTTGGCGGGGTGGCTCACTCGGGGCGGACGATCTTCGCCGCGGCCGCGGTCATGGTGGCGGTGTTCTTCACCTTCGCGGTCTCGGGGCCGATCCCGCCGAAGGAGATGGGAGTGATCCTCGGCGTCGCCGTGCTGCTCGACGCGATGCTCATCCGGCTCGTGCTCATGCCCGTGCTCCTGCGCCTCCTGGGAGCGTCTGCCTGGGCGCTGCCGTCGTGGCTCGACCGCGTCCTGCCCGACGTGCGTTTCGGGCACTCCTGACTCCGCGGCGCTAGCGGATCGCGTCGGCGTCGAGCGCGGCGAACTCGCCGACCGTGGAGCCGGTCTGGCCGCGCGCGGCCCTGACTCCTCGCCAGAGCAGGAGCCCGACGACGGCGATGACGATTGTCGCGCCGAGAGTCAGCGTCGCGAGCGCGTTCAGCGCGGGCGTCGGCGCGGTCCGACCCGAGGCGTAGATCCGCACCGGCACGGTGTCCGTCGCGGTTCCGGACGACAGGAACTGGCTGATCACGAAGTCGTCCATGGAGAGCGCGAAGACGATGATTCCGCTCGCGACGATCGCGGGGACGAGCATCGGCAGCAACGCCAGCCGCACGGCCTGGAGCTGCGATGCGCCGAGGTCTCGGGCCGCTTCCTCGTAGTCGGGTCCGATGGCGAGGAGTCGCCCGCGGACGATGATCACGACGAAGACGAGCGAGAACGTGATGTGACCGATCGCCTGCGCGACCGCGCCGAGCTCGATGAACGTCAGCAGGTTGACGAACACGAGCAGGAGCGCCGTCCCCATCACGATCTCGGGCGTCACGAGCGTGGCGAGCGAGATGCCGCGCGCCGTTCCGGCCCCGCGTCCGCGCCAGCGGGTGAGGCCGATCGCGAGCGCGACTCCGAGCGGCACCGTCACGAGTACCGCGATCGCTGCGAGCCGGAGGCTCTGCAGGAGCGCGGAGTGCATCGTCGGGTCGTGCAGCACGGACAGATCGGGGTCGCCCGTGTACCACCGCAGCGACCAGCCCTGCGACGTCGACCGCGACCGGCCCTCGTTGAACGAGAACCTGATGGCGACGAGGATCGGGACGATCGACCAGACGAGGTAGAGCGCGGTGAAGAGGACGAGGAACCGCGGCTTTCCCCACGGATTGGCCCACCACTCGCGCAGCCGTCCGGTCATCCGCCGAGCCTCCGGTGCGTGCGTGCAGTCGCCCACAGGTAGTAGCCCATGAGCAGAGTGAGGAACAGCATGAGCACGACGACGAGCGCCGCCCCAACCGGGATCTGCTGCCCGCCACGGATGTAGAGCACGATCTGGTTGCCGATCATGCTCGTCTGCGGGGCGCTCGAGAGGAGGTCCGGCGTGTAGTAGTCGCCGAACATCGGTAGCGCAATGATCACGACCCCCGCGAGGATCGCCGGCATCGACAGCGGCAGGGTGACCATCCGGAATGCCTGGAAGGGGCTCGCACCGAGGTCACGTGCCGCCTCGAGGAGGCTCCGGTCGATGCGATCGAGGAACGCGTAGAGCGGGAGGATCATGAACGGGACGTAGCCGTAGACGAGCCCCAGGATCACCGACGACGCGCGTCCGTCCAGCCAGTTCCGCGGCGCGTCGAGGATCCCGATCCACACGAGGACGTCGTTCACCCACCCGTCGTCCTGCAGCAGGTTGATCCACGCGAGCATGCGCATGAGGTACGAGATGAAGAAGGGGGCGACGATGCCCGCGAGCAGCAGCGCCTTCCAGCGACCGCCGTACCGTGCGATGTAGTACGCGACCGGGTAGGCGATGAGGAGCGACAGCGACGTCGCCACCGTCACGTAGACGAGCGTTCGCAGGAAGACGGTCTGGAATGCTGCGCCGCTCGTGAACAGCCCCTCGAAGACGAACTCGAACGCGGCCGTGTTCCACTCGAGCGGGTTCCACTCGGGCGCGGGCGTCTGGAAGATCGGGTCGACCGTTCCGAGCGCGACGCAGAGGATGACGTAGAACGGGAGGACGAAGAAGACGGCGAGCCAGGCGACTCCGGGCAGCGCGAGTCCCGCCCAGAAGCTGTCGGTGCGCCTCTCCTCGCCTACGCGGCGGTGGGGCTCAGACACCCGCCTTGAACTCGGCCCACGCGTTCTGCCACTCCGTCTGGCCGTCCGGCGAGAGCTCCGTCAGCGGGAACGCCGTGTCGAAGTCGCTCTCGCGGACGATCGCGGTGCGCAGGTTCGCCGGAACGACGCCGTCGGCGACGAGCTTGTCCGGGTCGAGCACCGTGAGCGGCGGCTGGTAGCCGGTGTAGTTCGAGAAGTTGTCGTACCCGTGCTTCTCGTCCAGGAGGTAGTTGAGGAAGTGGTGCGCGAGAACGGGGTTCTTCGCCGACTTCGGGATCGCGATCATGTCGCTGCCGATGACGCCGCGGCCGTCCTCGGGGAACCAGTAGCCCAGCGCCTCGACGCCGGTCCCCTCGGGCAGGTACCACTGCGCGCCGATCGCGCTTCCCGACCACATCTGGTGGACCCACGCCTTCCCCTCGGGCAGGTTGGTGTAGTCGTCCGTGGAGAGCTTGACGCTCTGGTCGTAGAGCGACTTGAGCTCGTTCTTCGCGAGCTCGACCTGCTCCGGATCTTCCGTGTTGATGTCCATGATCCCGTTCTTCAGCAGCATGTGCGCCGGCGCGTCGCGGCTGTCGTCGAGGAGGTAGAGCTTCCCCTTCGCTCCCTCGTCCCAGTAGATCTCGTACGGGTTCGAGAGGCTGCCAGGCGTCGTCGAGATCTTGTCGGTGCGGTAGCCGATCCCCGTCGTCCAGGTGGTGTACGGAACCGTGTACTGGGAGCCCTTGTCGTACCACGGGTCCTGGATCGAGGCCCACACGTTGGCGAGGTTCGGGATGTAGTCGCGGTTGAGCGGTTGCAGCGACTTGCCGAGGACGAGGCGCCCGATCCGGTCGGTCGTCGGGAAGAAGACGTCGAAGTCGACCGCGCCGGAGGAGATCTTCGCGACGGCCTCGTCGGTGGTCGAGAAGAACGTCTCCTCGACCTTCACGCCGTACTCCTTCGCGAAGTCCTTCTTGATCTTCGGCCACAAGTACCCATTCCAGTTGTAGATGCGGAGCGTGCCGCTCTCCGGCTCGAGACCCGACGCGATCATCGGGTTG
>DASUCN010000043.1:0-11123 GCA_036276015.1 Gaiellaceae bacterium | reverse complement strand
GCTTCCCTGTCCTGCTCAAGGCCGCAGCCGGTGGTGGCGGCAAGGGCATGCGGCGGGTCGAGTCCCCAGACGAGCTCGAGGGGGCGTTCTCCGCCGCGAGTGCAGAGGCCGAGGCGGCCTTCGGCGACGGCTCGCTGTACGTCGAGAAGCTCGTGGCGCCTGCGCGGCACATCGAGATCCAGGTGCTCTGCGACGCCCAGGAAGGTGTCCTCACGCTCGGTGAGCGCGAGTGCTCGATCCAGCGACGGCACCAGAAGCTCGTCGAGGAGTCACCGTCGCCTGCGCTCGGTCCGGAGACGCGCGAGGCGATGGAGGCGGCCGTCGAGCAGGCGTGCCGCGCGATCGGGTACCGAAACGCGGGCACCTTCGAGTTCCTCGTCGATCCGGAGGGCGCGTTCTACTTCATCGAGGTCAACTGCCGCCTGCAGGTCGAGCATCCGGTCACAGAGCTCGTTACGGGGATCGACATCGTGCGGGAGCAGGTTCGCATCGCGGCGGGCGAGCCGCTCGCGGCGACGGGCCGCGCTCCACGGTACGGGCATGCGATCGAGATCCGCATCAACGCCGAGGATCCCGCGCGCGAGTTCGTGCCGTCCCCGGGCACCGTGACGCGCTTCGAGGTGCCCCTCGGCCCCGGCGTCCGCGTCGACACGGCCGTCCGCTCAGGGTCCGAGATCCCGCCGTATTACGACTCGATGATCGCGAAGCTCGTCGTGTGGGACGACTCACGCCCCGCGGCGATCACCCGCACCGAGCGCGCGCTCCGCGAGCTCACGGTCGAAGGGATTCCCACGACGCGCGACCTGGCGCTCGACATCCTCGCCTCGTCCGCATTCCGGCGTGGCGACTACTCGACCTCGACGCTGGCCGAGCTCGCAGGTCGTCTCCCGTCCCTGGTCGCCTCGTGAGCACGTCGACGAGCCGCAAGGCTGCGCGTCGACAAGCGCTGTACCTCCTGTACCAGTGGGACCTCACCGGCCAGGAGCTCGCCTCGCTGTACGAGGGCGAGCCCGACGCGTTCGCCCGTGCTCTCGCGGAGGCCGTGACGGCGCGTGCCGACGACCTCGACCGGCGCATCACCGCCGCGTCGCCCGACTGGCCTGCGGATCGCCTCGGAACGCTCGAGCGGAATATCCTCCGCATCGGCGTGTACGAGCTCGAGGAGCACTCGGTACCACGGGAGGTGGCGATCAACGAGGCGGTCGTCCTCGCGAAGCGCTACGCGTCGGAGGACGCGGGGCGGCTCGTCAACGGCGTGCTGGGCAAGATCGCGCGCGAGGAGGAGGCCGCATGAGTGAAGTCGACGCGGCGCTGGGGCGCGCCGAGGAGCTCCTCGGGGAGCTCAACGTGAAGCGGGAGGCGCTCGAGGCGCTGGCCTCCGCCGACGACGTCGACGGCGACGCCGCGGTCGACCTCATCGCCGAGCTCGCGGAGCTCGCGCGACAGATCGAGGCCGAGCTGACCCGCGCGCGTGCGCTCGCCGATGCGTCCGGCTGACGAGCTCCGCGACGCCGTCGAGCAGTACCTCCGCACGCTCTCGTTCGCTTCGGAGCTCGGCGAGCTGGATGCCGCCCTGCGGTACGCGCTCGAGTCCGGAGGCAAGCGCATCCGGCCCGTCCTCTGCCTCGCGGTCACGGAGGCCGCGGGCGGTTCCGTCGACGACGCCCTGCCAGCCGCGGCCGCTCTCGAGCTCGTGCACACGTTCTCGCTCGTGCACGACGACCTGCCGGCTCTGGACGACGACGACGAGAGGCGCGGCCGTCCGAGCGCACACGTCGCATACGGGGAGGGCGTGGCGGTACTTGCCGGCGACGCGCTCCTGGCGGAGGCGTTCCGGCTTGCGCTGACCTATGACGACAGCGCGGTCGCGCGCGAGCTCGTCGAGGCGACGCTGGGAATGATCGGCGGCCAGTTCCGTGACATCACGGGAGACGACGCCGACCTCGAGGCGCTCCACCGACTGAAGACGGGGCGGCTCTTCGTCGCGGCGGTGCGCAGCGGCCTCGCCGTGGCTGCCGCTCCACGGGACGGATGGGGACCGTGGCTCGCGTTCGGCGACGACGTGGGGCTCCTCTTCCAGGTCGTCGACGACGTGCTCGACGGCGACGGGTACGCCGTGCAGATGGGGGCCGAGGGCGCCGAGCGATTCGCGCGAGACGTGGCGGACCGTGCTCGTGCGCAGCTCGCCGAGCTCGGGGCGGGTACCGCCGTTCTCGCCGAGCTCGTCGACGTGCTCGCGCTGCGCACTCACTGAAGGCTCGGTCGAGGGATGGACGCGGCCGGTTCCATGGCTACGCTGTGACCGTTCCGAACAGACCAGGTCGGCTCCTGTGCTCCCCTGCGCGCGTCGACCGTCTCGCTCCTCTCGATGTCCACTCGCTCCCGCAGCCTTCTGCTCACGTTCGTCCTGGTGGCTGTGGCAGCCGGGATCGCCGCGACTCCGTCCGGCGCTGCCTTCGGAGAGGGCGACCGCCGTCCCCGAGCCGTCGCCGCCGCGGAGCCTGCTCCGACGAGGGGCGAGCGCGCCGTGAAGGCGGCGCTCGGCGTGGTCGGAACTCCGTACTCCTGGGGTGGGGAGTCTCCCTCGACCGGTTTCGACTGCTCGGGTCTCGTGCGCTGGGCCTACGCGCGAGTCGGGATCGAGCTCCCACACAACTCGTATGCGCTGTACAGCGAGGGTCGACGGGTACGCGCATCGCGGATGGAGCCCGGGGACATCCTCTTCTTCGAAGGTCTCGGGCACGTCGGGCTGTACCTCGGAAACGGCCGGATGGTGCACTCGCCCGAGACGGGCCGCACCGTCGAGGTCGTGCGGCTCGCCGCGACGAACTACGGCGCGCGGCTGATCGCCGCGCGCCGTGTGACCGCCGAGTGAGCTAGAGGGCGAGGGAGACCTCGGAGGGCTCGGCAGGCTCGTACGTCGGTCGGTAGCCCACGAGCCGGCCGAGAGGCGCCCCGAGCGCGAGCCCGACCTTCTGCACCCACGCCGGCGGGAAGGGAAGCCGTACGACGTCGAAGTGCGCCCGTGCGATGACGGCGAGGCGGAGCGGGCTCGGCATGCCCTTCCGGTTGGTCTTCCCGTCGTTCGCGAGCGCGAACATCGTCTCGATCAGCGATTCGAACTGGAGCGCTGGCCGGATCTCCGTCCGGAACCGTGCATCGGTGTCTCCGTCGTTCCAGAACTTGTGCGGCGTCCCCGGGTCGACGCGGACGGTGTCGCCGGCCTTCGCGACGATCGTCTCTCCGCCGGCCCTGAACGTCACCTCGCCCTCCAGGATGTCGAAGGTCTCGGTCTGGTACGGGTGGACGTGCGCTGCGGCGACGGCGCCGTTCGGCTCGACGACGACCTCGATGAGGACGTACTCACCGCGAGTATCGGCGGCTGCCTTGACGAAGCGGATGACCTCGCCGGTTATGGGGTTGTGCAGGGTGTCTCCGGTGCGGATCATCGTGTGTCTCCTTCGATCGAGTTGCGATTGACACCGGAGATGGTCGACCCCGCGCGGCTCCGCGTCATCGGCCGCGACAACGATCTCGCGTCCTCACCGCGGACGATTGTCGAGTCGTCCGCGCGGACGAGGCGGAGCGCTTCACACCGCAGTACGGTTGGCCCCATGAAGCGAGGCCTCCACCTGCTCGGCACCTACTGGGCCGAGGTGTACGCCCTCATCTTCGGCGTCGTCGGGGTCGTGGACGCGATCGCGAACCCGGTCGGCTACGAGGGAGTCGACAAGGGTCCCGACTGGGCGGTCTGGCTCACGCCCGCGCTCGTGGCAGGGCCGCTGCTCTTCCGCCGCCGGTTCCCGTTCGGGGCGCCGGCCACGTCGGTCGTGATGGCGGTGATCGCCAGCTTCGTCGCGACGGGCGAAGCGGTCACGGACGGAACCGGCGCGATCTTCATCATCGCCGCTGCAGCGTGGCTCTTCGGCGAGCTCGACACCCGCTCGGCGGTCATGGGGCTACTCCTCATCTACCTGGCGGCTCCCCTCATCAACCTCAACTCGACGGACGTCGCCTGGGGCGACTACTTCTTCCCGCTCGCCCTCTTTACGCTCTTCTGGGGTGCGAGTCGCGCGATCGCCGTGCGCGGGCAACACCTGCGCGATGCGCGGGCTCGAGCCGAGACTCTTGCCTCTGAGCGCGACGCGGAGGCTCTCCGAGCCGTTGCAGAGGAGCGACAGCGCATCGCGCGCGAGCTACACGACGTCATCGCGCATTCGGTCTCCGTCATGACGGTGCAGGCCGGCGCCGTGCGTCGGCTCCTCCTTCCCGAGCAGGAGAAGGAGCGGCGGGCGCTCGAGTCGGTCGAGGAGACGGGCAGAGACGCGCTCACCGAGATGCGTCGTCTCGTCGGGCTTCTGCGCGAGCAGGGCGCGACGCCCGAGTTCTCGCCGCAGCCCGGGCTCGGCTCGATCGACGCGCTGCTGGACGGTGTGCGCTCCGCCGGGCTGCCCGTGGAGCTCGCGGTCGACGGAACCCCACACGAGCTGCCGCCCGGCGTGGATCTCGCCGCGTACCGGGTCGTCCAGGAGGCGCTCACGAACGCGCTCAAGTACGGGGGAACAGCGCACGCCTGGGTTGCGCTCCACTGGCGCGACTCCGAGCTCGAGCTCGAGATCGCGAACGACGGCCGGAGTGACGGAACGGGCTCGGGCGGTGGACACGGCCTCGCCGGCATGCGCGAGCGCGTGACGCTCTACGGCGGCGAGGTGCAGTCCGGCCCGCGGGAGGGCGGCGGCTACGTCGTCCGCGCGCGGCTTCCGGTGAACCACGCATGAGCGAGCTGCCGAGTGGACTCGTGAGCTTCCTCATGACCGACATCGAGCGGTCGACCGAGCTGCTCCGGCGCCTCGGGCGGGATTCGTACGAGGAGGCCCTCGTCGCACATCGAGCGATCCTCGAGACTGCCGTGCGGGACAGCGTGGGCTGGACGATCGACAGTCAGGGTGATGCGACGTTCGCGGTGTTCGACCGTCCGAGCCACGCGCTGCGGGCGGCCGCAGGAGCGCAGCGTGCGCTCGCGGAGCGCGAGTGGCCGAACGGTGTGGCGTTGCGCGTGCGGATGGGTGTCCACACCGGCGAGGCGACGCCCTCGGACGGCGACTACCACGGGTTGGCCGTGCATCGCGTCGCGCGCATCTGCGCCGAGGCCCAGGGAGGCCAGGTCCTGGTCTCCGACTCCACGGTCTCGATGCTCCTGGACAGCCACGAGAGCCTGAGTGGGCTGGCCCTCGTCGAAGTCGGCGAGCGCCGTCTCAAGGACTTCGAGGAGCCGGTGCGCCTCCATCGCCTCGTCGGCGACGAGGAGGTGTCCGCCGTTCCCGGCCGCATCGGCGTTCTCGTGGTCGACGACCAGGCGCTCGTGAGGGCAGGGTTCCGGATGATCCTCGAGGCCGAGAGCGACATCGACGTCGTCGGTGAGGCCGGCGACGGCGCAGAGGCGGTGGACGTGGCCCTGCGCACGAAGCCCGACCTGATCCTCATGGACGTCCGCATGCCCAACGTGGACGGCCTCGAAGCGACGCGAAGGCTGCTCGAGGGGAGGAGCGAGGGGCCACGCATCCTCATCCTCACCACGTTCGACCTGGACGAGTACGTCTACGAGGCACTGCGGGCGGGTGCGAGCGGCTTTCTCCTGAAGGACACACCACCCGAGCAGCTCGTCGACGCGATCCGGGTCGTCGCGAAGGGCGACTCGCTCCTCTCGCCGTCGATCACGAAGCGCGTGATCGAGGAGTTCGTCCTGCGTCCGCCGACGTCCGCCCGGAAGCCCGCCCCCGAGCTCGACGAGCTGACAGCCCGCGAGCTCGAGATGCTCCGCTACCTCGCGCGCGGACTCTCGAACGCCGAGATCGCGAAAGAAGCGTTCGTCTCCGAGACGACCGTGAAGACGCACGTCGCCCACATCCTCATGAAGCTCGACCTGCGCGACCGGGTGCAGGCGGTCGTGTTCGCGTACGAGAACGGCGTCGTCGCCCCCGGCTCGCCCTAGCATTGCCGGGCGTGACGACGGCGCCCGACTCCGGACTGAAGCCCCTGTTGCTGCCTCCGCGGCTGCGCACGGTCGAGGAGGGAGACGGGCGGCGGGCAAGCAACCTCGAGCTCTTCTTCGACCTCGTGTTCGTCGTGGCGATCGCTCAGCTGGCCCACGAACTCGGGGTCGACCACTCCCTCCGGGGCTTCGCCGTCTTCGCGGCGCTCTACCTTCCGGTGTTCCTCGCCTGGCAAGGCTTCAGCTTCTACGCCGACCGCTTCGACACGGACGACGTCGTCTTCCGCGTTGTGATGTTCACGGCGATGTTGGCGATCGCCGCGCTCGCGATCCAGATCCCCGACGTCGCGCACGGCGAGAGCACCGGGTTCGTGATCGCGTACCTCGTGCTGCGCTCGCTCATGGTCGGGCTGTACCTCCGCTCCTACCGCCACGTCCCGGAGGCGCGACCGCTGATCGCCAGGTACGCGTCGGAGTACTCGCTGGCGATCGGCATCTGGGCGCTGTCGCTCGCATTCGCGTCGCCGACGCGGTACGCGCTGTGGGGGATCGCGCTCGCCTGGGAGCTCAGCATCCCGACGCTCGCGCGGAAGCTGTTCACGGCGATCCCCGTCCACGGCAGCCACGTTCCCGAGCGGTTCGCGCTGTTCACGATCATCGTGCTCGGCGAGACGATCGTCGTCGTCGCACTCGGGACGTCGGGATCGGACTGGGCGCGCTCCTCGGCCGTCGTCGCCTCCCTGGGCTTCGCCGCCGCGGCCGCGATCTGGTGGGTCTACTTCGGAGGTGGGGGAGAGGTCACCCTGCGCCGGTCGCCGGCGGCGATCCTCGTGTTCACGCACGTCCACATCCCTCTCCTCGCAGCCCTGACGGCGTTCAGCGCCGGTGTGGCGCTCGTGATCGAGCAGGCGGCGGATCCGTCGCTCGACACGGGCACGCGGTGGGCGCTCGCGGGTGGTGCGGCGCTGTACCTCGCGTGTGTGACCACCGCCCAGCGCGCCACCGATCAGGGTCTCCTGCGGGGCACGGAACGCGCTCGTGCTGTCGCCGTCGGCGTCCTCGTCGTGCTCGCGCTCGCTGGAGGCGAGCTCGAACCCCCGCTCTTCGTCGCGCTCGTCGCGGCGACGCTGGTCCTCCTCGTCGCCCACAAGCTCTGGTCGGCCCAGCGCTTCCTTCGCGGCGCGTGAAGAAGCGCCTCGACGTGCTCCTCGTCGAGCGCGGGCTCGCGGAGACGCGATCGCAGGCCCAGGCGCTCGTGCTGGCGGGGCGGGTGCCCGGTCACACGAAGCCGGGCGAGCAGGTGCGCGACGACGCCGACCTCGTCGTCCGGCAGCCGCCGCGCTTCGTCTCGCGAGGAGGAGAGAAGCTGCAGAACGCACTGGACGCGTTCGGGGTCGACGTCGCGGGACGAGACTGTGCCGACGTCGGGGCATCCACAGGCGGCTTCACGGACTGCCTGCTGCAGGCCGGCGCGACGCGCGTCGTCGCGATCGACGTCGGGTACGGACAGCTCCACCCGAAGCTCCGCGGCGATCCTCGGGTGACGGTCCTGGAGCGCGTCAACGCCCGCGAGCTCGTAGAGCTGCCGTTCGCGCCCGAGCTCGTCGTCTGCGACGTCTCGTTCATCTCGGTGACGAAGGCGCTCCCACCTGTCCTCGCGCTGGCGGCGGCCGGCTGGGAGGCGCTCGTCCTCGTGAAGCCTCAGTTCGAGGCGGGGCGGAGCGAGGCACCAAAGGGAGTCGTACGCGACCCCGAGGTGCAGCGAAAGGTCCTCGAAACCGTCAGCGAAGACGCGAAGGCGTGGGGTGCCGTCACGGTCGGGGTCGTAGACTCAGGGCTCCCCGGCCCGAAGGGAAATCGGGAGTTCTTCCTCCACCTCGTGCACCGACCCGGCGAACCGAATCCAGATCACCTCGACCGCCTCGTCGCCGATGCGGTCGGGTAAGCGCGTCTCGCGCGCGGCGGTCGTCACGCACGGCACGCCGGGTCAGATCGGCTCGGGCCTCGCGCGTCTGCAGGCTGTCGCCCAGGAGCACGGTGTGGAGCTCTTCTTCCCGGACGAGGAGGTGGAGAAGCACGGAGTCGACGCGAGCGGAGACGCGAGCGCGGTCGATCTGGCCGTCGTGCTCGGCGGCGACGGGACCGTACTGCGGGCCCTGACGCGGTTCCTCGGCACCGGCGTGCCGGTCATCGGCGTCAACTTCGGCCGCGTGGGCTTCCTGAGCTCGATGGGACGGCGCGAGCTCGAAGACGGTTTGGGGCGGGTGTTCGCCGGTGAGTACCACGTCGTCGAGCTTCCCACGCTGGAGCTCGAGCACCCCGAGGGCGAGACGGTCGCGGTGAACGACGTCGTGGTCGCGAGCGCGTCGCTCGGCCGCATGATCGAGCTCGAGTTGGCGGTCGGCGACGAGGAGCTCGGACGGCAGCCCTGCGACGGGATCATCTGCGCGACGCCTTCGGGCTCGACCGCCTACAACCTCTCGAACGGCGGGCCGGTGCTCATGTGGGGCCTCGAGGCGATGGCGCTCACCTACGTGGCGGCTCACTCATTGCACGCGCGCCCGCTCGTCATCCCGCCCGGTTCCGACGTCATCGTCTGGAACAGGACGGCGAATGTCGAGGCGGGCGTCCTCGTCGACGGCCATCGCGTCTCGACGCTCGGGAAGGCCGACCGGGCGGTCGTCCGGATCGGCGGCCAGCGCTCTCTCCTCGCGACCCTTCCGGAAGCGACCTTCGTGCGCCGCTACCGCCAGAGCTTTGCTTCGTAGCCTCCACATCGAGAACCTCGTCCTCATCCGCAAGGCGGAGCTCACGTTCGCACCCGGACTCAATGCGGTGACGGGCGAGACAGGCGCGGGAAAGACGATCTTCGCGCAGGCGATCGGGCTGTTGCTCGGCGCGCGCGCCGACGCGACGTCGGTCGGATCCGACGGCACGGAGGCATTCGTCGAGGCCGAGCTCGACGTACCCGAGGGATTCTTCGACGACGAGGAGCTCGCAGCGCTCGCGGAGCTCCGGCCGGAGGGCGAGGCGGGTCTCGTGATCGCGCGGCGCGTCTTCGGCGACGGCCGGACGCGCGCGTACGCCTGGGGGCGGGCCGTCGCGCGCGAGGACGTCGCCGCAGCGGCCGAGAAGCTCATCGCGATGTCGGGGCAGTTCGAGCAGCGGCGACTCGGGCGGTCGGCGTTCCAGCTCGACGTCCTGGATGCGTTCTGCGGTCCCGCGCAGGCGACCAGGCGCGCCGAGGCACGTGATGCCTGGCGCGAGCTCGCGGCCGCCCGGCGGCGCCTCGAGGAGCTGACCCGTGACGAGGACGCGGTCGCCTTCCGGCTCGCGGAGCTGCAGGCTCTGGTCGACGGCACGCAGGGACTGGACAGCGGTACCGAAGCGGAGCTCCTCGCGCAACGCGAGCGGCTCCGCCATGCCGAGGAGCTCGCCGCCGCCGCCACGACCGCGGCCGAGGCGATCGCTCCCGACGAGGGCGAAGGAGCCGCATCGCTTGCGGCGCTCGCCGAGCGCTCGCTCGCGCCGCTCGAGCGCCTCGCGCCGGAGCTCGCTCCCGTCGCCGAGGAGCTTCGCGACCTCACGGTCCGGTTGCGCGAGGTGGGGAGCGACCTCCATCGCTTCGTCACCTCGCTGGACGCCGAGCCGGGCACGCTGGACGTGGTCGAGGGGCGGTTGCAGGAGATCGCCGACCTCAAGCGCCGTTTTGGCGCCGCCACGTACGAGGAGCTGCTCGAGCGCGCCACGGCCGCGGACCGCGAGCTCGCAGCGGCGGCAGACGGGGGTGATCCCGCGGCGTCCGCTCGGCTCGCAGTCGAGGACGCGGCGGCGCGACTCGACGCGCTCTCGGGCTCGCTGCGCGCGGCTCGTACCGACAACGCGAGGCGGCTCGGCGAGGCCGTGGCCGACGAGCTCGCGTCGCTTGGGATGGGGGAGGGCGAGTTCCTGGTCGAGCTACGCGAGCAGGAGGCCGGGCCGACGGGCGCGGACGAGGTCACGTTCCTCATCAGGCCCAACGCCGGTCTTCCGTTCGCTCCCCTTGCCGACACCGCGTCGGGCGGGGAGCTCTCGCGGATCGCGCTCGCACTCGCGGCGGTCGCAGGCGGAGAGACCCTCGTCTTCGACGAGATCGACGCCGGCATCGGCGGCGTTACCGCGCACGCGGTCGCGTCGACCCTCCAGCGTCTAGCCGAGCGCGCCCAGGTGCTGACGATCACGCACCTCCCGCAGATCGCGAGCGTCGCAGACGCGCACTTCCGGGTCGCGAAGATCCCCGCCGATCCCACGCACACGCGAATCGAGGAACTCGACGACCTCCTTCGGCGCGAGGAGCTCGAGCGCATGGCCGGCGGCGCCGAGTTCATCGCGGCCCTCACCGAGGGCTGAGAGCCACTCGCGGGTCGCTCCGACGTGTAGGGGCGAGGCTTGCCGCGCCCTCCGACTCCGACCCCACGGACTGCTACGGTGAGAACCCGTGGCCAAGTACGTGTTCGTCACGGGTGGTGTCGTCTCCGCGCTGGGGAAGGGCATCGTCGCCGCCTCTCTCGGACGACTCCTCAAGGCCCGCGGGCTATCCGTCTCGGCCCAGAAGTTCGACCCGTACCTGAACGTCGACCCGGGCACGATGAGCCCGTTCCAGCACGGCGAGGTCTTCGTCACCGAGGACGGGGCCGAGACCGACCTCGACATCGGCCACTACGAGCGCTTCATCGACGAGAACCTCTCCCGCAACGCGAGCCACACGGCGGGCGCGATCTGGGACTCCGTGCTCAGGAAGGAGCGCAAGGGCGAGTTCCTCGGCGCGACCGTGCAGGTCATCCCGCACATCACGAACGAGATCAAGGCGCGGATCAGGCGCGCAGAGAAGGTCGCGCCGGCCGACGTCGTGATCTCCGAGATCGGAGGCACGGTCGGCGACATAGAGTCGCTGCCGTTCCTCGAGGCGATCAGGCAGTTCAGGCGGGAGGTCGGGACCGAGAACGTCGTCTACCTGCACGTCACGCTCGTGCCGTTCATCGACGCGGCCGGAGAGCTGAAGACGAAGCCGACGCAGCACTCCGTCAACGAGCTGCGCCGCATCGGTATCCACCCAGACGTGATCGTGTGCCGCTCGCGCGAGGAGGTCTCC
>DASUCN010000042.1:0-25107 GCA_036276015.1 Gaiellaceae bacterium | reverse complement strand
CCGGTGCCGACGCCGTCGCGGACGTCGCCGAGCGCAGGTACGGCCGCATGCCCGACGACGTGGTCGCTCGCGTCGAGGCCATCGCCACACCGGTGCGAATTCGTGAGAGCAGCCTCGTGCGCAGCTACGCGTTGCGACGCGAGATCGCTCAGAAGTAGAACTGCGTCCAGGCCTCCCACCACGTGTCGGCGCGGGAGACGATGGTACGGCCGTCGAGCAGCTCGACCCCGGTTCGATAGCGGAGGTCGTGAGCCGCCTTCGTGTGCTTGAACTCGACCTTGATCTCACACGGCCGACCCGGGTCGTACGGCGCGACCGCGCCGAGATCGGCGAGCGCCCGCTTCGCTCCTTCCTCGATCAGCTCGCGAGCGCGAGCCGGAGTCAGGTTCCGTGCGCTGAAGGCGCTGAACGCCCACTTGACCGCGACCGTCGTCAACCCGTCGCCCAGCAGCTCCCGACCCTCGCGGCACGAGGCCTCGTCTCCGGTAACCAGCAGCACGGGGCACCCCCAGGTGCCGCACAGGGCCGCGTTGATGCCCGTCTCGCCGACGAGCGTCCCGTTGAACCAGAGGTTCTGGAAGTCGCGGCCCGAGATGGTGTGGTTCATCACGCCGTCCGCCGCCCCGGCCCGAGCGTGCATCCCCACGAACAGCGCGGCGTCGCAGCCGGACTCGAGGAAGTCCGTGTACTCCGTCCACTCGTCCTGGACGACGAACTCGCAGGCGGGATCGAGGTCCTCCGGGACGAGCGAGTTGAACGTCCACCCCTTTCCCGCGCCGTGGCAGTCCATGACGACGATCTCGGTCGCACCTGCCGCCTTCGCTCCGCGCACGGCAGCGTTGATCTCCTGCGTGTAGAGCTTGCGGCCCTCCTCGTAGAGCGACTCGCCGCCCGTCGTCTGCTCCCACTTGACGATCCCCGCGACACCCTCCATGTCCGAGATGACGTGGACGCGCACGCGAGTAGCTTATGCCGCATCGAGACGGGACTTGCGGGAACGGGCGTGATGGTCACCGGGGCGTCGGGCGGCATCGGCGCGGCGTGCGCACGCGCCTTCGCCGCGGAAGGCGCCCGCGTCCTCGTCCACTACCACCGGGGGGAGGACCGAGCCCGGGCTCTGGCCGAAGAGCTCGGCGAGCCCCCGGTCGCGCAGGCGGATCTCACGCGCGAGGACGACGTCGAGCGGCTGTTCACGGAGGCCCGGACGCTGCTCGGCCGGGTGGACGTCTGCGCAGCCGTCGCCGGCGTGTGGCCGCGCGAGGACGTGCCGGTCTGGGAGCTCTCCCTCGAGCGCTGGGAGGAGACGCTGCGCACGAACCTGACCGCCAGCTTCCTCGTCGCGCGCGCGTTCCTGCGCGAGGTGGAGCGGAACGGCCACGGCTCGCTCGTCCTCGTCGGCTCGACAGCCGGGATCTTCGGCGAGGCGGGTCATGCCGACTACGCCGCGGCGAAGTCCGCGATCACCGGCGGCCTCCTCCTCTCGCTCAAGAACGAGATCGCGCGGATCGCACCCCTCGGCCGGGTGAACGCTGTCGCGCCCGGCTGGACGGAGTCGCCCATGACGCGAGGGCTCGTGGACGAAGATCGAGTCCGGGCCGTCTCGCGCACCATGGCTCTTCGCAAGGTGGCCCAGCCCGAGGACGTCGCCGCGCAGGTCGTCGTCCTCGCCTCCGACACGCTCTCCGGCCACGTTACGGGCCAGCTCGTCGTCGTCGCCGGAGGGATGGAGGGAAGAACCGTCCACGTCGACTGAGGAGCTCCGATGGCCGAAGGCCGCACGTCCGTGAACGCCCACACGACACCGTTTCGCGAGTACGACATGGAAGGACCGGTTCAGCCGGAGATGAGCTGGCTGCCGGTGAGCTACGACGAGACCACCGGCCAGGGCACCTACCTCATGCACATGCAGCCCGGAGCGGTGACGATCGCGCACGAGCACGTGGGGATGGAGGAGTTCCTCATCCTCGAGGGCGACCTCGTCGACTCGGACGGCACGGTCTTCGGTCCCGGCGACTTCGTGAGCTACGAGGCGGGGACGCATCACAACTCGCGGACGGAGAACGGCTGTCTCATCGCTGTCTTCGAGTGGCGCCGTCCCGAGTAAGGGTCAAGTCGGCCGGCGTGCTTGCCGATAGCCAGGTCGACTCCCGGCTGGGGACTGACGGCAATCAGCCAGGCCTGGAGCGTCGAGAAGGGGCGGCGGACGACGCCGCCCTTCTCTTTGCGCAAGCCTGGAATCCGCGAGTGCGGATTCCAGGCGCGCACCAGTCCGACGACGCTCGCGGGCATGGTCGCGCTGCTGGTGGCCGGGCCGCGGACTGAGCGACGGGGGCCCGCATTCGCGAGCCCCCGGTCGGGGTGCGGAGAGGGGTAGCCGCCAAGCCTCGACTCTCCGCGGAGGAACTCCTCCATACCCCTCGCTGAGCTCACGTGAGCGGCCGCCGCATCGCTGCCCTTCCGTGAGTGATCGCACTGTCTTCGAATCACTCACCGTGGGCGTCACCCGGAGGTGTTTGACCGATCCCCCGACCGGTGTTGACTCGCGTACTTGACTACGCGTAGCCGCTCAGGTGGGCGAGCTCGAGGGCGCGGGCGTACGCGTCACGCTCCCCTTCGCGAAGCGCCGTCGCGAGGTCGTCCGGCAACGGCTGCTGCGACTCGTCGAGCATCGACACGGCGTGCTTGCGAGCTGCGACCAAGTCGCCG
The DNA here is from genome assembly GCA_036276015.1 of Gaiellaceae bacterium. Lineage (GTDB taxonomy): Bacteria > Actinomycetota > Thermoleophilia > Gaiellales > Gaiellaceae > GMQP-bins7. The sequence continues at coordinate 22,401 of DASUCN010000042.1, read as the reverse complement.
CGAGCAACGGCGACGCCCAGCAGGGGAAAGCGAGCCGTCCACTCGAAGACGCCGTATCCCGTGCGGCCCTCGGCACGCCACTCCGCCAGCGCCTCCTCCCCACAACGCATGGCGAGCTCGTGATCTCCGTCCCGGTAGGCAAGCCACGCGGTGTTCGCGCGCACGAGACCGCGATAGCCGTGGAGCTCCTCGAGCGCCTCGATCTGCTGCAGTCGGGCGCGAGCACCAGCCACGTCGTTTCGCTTCCGGCACGCGACGAGGCCATACACGAGGCAGCGCGTCTCGATGAGTGCGACACCCTCCGAGCGCGCGACTTCGAGCCCGCGCTCGAAGTACGTCTCCGCCTCGTCCGGCTCGCCCCGCCACAGGAGACAGAAGCCGAGCAGGAAGTCCGCGAAGACCGCTCCGTCCTCGAGATCGAGCGCGTGGATCTCGCGCGCCAGTTCCTCCGTCTCCGCCGAGAGCACGTAGCGCTCGACGCGGTAGCGATGCTGCTGGCGGAGGTGGAGAAAGTCACGCCTCTGAGGCTCGGTCCCGTGCGCGGCGATCGCCTCGTCGAGCTCGGCGATAACCCGCTCGAGCTCGGTCTGTCTGTTCTCCATGTAGAAGAAGTGGCCCTGATGAAGCTTGAGCCCGATCCACCGGTTCCACCACTCGGGCGCCCGCTCCGCGATGCCGTCGAGCAGACGCTCCGCGTCGAGGTAGGACGCGAGCGCGTCCTGTGGTTGCCCGAGCACTCGCAGAGCGACGCCGAGCATTGAGTGAAAGACCACCGCCTCGGCCGGCTCGAGCTCCAGCGCCACGACACGCCGAGCGACGTCGACGGCCTCGGCGTAGCGGCCGCGCGTCAGGTGCTGTACGAGAAGCGCTGCCGCGATCGCCGTCACGTCTGCCGAGAGGTGCGGGCGCACCAGTGCGTGCTCGAGGGCAGCCCGCAGGTTCGGGACGTCCGGCTCGAGACGAGGAAGGTGCTCGCCCGCCGCGAGTACCTCGAGCGCGCCACGGCTCCGCGAGAACTGCGCGTACCACGCGGCGTGTCCGTCGCGGGTCGACGCGAGCGTGCCCGAGGCCTCGAGCTCGTCGACCGCGAACTCCCGAACCGTCTCGAGCATCCAGTAGCGCGGCTCGCCTTCATCCGTCGTGGCCTGTCGCACGAGACTCTTCGCGACGAGTGAGAAGAGATCTTCGAGATCGGCCTCGCAGACGTGCTCGATCGCCGAGAGCGACGCCCCTCCGACGAAGACGCCGAAGCGACGGAACAGCACCCGCTCCGACTCGTCCAGGAGGTCGCAGCTCCACGCGATCGTCGAGCGGAGTGTTCGCTGCCGCTCCTCCGCGTCGCGCGGACCCGCCAGAGAGTCGAGACGCGTCGCCAGCCGCTCGAGAAGAGCGGCCGGCGGAAGGACTGGGGCGCGCGCGGCAGCCAGCTCGACCGCAAGTGGCAGATGGTCGAGGCGCGCGCACAGCTCGGTGACGGCCGCGCGCGTCGCATCCCGGTCGAGCTGCGCTCCTGCCGCGCGGGCTCTTGCATGGAACAACTCGAACGAGTCGCCCACGTCGAGTGGAAGGACCGAGTACACGTGCTCGCCGCCCACCGCGAGTGGCTCGCGGCTCGTCACGACGACGAGCACGTCGGAGCAGCGGCCGACGATCGCCGATACGACCTCGGCCGCCGCCGCGACGACGTGCTCGCAGTTGTCGAGCAACAGCAGCGCACGCTGGCGGGCGAGCGACTCGGTGATCGCCTCCGCCGGCGAGCGTCCCGACTCCTCGAGGCCGAGTGCGGACGCAACGGCCGACGCGATGAGCTCGCCACCGCGCAGCGGCGCCAGCGGGACCCACCACACACCGTCCGGATACGCGTCTGCGAGCTCGGCCGCGAGCTGCAGCGCGAGGCGCGTCTTGCCGGTGCCGCCCGGCCCGGTGAGTGTGAGCGCGCGGACGCCCGGTTCCGATGCGATGGCCACGAGCTCGGCGAGCTCCCCCTCGCGCCCGAGGAACGGCGTCGCCGGCACGGGGAGGTTCGTGCGGTAGAGCGTTCTGAGCGGTGGGAACTCATCGTGGCCGAGCTGGTGGATGACGATCGGCGCGGCGAGGTCCTTCAGCCGATGCGTCCCGAGCTCGCGGAGCTCCACGTCCGCTTCGAGGAGCGCGACGGTCGGCGGCGAGAGCACGACCTGACCACCGTGGCCGCATGCGGCGATCCGCGCCGCGCGGTGGACGTCCATGCCGACGTAGTGGCGGTCGACGACGACGGCCTCTCCGGTATGCAGGCCCATGCGAACCCGGATCTCCGTACTGGCGAGCTGCTGCTGGATCTCGGCAGCGCACGCGACTGCCGCCCGTGCGGAGCCGAAGGCGCAGAAGAACGCATCCCCCTGTGTGTCGACCTCGACCCCGCCGTGCTGCGCCAGCGCCTCGCGGACGATCTCGCGATGCCGTACGAGGGCGACTGCGTACGCGTCCGCCCCGAGTCGCTCGAGCAGCGCCGTGGATCCCTCGACGTCCGTGAACAGGAACGTCACCGTCCCGGTGGGCAGGTCGCCGCGCATGGCCCTGGAGGCTACGACGTCCGCCCGCCGCATGCCGTGCTGGAATGCGACGGTGAGCCGCTTCCTGGAAAGACTCGCAAGCGGACCTCCGCTCGTCGGCGACGGCGGCATGGGGACGCTCGTGTCCAGCGCGGTCCCGCGCCTGCGCTGCCCCGAGGAGGCAAACGTCCGCGCGCCGGAGAGCGTGCTATCCCTGCACCTCGGGTTCATCAGGGCAGGCGCCGACATCATCGAGACGAACACGTTCGGCGCGAACCGGCGGAAACTCGCCGAGCAGTACCTCGAGGACGAGCTGGCGGCGATCAACGAGTCCGCGGTGAAGATCGCCCGCGACGCACGCGAGGTGTCCGGCGCCGGCGTCTTCATCGCAGGTGCGATGGGCCCGCTCGGCGGGCCGATCAAGGATCGAGAGGCCGCCTTTACCGAGCAGGCACAGCTGCTCGAAGGGCGAGGTGTCGACCTCTTCACGATCGAGACCTTCTACGAGCTCGACGAGCTGCTCACCGCGATTCGCGCCGTGCGTGGTGTCTCGTCGCTCCCGATCGTCGCGCTCCTCACGTTCGACGAGGACGCCCAAACGCTGGGCGGTGTCTCCGCGGAGAGCGCCGCCGCCGCTCTCCGCGACGAAGACGTCGCAGCGATCGGCGCCAACCACGGCCTCGGGCTCCAGGCAGCGCTACGTGCGATCGAGCGCATGGGCTCGAGCGGGAAGCCGCTTGCCGTGCTGCCCAACGTCGGTCTGGCGAGCCTCGCCGGAGAGCGCATCATCTTCCCGCACGCGACGCCCGAGTACTTCGCCGAGTTCGCCGCGCATGCGCGCGAGCTCGGAGCGCGCATCATCGGCGGCTGCTGCGGAACCACCCCGGTCGAGATCGCAGCGATCCGCGGTGCGGTCGACGAGGAGCGCAGCCCGCGAACCCGGCTCGTCGTACGCGAGCGCGAGATCGTCGTCTCGGCGGCGGAGCCGGAGCACGAGACGCTGCTCCAGCGGAAGCTCCGCGAGGGCGAGTTCGTCGTTTCCGTCGAGATCGACCCCCCACGCGGCGGGAACGCCTCGGCCATGCTCGAGCTCGCGCACGCACTCAAAGGCTCGGGGCACGTCGACGTCGTGGACGTGAACGACAACCCGCGCGCACGAGCGCGGATGAGCGGACTCATGGCGTCGGCGACGATCGAGCGGGTCGTGGGCCTCGAGACGATCCCCCACCTCACCCCACGCGACGCGTCGATCGCGGGGCTCGAGTCGCTGCTCCTCGGCGCGCATGCCGAGGGCATCAGGAACATCCTCGCCGTGACGGGAGACCCGCCCGAAGGCGGCGACTACCCGGGAGCGCGCGGCGTCTACGAGGTCGACTCGATCGGGCTCTCGCAGGTCATCACGCGCATGAACGCGGGCGAGGACTTCAACGGTCGCGAGATCGACGCACCGACGGCGTTCTTCCTCGGCGTCGCCGTGAACCCCGCAGCGGACGACCTCGACTACGAGCTCGAGCGCTTCGAGCAGAAGCTCGAGGCGGGTGCGAAGTTCGCGATGACGCAGGTCCTGTTCGACCTCGCGTATCTCGAGGCGTTCCTCGAGCGGCTCGGAGGCTCGTGCCCGATCCCGCTCCTCCTCGGCGTCTTCTACGTGCGGAGCTACCAGCTCGCGCTACGGCTGCACAACGAGGTGCCGGGTATCGTCGTCCCCGAGCACGTCCAGGAGCGGCTGCGCGACGCCGGTGCCGACGCCGGAGACACGGGACTCGCGATCGCGCGCGAGCTGGTCGAGGCCTCGCGGGAGCTCGCCGCAGGCGTCTACGTCATCCCTCCGTTTCGCCAGCCGCACGCCGCTCTCGACCTGTTCTCGTAGGGGCGAGATGTATCTCGCCCCTACCGCGTGCAATCCGTGGTCGCGACCGGCCGCCTGCCTGCCTGGGCGAGCGTCTTGCGCACGAGGTCGGCCGGAATGCCGTAGCCGCCGGTCTCGCGCGGGCGTCTCGCGAACACGGTCGTGCGCACGCGGCCCTGTGCGTCGACCCCAGGGCCACCGGAGCTCCCCGGCTCGACCGCTCCGCGAATCGCGGTGACCTGTCGCGTGATCGGCCCGCGCCCGTAGGCGTCGCGGCTCAGCACCTTCGCCGTGCCCCCGAGGCGCGCCGGCGTCCGCGTCAGCGGGCCGTTCCGGGGATACCCGACGAGTGCGACCGCCACGCCGCGCTCGGGATCGCCGAGCGGAAGCGGCGCGGCGCCGAGGCCGGCGACGCGAAGGACGGCGAGGTCGTTCGTCGCGTCGAAGGCCACGACGACGGACGTGAACGCCCGACCCCCGGCGGCGGCGATGCGTGGTTCCCGGATGCCGGCGACGACGTGCGCGTTCGTGACGACGAGACCACGGGCGGCGACCCAGCCGGATCCCTCGACGCCCAACCCGCACGCGATCCCCGTCACGCGGACGACGCTCTTCGCCGCGCGCTTGACGTCGGGATCGATCGCGACGCCCTTCTCGGGCGGCGCCACGATCGCCGGCGGCCCGAGGAAGACGCCGATCGGATCCACGCGCTCGAGCTCCTCGAGCAGCCGCTCCGGGGGAACGACGTCGTTGATCTCGGAGAGGATCAGCGACCGCTGCACCGAGCGCCGCAGCTCGGTCTCGCCGGGGAGATAGAGCAGCACCGCGCCGACCGCCCAGCAGAGGAAGACGCCCGCCACGAGTCCGAGCGCGAGCCCGGCGAGCCGGTCGAGGAAGCGCATGCCCGGGATGACGCCGATGCTCGTCCGCAGCATCCCCGCGAGCATCGCGGCCAGCCCGCGCATGAGCATCCCGACGAGGACGGCGCAGGCGAGTGAGACGACCGGGACGTACGGCGAGCCGTCCGTGAGGATCAGCGGCGCGAGACGTGCGCCCACGTACGCGCCGAAGGCGAAGCCGGCGAGCGAGAAGGCGCCGCGGAGGAATCCGGTCGAGATCCCGTAGAGCCCGGCGACCGCGACGACGATGACGACGACCCAGTCGGCAGTGGACATGTGCGGTCAGCTACGTGGTGGGGGCGCAGATCCCTGCGCACGGTGCCCCTCGCGCGATGCGTTACCCTCGCGTCCCTTGCTGATCGACTGCGACATCCACGTCGGGTACGAGTCGCTCGCCGATCTCCTCGCCTACGTCGACGAGCCGACCCGCGAGCTCATCGTCGGGTCCGGAACGAACGGCCTGGCGATGCCGTCGTATCCGTGGAACCACCCCACGGGATGGTTCCGGCACGACGTCTACGAGCGCACGCAAGAGCACGCGAGCTCCTTCGCCTACCTGTCGCTCGACACGCTCCGCGCACAGCACCTCGATCGCTACGACGTCACCCTCGGGATCCTCGAGCCGGACGAGGCGGCATCGTTCTCGATCCTTCCGAACGGCCGTCTCGCGGCGCGCCTGTGCAGCGCGTACAACGACTGGCTGCTCGAGCACTGGCTCCAGGAGGAGCCACGCCTGCGCGGGATGCTCGTCGTGCCCGCGCAGCACCCGGAAGCCGCCGCCCGCGAGATCCGCCGGCTCGGGCAGCGCGACGAGTTCGTGGGCGTCTTCCTCCCGGGCGGCGCGCGCGTCCCGTACGGCAACCCGCTCTACGACCCGATGTGGGACGCGCTGAACGAGCTCGGCCTTCCGGTTGCCGTGCACACACACTTCGAGACGATCGGGATCGCATCGGGGATCAGCGCGGCCGGGATGCCCGACTTCTACGTCGAGTACCACACACTGTGCGGCTCAGGGATGTACGGGCACTTCGTCTCCATCCTCTGCCACGGGATCTTCGAGCGGTTCCCGAACACGCGGTTGGCGATGGTCGAAGGCGGTCTCGTGCCCTACGTCGGCTTCCTCTGGCGGCTCGACACCAACTGGCGTGCCTGCCGCAGCGAGATCCCATGGTGCAAGCGGCGTCCGTCGGACTACATCTGGGAGCACGTCCGCTTCGCAACCCAGCCCCTCGAGTCCCCGGACGACCCTGACCAGCTGCTCGCCGCGATCCAGTTCCTGCGTCCCTGGGACACGCTCATGTACGCGAGCGACTTCCCGCACTGGGACTTCGACGAGCCCGAGCAGACGCTCCGCCAGCTCCCCGAGGAGTGGCGCGACCGCGTGCGCTGGCAGAACGCGCACGAGTTCTTCCGTCTCGCCGTCCCGTCTCCGGCGTGAGCGCCCGCGAGCGCGAAGCTCGGCTTCCCACCGGCGAGGCACCCGAGGAGGGAACCGTCCGGATGCTCGACGTCGGCAGCCACCGCGTGGGCCTTTACCGGATCGCCGACCGACTGTATGCGCTCGCCGACCGCTGCCCCCACCGCGGCGCGCCGCTCTGTGCAGGCCTCGTCGCGAGCCCGATCGACGCGGACGGAGCCGAGATCCGCGTCGGCTCCCGCCACAGCATCGTGCGCTGTCCGTGGCACAAGTGGGAGTTCGACATCGCGACCGGGCGCTCGCTGGTCGACCCGACGCTCCGCGCCCGTCGCTACGCCGTGCGAGTCGAGGACGGCGAGATCGTCGTCACCCTCGACCATCCGCGCGAGGACGCGGTGGTCGCTGCGCCATCCTCATAGACGTCGTCGTCGCGAGAGGAACCCGGTCGAATCGTCAGAAGCACGGTGTCTGGGGGCACTCGTAGAGCGACACCCAGACCGCGCCCTCCCCCGCGACGACTCCTTGAGGCGACGAGGGCGCCGGAACCGGAATCTTCGCTACCACCTCGTTGGTCGCGGGGTCGATTCGGTACACGTCGCGGGTGTCTCGATTCGTCACCCAGACGCCACCTTCCCCGGCGCTCACGGAGAGCGGCCCCGAGCCGACCCAGACCCATCCAACCTTGCGGCGTGTCGTCGGATCGATCCGCACCACGCGCTGATCCCAGTAGCAGACGACCCAGATCGAGTCGTAGCCGGCGGCTATCCCGAGCGGCCCGTGGCAGACGTCGATCGTCTCCGCCTTGACCGAGCCGGGGCTGATGACCGAGACCGTGTTGTCGTCGTAGTTCGACACCCAGACCGACCCGTACCCGAACGTCGTGAAGATCGGCGTCTTCCCGACACGAATCGTCGACACCACCTTGTGCGAGCGGAGGTCGAAGCGTGAGACCGTCTCGCGACCCTGGGCCCGAACGACGGACGGGTTCGTGATCCACAGGTAGCCGCCTCCGATGGCGAGCCCTTCGGCGTGGCGGGAGGGGATCCCGATCGACTCGACGAGCTCCGCTGTCCGGCCGTCGATCCGCGCGACGCTCGCCCGGTCGAAGCTCGACACCCAGACGTCGTCGCCGTCGATCGCGATGTGATCCGCGTACGGCACGCCGCCGATCGTGTTGACTTCGCCGGACTCGCTCACTCGCGTCAGGGTCCTGTCGCGGCTGTTCACGACCCAGACGTACCCGGCCGTGGAGGCGAGCTGGCCAGGCTTCCGTCCAACGGGCGTCACCTGGACGATCTCGTTCGTCGCGGGATCGATCTTCACCACGGTGTTGGGCCCGACAGGAGGCGTCGCGCCCGCAGATGCTTCTGGCGAGCGGTCTCGGAGTACGAGGACCGAGAGGACGACAGCCACGACGGACGCCACCACTCCGACTGCCACAAAGGCCCGCCTCCTTCGGACGCGGCGCGGTCCGCCACCGCCAAGCGGAAGCGTCGGAAGGCTGGGGTCCTGGTTGAGGATCGCCCGCTCGAGCTCGCGCAATCGAGGGCCCGGCTCGAGGCCGAGGTCCGCAAGCACACGCCGAGCGTCCTGGTACGCGGCGAGCGCCTCACCCTGGCGCCCGCTCGCGTACAGGGCGAGCATCAACTGAGCCCACGCTCGCTCGCGGAGAGGGTCGCGCCGGACGATCTGCTCGAGCTCAGGGACGACCTCGGCCGCTCCCCCGAGCTCGATGTCGAGGTCGATCCGCTCTTCGAGCGCTGCGAGACGAATGCCGTCCAGCTCCGCGCGTTCCCCGTCAGCCGCCTCGAGCGGCACCCCGTCGAGGACCGGCCCACGCCAGAGGCCGAGAGCGTCGCGATACGACGCGCGCGCAGTGTCGAGTTCGCCGTTCCGCCGTTCCTCTCGAGCGGCCGCGACGAGTCGCCGGAAGCGCTCGGCGTCCACGCGATCGTCGCTCACGTGCAGGATGTAGCCACGGCCGTCGTTCGAGAGCACGGACGTGCCGTCACCGGGACCGAGCAGCCGACGAAGCCGCGTCACGTGGGCGTGGAGGCTCTGGCGTCCGGTCGCGGGCGGCCGGTCACCCCATAGGTCGTCGATCAGCCGCTCCGCGGAAACCGGACGATTTCGGTCGAGAAGCAGCCGGGCGAGCAGCGCCTGCAGCTTGTCGCCTTGAACCGCCCGCTCGCGCCCGTCGACGGCGATCTGCAGCGTGCCGAGAATGCGGAACTCCAGCCCAGACGCAGCCTGAGAGTCGTCCACGGCGTCATCTTAGGGCCGCATACGCATCGTTTCAGAGCTCCGTTCGGGCCATGCCCGAGCCTCGTCGTCGTCCAGCTCTTCGACGAAAGGAGCACGTCATGCGACGCAGCCTCGCGTTGCTGATCACCGCGGTCGTGGCGGCACTCGCCGTCGCGACTGCCGCCACCCACGCCGCTGCGCCCGAGCGGGAGTGGGTCACGCTCGACGACACGTTCACCTGGGACGACTGTGGATTCGTCGTCGAGGAGCACGCCACGGGCAGCCTGCACTTCATCTCCTGGTTCGACGACTCCGGAGCACGCACGCGACAGCTCGTCGCGGCGCCGCGCGCGAAGGTCACGTGGACCAACCGCGCAACCGGCGCGTCGGTCAGCACGGCCAACTCCTACGTCGCGCACAAGCGGGACAACCCGGACGGAAGCGTGACGATCGCCTTCACGGGGCTCGTCTTCGCGCTTCCCGGCGGCGGTCGGGCCTACGTCGACGCGGGGCGCGCAGTGATCGTGTTCATGAACGGCAACGTCGAGCTTCTGTCGTCAGTCGGCCCCAGCGCCGAGCTGTGCGAAGCGCTCGAGGCGACGATCGGGTGAGGGAGGAGATGCCATGACACGCACGATCATGATCGTCGTCGCCGCGATCTCCCTCGTCGGACCGACCGCGCAGGCGGGCAATTCGGAGAACAGCGGTGCAGCTCTGAGCGGTCCATTCGTCGGTAGGTACAAGGCGACGCTCACCCAAGCTCAGGCGGCCGGACTGGGAGACTGGCGGATGACGGGCAAGTTCTCCCTCGTCATCAGGCGGAACGGCACGTACACCGTCTCGAACCCCCTCGACGGACGAATCAACGGGAAGGTCGCCGCGCTGGCAAACCGGCGCCTTCGGTTCTACGAGGACACGGGGTGCCTGGCCGGCGGCTTCGAACGTGACGAGGGTGGAACGTATCGCTGGTCCGTCAAACCGGGCCAGCTCATCCTCCGTCTCGTCAGCGAGGGTCCGTGTACCGGCCGCACGCAAAGCCTCACGTATCCGGTCTGGAAGCGCGTCTGACCGGCGTCCCCGCGCGGCCCGCTCTCGACGCGGGCCGCGCGGCTACAATCCTCCGGCTCTCGGGGGCGTAGTTCAGTTGGTTAGAACGCCGGCCTGTCACGCCGGAGGTCGCGGGTTCGAGTCCCGTCGCTCCCGTCTCAGTAGACCCGCGCCTGGAGCGCGTTTGCCTGCTCAAGGCCTGGTGCCTCCACGCCGGACGATCGAGAGTTGGCAAGTTCAGCAGCAGCCGCAATCCAGAAGGCAGTGCTACCGCTTCGTCACTCGGAAGCTCTGGGTACTCGTCGCCGGGCCCGACGGTGTCGTGATCGTGATCGGGCCGGTCTTCGCACCACTCGGCACGGTGGCGGTCACCCACGTTCCCGATTGCACGTCCCTCGCGTCTGGTGACACCGCCAGGCCGTTGAACGCCACCGCTGTCGTGTCTCCTAGGTTCGAACCGCTGACCGTGACCTGCGTGCCGACCGTGCCGCTCGTCGGTGAGAAGCTGTCGATCACCGGGCCCGGTGGAGGCGGAGGCTCCGTCGTCCCGTGCAGAACGGCCACCTTCAGGGCACCGTTGCCGCGATCGAAATAGCTGACCCATGGCTTTCCCGTCACCGGGTTCGTGGCGATCCCCATCCAGAACGCGCCCACGTCGCCCGTGCCGTCGAGCGTGGAGCAGCTCCAGTCAGACGATCCACCGGCCCCGCAGCCGCCACCTGCCCCGTTCCCGACGTAGTGCGCGACATAGGCGTTCGTCGCAGCCGCGCCGTAGTAGACGACCCACGGCGAGCCTTCGACGTCGAACGCGATGGCGCCGTACTCCCCGAGGCTGTCAGAGGCGTCATGGATCGTTGAGCACGACCAATCGGCGGCGACGTCGCAGCGGCTCGCGGTGCCGCCGGGGTCGAGGCGCGCGAGGTTGAGGTTCTGGCTGTTCCAGTAGTGCACCCATGCGTTCCCGGTCGAGTCGAATGCGATGCCAGTATCGAGGCCGACATTCCCAGTCCTCGCCACCGGAACGCACGTCCACTCGGACGAGCCGCGCCCGCACCCCGTCCCGCCGGTTCCCACGTGCATGGCCACGACGAGCTTTGCGGCCTTCGGACCCGTGCCGCTCCCCGAGTAGCGGTACGCTGCCCACGCGCGCCCTACCGAGTCGACCGCGAGATCGTTTGCGTACGCGCCCACGGTGCCGCTGTCGACCACACCGCAGTCCCAACCCGCGGCGTCGCAGGACACTCCGCCGCCGGCACGACGTGCCCACCGGAGATCGTCGTTTGCCGAATCCCAATAGGTGACGAGCGGCGCGTCGTTCTCGACGGCAATCGCCGAGTAGCCGCCCACCTGCCTAGTTGAATCGACGACCTCGACGCACCATCCGGACGGCGCAGCCGCGCACGTGTGGGCTACCCGTAGATCGTCGCTCGTCGTGTCCTGATAGCTCACCCACGCCGCCCCGTCAGACGTGAATGCGATGTCCGTCTCGAAGCCGACGTCGTGCCCTGCCGCGTCATCAACGACGGCGCACTCCCAAGCCGCGTTGCCCGCACAGGTGCCGCCCGACCCGACGTGCCGCGCGACCATCAGCGCCTGTGCATCCTGGTCACGGAAGCTGACCCATGCCTCGCCGGACGCATCGAACGCAATCGCAGTGTTCGACCCCGCGACCCCCGGATCCGGATCGTGGACCGTCTCGCAACCCCATGTCACGTCCGTGCAGGAAGACAACGCAGCACCCGCCGCGACCACGCCGACAACGAACAGCGACATCGCGACGGCCACCAAGACGGTGACCACACCGACTCGTCGTCGAACGCCGACACGAGCCGTGCCGGTCACGTGGCGTCTCACGCCCACCGTCGCGAGTATGGTCATCCACCGAGAAAACGTCCAGTGGTCGGAAAGCGGCACCCCACGACACGTCCGCGCTTGGCAAGTTATTGGCAAGTACTCACCTGAGCCAACGTATCGCGAAACTCGGATCCGCCTATTTCATATGGCTGAGCGCGTCTTCTAGCCAGTAGTTCTGGCCCTTGGTTCCCGTGGCTGTCCTGTCACGCCGGAGGTCGCGGGTTCGAGTCCCGTCGCTCCCGCTGAAAATAACCCTGCAAATTGCAGGTTCTGTTGCCCGATCGGGCGCACGCGACCGCCCGTCTCTACGTCAGGCCGCGCTGATCTCCCCAGGTGTTAGAGAGTGCCTCCCACGGAGGCGGCGACAACGGCGCTGCGAAAGTAACCACGCGTCCCGCCGGGTAGATCGGACCTGAGATTCGCCCGGTCGGTGGCGCTTTCGTCCACTTCGCCCGTTGACCGTCGGCCTCCGCGTAGCGCCCGCAGGCGGAGCCTCGACCCATGGCGCTCCGTGCTCGGCGCAGGGAGGAACGTAAGCGATCGTGGCCGCCGTCAAGTTGCTTCGGGCTGGCCCCGCCTCGCGCTGCGGGCCAAGGAATCCTGCTGGGCACCGCTCACGGGCTGCGGCAGGTGAGAACATGGGGGATACGGTGGAGCACCACGAGCAGCACTCGGAGCACGGCGCGCCTGACGCGACGCACGCCCAGGGCCGCGAGCGTGAGGACGAGTTGCACCGCACTGCCGGCGACCACACCGGTCACGCTGCCGGACACGATCACACGGCCCACGCGGGGCATGCCGACGTCTACAAGCGCCGCTTCTGGATCACGCTGATCCTCGCGATCCCGGTCTCCGTCTACAGCGAGATGATCCAGGACTGGTTCGGCTACACCGCGCCCGAGTTTCCGGGCGACAGCTGGGTCGCGCCAGTCCTCGGCACCGTCATCTACGTCTACGGGGGATCCGTCTTTCTCACGGGCGCGTGGTCGGAGATCCGCCAGCGCGCTCCGGGAATGATGCTGCTCGTCTCGCTCGCGATCACCGTCGCGTTTGTCGCGAGCGCGGCCTCGACGCTCGGGCTGTTCGATCTCGAGTTCTGGTGGGAGCTGTCGGCGCTGGTCGTGATCATGCTGCTCGGACACTGGCAGGAGATGAAGGCGCTCGGCCAGGCCCGCGGCGCGGTCAGCGCGCTTGCGGAGCTGCTTCCCGACGAGGCGGAGCGCGTCCGCAACGGCACGGTCGAGCGCGTCCCGCTCGGCGAGCTGCAGGTCGGCGACATCGTGCTCGTGCGGCCGGGAGGCCGCGTGCCCGCCGACGGCGAGGTCGTCGCCGGTCGCGCGGAGCTCGACGAGTCGATGATCACGGGCGAGTCGAAGCCCGTGGCGAGGAGCGAGGGCGATGGCGTCACCGCCGGCACCGTGGCGACCGATTCGGCGATCCGTGTCCGCGTCGCGGCGGTCGGGGAGGAGACCGCGCTCGCGGGTATCCAGCGGCTCGTCGCGGAAGCGCAGGTGTCGCGCTCGCGCACACAGGCGCTCGCCGACCGGGCCGCAGGGCTCCTCTTCTACGTCGCCGTGGGATCCGCGATCACGGCCTTCGTCGTCTGGGCGATCGTCGGCGACGTCGACTTCGGCGTGATCAGCGCGGTCGCCGTGCTCGTGATCTCCTGCCCGCACGCACTCGGGCTCGCGATCCCGCTCGTCGTCTCGATCTCGACCTCGCTCGCAGCCCGTAACGGCATCCTCGTCAAGGACCGCCTGAGCCTCGAGCGCAGTCGCCTGGTCGACGTCGTCCTCTTCGACAAGACGGGCACGCTCACGCGCGGCGAGCACGTCCTGACAGGCGTGGCGGGCCGGGAGCGCGACGCCGTGCTTCAGCAGGCGGGCGCCGTCGAGGCCGAGAGCGAGCACCCACTGGCGCGCGCAATCGTCGCCGCGGCAGGCGAGCGAGGCGCACTCCCGGCCGCCCGCGACTTCCACGCGATGAGTGGCCGCGGCGTCGAGGCCTCCGTGAACGGGGCCCGAGTCGCGGTCGGCGGACCGAGCCTCCTGCGCGAGCGCGGCCTCGACGTCCCCGACGACCTCGGGCGCGAGACGGAGCCGTGGCGGAGCCGCGGCGCCTCCGTCCTCTACCTCGTGCGGGACGGCGCCGTGGTAGGCGCCTTCGCGCTCGAGGACCAGGTGCGCCCGGAGGCGCGCGAGGCGGTCGAGCGGCTGCACGCGCTCGGCATCCGCGTGGCGATGATCACGGGCGACGCCCGGCAAGTCGCCGACGCCGTCGCGGCCGACCTCGGGATCGACGAGGTCTTCGCCGAGGTCCTACCCCAGGACAAGGAACGGTACGTCCGGCAGCTTCAGGAAGCTGGCCACCGCGTCGCCATGGTCGGCGACGGTGTCAACGACGCGCCCGCGCTCGCCCGCGCCGACGTCGGCGTCGCGATCGGCGCCGGGACGGACGTCGCGATCGAGTCCGCCGGGGTCATCCTGGCGTCGGACGATCCGCGCGGCGTCGTCGGTGTCGTCAGGCTCTCGCGCGCGAGCTACCGAAAGATGGTGCAGAACCTCGTGTGGGCCGCCGGCTACAACATCGTGGCGATCCCGCTCGCCGCAGGCGTCCTCGCGCCCTGGGGGGTCACGATGCCACCTGCCGTCGGCGCGCTGCTGATGAGCATCTCCACGATCGTCGTCGCCCTGAACGCGCAGCTCCTGCGCCGGCTCGACCTCAGACCGGCCCCCGCATAGTCCGAGCTCATCGTGCGCTGACGAGCTCGGCCGCCCGACGAAATGGAGCCGGGATTTCGTCAGGACGAAGGGCAGCGAACTGCCTCCACGCCCGCTCCGGTTTGTGTTGGCTCTTGATTTCCGGTTCTGCGCCGACGTATCAGCAGGAGGACGAAGCCCGCTCCGTACAGCCCATCTGCTGGGCTGGCGCCATCGCGGCTCTACACTGCTCCGCTATCAACGTAGAGGCCGCCAGCGGCCAGCAACGCCTTGGGATCCGGCGCACCGACACGTAAACAGGAGGCAGAGGCGATGAGGAGATCAGCGCACGTCGCGGTCATCTACTACAGCGCGACGGGGAACGTCCATAGGCTTGCCCACGCGCTCGCCGAGGGCGCCGAGGCCGAGGGGGCAGAAGTGCGACTCCGGCACGTCGAGGAGCTTGCCTCTGAGATGCTGATCTCACAGAACCAGTACTGGGGTAGGCACCGCGCGGAGGTCGAGGACGAGCCGGTTGCGACGCTCGACGATCTCGAGTGGGCCGATGGGGTCGCGTTCGGTACTCCCACGCGGTTCGGCAACGTTGCGGCGCAGCTCAAGCAGTTCATGGATCAGGCGGGGCGCCTGTGGCAGGAGGGCAAGCTCGCGGATCGGGTAGGAACCTCGTTCACCGCGTCGATGACGGTGCATGGCGGCCAGGAGTCGACGATTCTCGCCCTCAACAACACCCTGTACCACTGGGGCATGGTCATCCTCCCGCTCGGCTACACGGTGAGCGAGGTCTTCGCCGCCGGAGGCAATCCGTACGGCACCTCGTACACGAGCGGGAAGACGGTCGCGGGGCCGGACGCGAAGGCGCTCGCTGCCGCCCGATATCAGGGGCAGCGTCTAGCTCGCTTCGCGGCCGTGATCGCTGCGGCTCGCGACGAAGATGCCTTCCGAGTCCGAAGGCCGAGGCCGGAGCGCTTTCATGCCGCCGCGCTCGCTGCAGAACGGGACTCCTGAGCGAGCTACCGCGTTCGGTCACCGGTCGCGCTGAAACAGCTATACGAGGTCACTCACGCGACCGGCGGCGGGCTTCCGTCGACGCTGGCAGAGAGCGCCGGGTCCCAGCCGCACACGGCGCATCCATGGCGAACGGCTGAACGGGCGAAGTCGAGCGCGGTCTCATGGGGTTTCGGGGCGCTGCGGACGTCGTCCCAGTCGAGGACGTATTCGCCTAGCGCTGCGTCCCAGCGTGCGGCTGCCGGCATGAGCGCGGAAGCCGCGAACCCCTCCGGCGCCGGATGCGCGTAGGCGTAGAAGGCCGCGCGCGGGTACCGCGCATCGCCAGGCCACCATCCGACCGCCAGCTCCTGTGCGTCCATGGAGTTGCGCGTGATGAAGTCTGCGGCCGGAGGCTTGGCCGGCACCCCCGAGTAGAGGCTCACGGAGAGGTCGAACGATCCCCACCAGGCGTTGACCGGTGTCGAGCGACCCCGGTATGGCGCACGGAGCGCGGCGAGAACGAGCGCCGCGCGAGTCGCCGCCGCGAAGTAGCTTGCCACGTGGGTGGTGTCGTAGGTCGCGTGCTCGTCGTCCTCGTCGAGTGGCGTCTTCCACGGCATCTCCTGCGGCGTGGGATCGATCTCGACGGGGCCTGCAATTCGCCTAACCGCCGCCAGCACCTCGCGCGTCACGGTGCCGACCGAGCGACCGGGAGCAAGTGCGATACGTTCGACCGTCCCGTCACTGTGCTCGGCGACCGCCTCATGGGCACGCAGGTCCAACGCGACAACGAACGCACCCGAATCGTCAGGGGCCGGCAGCGGCCGCGTCTCCCAGCCACGCGCAGTCAGGCGCAGCGCCGCGTGCTGGAGCTGCGGCTCGGGCGGGGCCAGGCGCGCCGCCAGCTTCCCCAGGACTTGCGTGTGCGCGTGGAGCGTGTCACACGTCGCGCTCCATGTCTGATATGGAAGCGCCCGCCACCCAGAGGACATTGGCGCAGGCTACCGGGCAGGCTCCTGCTCTCTCAGCTCGCACCGGTCGGGCCAACGTTGCTCATCCCCGAGCCCACCGCACCGTCCGACGTGTCTTGGCTGCCTTCCCGAGAGGACTGAGTGAGGGCGTCATGGGTCTCAGAAGTCCAAGCGCCTCCCGGTGAGCCACGGCGTGGCAAGCGGCTGGACGAAGCCCGCCCCCAGGGTCTTCAGGCCTGCGTGTTGGTCGGCGGCACGCGCCCGGCCCGGTCGATCTCGAAGACCGTCATCGGGATGTGGAACGTCGAGCGGAGAGCGTCGATCAGCCCTCGCTCCTGCCATGCATCGTGATCGACGCTTCGCAGCGCGACGAGAATGTGATGCGGCTGGAACGTGCGGATCGCGTCGTCGAACGCCGTGAGCGGTGCGTCATCGCCAACCTGGGCCCTGACCTCTGCTTTCGGGGCGAGGGCTTCGATGTGACCGAGAACAGTGCCGAGGCGCTCGTCCGCCTCGAACCGCGCACGGTCCGTGTCCGAGGCGAGCCAACGCAGGCGACTGACGAGGATAGGCGTGATGACGAGGATCTTCGAAGCGCTCTCGATGAGCGCGCGGATGAGCGGTGGAACTTCCTCGACATCCGCAGCGGCCTCACCGGTCGCGATCACGAGCCGCATCTCGCCAGTCGAGGACACGTCGGCATCATGCCAGTACCTCGTCCCGACTAGGACAAGGCGCTCACCATCACTGCCCTCGTGCACCCCAGGAGGTGGACGGATGAAGGTCACGATCTTCGGCGCGGGCAACATGGGGCGCGGCATCGGCACGGGAGCGGTCGCGGCAGCGGCGCGCCCTGCAGGAGGCCGGTCTCGACCCTGACGCTGCACGCGTGCGCGACGGCGACGTCGTCGAGCGCTACCAGCAGTAGCGCGCCCACGGGCTCGCGGAGAACCGGGCGAGCGAAGCCCAGGTCCCGGTTCGGCCGCGGAGGGCGGCTCCGCTCCGACTCGCCGGTCGTCACGTTCTTGACGTGAGGGAGGCACGGACGCTAGTACGATCGCCAGACGGTCATGGGGGACATGCAGGGAAGCGAGACGGCGGTCTTCGAACGCATCCTCTGCGGCGTCGACGGCACGGCTTCGAGCTTGACAGCGGTGCAGGCGGCCTCTCGCCTCCAGGTCCGAGAAGGAACGCTTCGCTTCGTGGCGGCGGCGAATATCGCGAAGGCGTCGCAAGCGGGCATGGCCGCTACCCACGCAGCCGGGCAACTTCAAGAGGAGGCGGAGGCCGCGCTCAAGGAGGCTCGGGCGCTCGTGCCCTCGGCGGCTGGAAAGCTCGTCATCGGCAATCCGGCGACAGTACTCCTGCGCGAGGCCGAATCGGATGAGACGACGCTGGTCGTTGTCGGTTCCCACGGTCACCGCCGAGCCACGGCGATGGTGCTCGGGACCGTCGCGCTGGCACTGCTCCGTGACGCGCCCTGCTCCGTCTTGATCGCGCGCGAGGTGACCGATCCGGAGACGTGGCCACGAGCCGTCGTCGTCGGCGTCGACGGCTCTCCCGGATCGGCCGTCGCGCTCGCCGTCGCACGGGAGTTCGCTGGCCGCTTCGGGTCCGGCGTTCGCGCCATCGCGTCGACCGCGGATCACTTCGACCCCGAACTGGCGGCAGCATTTGCACCGGAGCTCGAGGAGGACTCTGCAGGCGCTGTCACTGCGCTCGTGGCTGCGTCGGGAACGGCTGACCTCGTCCTTGTCGGAAGTCGCGGGCTACATGGTTTGAAGGCGCTCGGCAGCGTGAGCGAGCGGGTCGCCCACCAGGCGCGCTCGTCCGTGCTCGTAATCCGTCCCGCACCCCCGGTATAACGGGCTCCCAGACGAGGCGATCGGCGCGCTTTCGACCGAGGAACGGGGCCCCTTCCAGGCGCAGGAGAAACCGCGGTTAAGCGCTCCAGGGCCCGAGACACCAGTTCTCGTCATCGCATCCTCCTCGGTCGTCGCATGGAGCCTCGGCGCGTCGCAGCCGGCCAGAGAACGTCCAACGGGCGTCTGTCCAGCGAGCTGCTGCAGCGAAGATGGGGTGGCGCCTTGGGGAAGACTCGGTCGAGTCAGCGCGCGATGTAGCCGCCGTCGACGTACAGCTCCAAGCCCGTAACGAAGGAGGCGTCGTCGCTCGCCAGATAAGCGACGGCTGCAGCGATCTCCTCCGGCTCGCCGAGCCGGCCCATCGGCGTCGAGGCCGTCATCGCATCCCAGATCTCGGTTCCCTTCGCCTGGTCGAGGATGGGCGTCCGGATGAAGCCCGGGTGAACCGAGTTGACGCGCACACCCTCGGTCGCCCAGTGCAGCGCGATGTTCTTTGTCAGAGTCCGTACCGCGCCCTTGGCCGCGTGGTAGGCGGGCGAGGTGCCGAAGCCACCCGAGGTGCCGAAGATCGAGCTGATGTTGATCACCGAGCCGTGCCCGGATGCCTTCAGCGCCTCGGCACACGTCTTCATGCCGAGGAAGACGCCCGTCTGGTCGATCGCGATCGTCCGTTCCCAGTCGGAAAGGCTCGTCTCCTCAATCGGGGCCAGGTCACCCAGCCCGGCGTTGTTGACGAGGATGTCGAGGCGGCTACGCTCGGCGAGCACGCGCTCGACGGCGGCCTGCCAGCCGGCCTCGTCGGTCACGTCGAGGTGCACGTAGAGCGCGTCGCCCCCACCGTCGCGAATGGCCGCCGAGGTCTTCTCCCCGGCCTCGTCCTGCACGTCTGTCACCACGACCGTGGCGCCCTCGTCAGAGAGCCGCTCCGCTGTCACACGACCGATCCCGCTCGCCGCGCCCGTGATCAGCGCGACCCGTTCCTGCAACCGGTTCATCTCAGAACCTCCTGGACGAATGCAGTGTCGACGGTTTCAGTCTGTCACCTCTTGGGGCGACCAGCGGGCAACCCGAGAGCGAGGTTCACGACTCGCCCGCGGCGATCTCCTCGAGCCGACGGTGAACGAGCGCCGCTGCCATGGCCCCCTCCCCGACTGCAGCGGCGACGCGCTTCGTCGATCCGCTGCGCAGATCGCCGGCGGCGAACAACCCGGGAACTGTCGTTTCGAGCACGAGTGGGTCGCGCTGGAGCGGCCACCCGTCAGGCCGCCGCCCGCTCTCGAGCAGACCACTCCCCGTGAGAACGAAGCCGGCCGAATTGACGCGGACGCCTGCGCCTGCCGCCCATTCGGTGCGAGGGGTGCCGCCGATGCACAGGAACAGGGCACGCGCCCGCAGCTGCTCGCCCTTGCCGGCTGCGTCGGAGATCGTCACTGCACCGAGGCGGTTGCCGTCGGCGTGGGCCGTCGTCACTGTGGTGCGCAACCGGACGTCGATCAGCGCGTCTCGCTCGATTCGCTCGACGAGGTAGGAAGACATCTTCGACCCGAGCTGGTCCCCACGCACGACCATCGTCACCCGCGCACCGGCGCGGGAGAGATGGAGCACTGCCTGGCCGGCCGAGTTGCCGGCGCCGACCACAACGACGTGGTCGCCGCTGCAGCGGGCGGCTTCGCTGCGGCCGGCCCCGTAGTAGACACCCCGGCCAAGCAGCGCCGGCACACCGTCGACGTCGAGCTGGCGCCATTCCATGCCGTTGGCCGCAACTACGACCTCGGCGGTGACCTCGTACCCGCCGTCGATCAGCAGCGACGGAGGGCGGGCCGCGCGGGCCGAGCTGCCGACGACGCCGCGCAGAAGGACGAGCTCCGCTCCGAAACGCTCCGCCTGCCGACCCGCTAGCCGAGCGAGCTCCGCCCCGCCGATGCCGTCGGGGAAGCCAAAGAAGTTCTCGATCATGGAGGTGTGCGACGCCTGCCCGCCTGGCACGTCGGCCTCGATCACGACGGTCGAAAGCCCGTCGGAGGCGGCATAGACGGCGGCGGCGAGCCCCGCCGGGCCTGCGCCGACGATCGCGAGGTCGTAGTGCTTCCGCGACGGAGGCGTCGAGAGGTTCCATGCCTCCGCAAGCAGGGAGAGGGTCGCATTCGAGTACACGTCGCTGCCGTCGACCACGACCGGTAGATCTCGCGCTGTGAGGCCGTGCTCCGCGAGCAGCGCAGCGGCCTCCGCTGAACCCAGCTCGAAAAACTCGTACGGCTGCGCCGTCCGCGTGAAGAAGTCGCGCAGCCGGTGATGCTCTGGTTCAAGGCTGCGACCGACGACTCGTATCGTCGGACGAACCGGGCTCATTCCGCTGCCAGCTGGAACATCAGCTGGTGCACGTAGCACCGGCTCCAACCCTCGCCGGGCTCGACCGAGCGTACGATCGGATGTCCTTCCTCAGCAGCGTGGCGGCTGCGTGCCTGTTGGGCGACGAATCGCAGCACCTGATCGTGCTGCATGTGCGACACATCCGCAGGCGCACCCAGTCGGCGCCAATCCTTACGCACTCCTCGCCCCCGTCGATCGTGTCCGGACGCTCGACGAGCTGAACCTGGTCGAGGTGTGCGAATAGGCAACCACGCGGAGATCCTACGTTCGCACACGTCGCGCCTCTTCTGTCCGCCCGTGGAGGACCTCAATGCCATCGTCGTTCACTCGCGACCAGTTTCCTGGTCACGCCGGTGCTGCTGAGGCGCGCTACCGGGTGTCGGCGGCGGCGCTCGGCCTCGGAACATCGAGCGGACCGTACTCCTGGCGGCGCTGGGCCGTGGCCGCCCGTACAGCATTCTGGCGGATCCGACGGATCGGCGGTCACCGGTGAGATGCCCCGGAGAGGGCCGAATCGCCGTCCGCGTGCCGGCATCGCGACTCGTTGCTCGAGAACTCCCTCCCGGACGGGGTGGGCAGCATCGTCCAGATCGATCCCGGCGACGACCATGACGTCGGTCGCGACGAGGCACTCCGGGAATCCGTCGAAAGCGCGGAAACAAGACGAAGAACTGGGCGTTCGCTTCGGCGGCAACACTGTGGTTGCGCCGCCGTGCAGCACCGAAGTGAACCGTGCGGTGGCCGCTGTAGCGGCCGGTTATTCCGGCTCGGTTCTGCCCGTAGTGGCCTCCCCATGGGAGCGCGAGCCCTCTGAACCCTCCGCCGGCATCTGCCCCGGTAGCAAACCGTGGATGTCGACTACTGCTGCGGCCACATCGACGACCTTACGGCCAGTTTGACGTGAGTGTCGGCGGAGGAGCTCGAAGGCCTCCCGCTCGCTGATCAGGTGGCGGGCCATGAGAATGCCCTTCGCTCGTTCGGTGATGGCACGGCGGCCGAACGCTCCTTCGAGGTTCTGAAACTCACCGAACCGGCGCAGCACGACGTCGATCTCCGCCTGCAGCTCTGTCGGATCGCAGTCGATGATGTAGCCGAACAGGCCTCGCTTGGCCGCCTCACGAACGAACCCCGCATCCTTGCCCTCGAGGATGGCGATCACCGGGCAGGCGGCCTCCTGGACGATTCGGGACACGAGCTGGAGGGCGTGCTGCGAACTCTCGCCCAGCCCGACCAGCGCCAGGTCGGGATGGAGCTCGGCCGTGGCGGCCGCGACTTCCTCGACCTCGAGTTGCTGCGCTACGACTGAGTGTCCGAGACCCTCGACGATCGCGACGATCGTCTCGAGTCGGTCCTTGCGCTCATTGGCGATCAGGACTCGGAGGTGCTCGATCTCTTCCGAACTCATGGCACAGGGACTTCCCCGGCGGAATTCTACGCCGAACGTTGCCGTGCTACCGTGTTCTCAGGCTAGCCCCAGCTTCCGGCAAGCCGGAGTTCGCGACCTGAGTCCTCCGATCGCGGTGGTTTTCGGCCCAGCTCTTGCCGGAGTGGAATGCACGCCAACGCTGGGAGCTCAGGATGACGGACGCAACCGTTTCACCGGGCGACACCGGGGTGCATGTCCGCCCGCTGCGAGCGGCGGCGCTC
>DASUCN010000041.1:0-14945 GCA_036276015.1 Gaiellaceae bacterium | reverse complement strand
GCCTTGGTAGGCCGTTACCCCACCAACAAGCTAATCCGCCGCGGACCCATCCTCGGCCGGAGGCCGAAGCTACCTTTTCCGACCAGCTCGAAAGCCGGAAGGGCCATCCGGTATTAATCCGGGTTTCCCCGGGCTATCCCGGTGCCGAGGGCAGGTTATCCACGTGTTACTCACCCGTTCGCCGCTGTCCCCAGGGCCGAAGCCCTGGTTCTCGCTCGACTTGCATGTGTTAAGCGCGCCGCCAGCGTTCGTCCTGAGCCAGGATCAAACTCTCCGTGAAGAGACTTGGTGCTCTCGAAGATCGAGAGCAAGTCTGATCCGATTCGTCTTCCAAAGGAAAAGAAGACGGATTCATTCCCCTCGCAGGCTTGCGCCTCCGAGAGGTCTCGACGTTTCACGCTGTTGAGTTTTCAAAGACCACGCCGCCCTGCCTATGCCAGCGCTGCGGCCAACAAAAAGCCTCTGACTCGCACCAGAGGCCTTCGGGGACGGAACAACAGACGTCGTATCCGCTCGCTCGAAGGCTTCTCCTTGTCGAGTTACAGGCTTTCTGCACCCTCCTCGCGGAAGGCCGAGGGATCCTAGCACACGGGATTCTCGTGTCAACCGCGCCGTTTCCGGGGTGGTGGCGGCTCGGCGTCAGGCGTGAGACGCGCGAACCTCCGCTTGCCGGCCTGAAGCACGACACCCGAAAGATCGGCCCTCGGAAGGTCGAGCTCCGAGACGACGGTGCCGTCGACCCTGACTCCGCCTTGTGCGATGAGTCGGCGCGCGTCGCTCGTCGACAGGCCGAACGCCGAGGCGAGCAGCGCCGGTAGGTGCACCGGGTCGGCGTCGGGCAGCGCGTGCTCGGGTACGTCGTCGGGAGCGCGACCCTGTCGGACGACACGCGTGAAATGCTCCTCCGCCGGCCCTGCGGCCTCGTCCCCGTGAGAGCGCGACACGATCCAGCGCGCCAGAGCGAGCTTCGCCTCCAGGGGATCGCCTTCGGGCACGGGCGTCTCGACCACGAGCCGGTACCACTCCTGGAGCAGGTCGTCGGAGATGCGCATCGTCCGGCCGAACTGCTCCTCGGGAGCTGCGGTGAGCGGGATGTTGTTTCCGACCGACGAGCTCATCTTCTCGCCGTCCCAGGAGACGAGGAGCGGCGTCGTGAGGACGACCTGTGGGTCGAGCCCATAGGCCTGCATCACCTCTCGCCCGGCGAGGAGGTTGTACAGCTGGTCGGTCCCACCGAGCTCGACGTCCGCTTCGACCGCGACCGAGTCGTACGCCTGCATGAGCGGATAGAGGAGCTCCGAGACCGAGATCGGCTGACCGCTCGCATAGCGGCCCGCGAAGTCGTCGCGCTCGAGCATCTGCGCGACGGTCATCATCCGCGTCAGGCGAATGACGTCGGCGAAGCTCAGCTTCGCGAGCCACTCGCTGTTGCGCCGAACCTCGGTGCGCTCGGGGACGAGGATCTGGAGTGCCTGTTCCACGTACGTCTCCGCGTTCCGGTCGATCTCGTCGTCGGAGAGAATCGGCCGCTCGGTCGAGCGTCCCGACGGATCCCCGATCCGCGTCGTGTAGTCGCCGACGATGAGGACTCCTGTGTGCCCCTCGTCCTGAAAGGCGCGCATGCGCTGCAGGGGAATGCCGCGCCCGACGTGGATGTCGGGCGACGTGACGTCGATTCCGAGCTTGACTCGCAACGGGCGGCCGAGCGCGAGCTTCGCCTCGAGGCCCCCGGCCGGGAGAACGTGGACCGCGTTTCGGGTGAGCTCCGCGACGCCCATGCTAGGCCGGACGGATGTGCGCGGCCGTGACCTCCGTGGGCGAACGGCATCCGAGGAGCGCGAGGGCGTTCTCGGTCTCTTCGCGCAGGATCTCGAGCACCTGCGCCACACCCTTGTCGCCACCGAAGGCGAGCCCGTACATGGCGGGGCGGCCGACGAGGACGGCGCGAGCGCCGAGAGCGAGCGCCATGACGACGTCCGTGCCCCGACGCACTCCGCCGTCGAGATAGACCTCGGCGCGACCACCGACTGCCTCGACGACCTCGGGCAGCGCGTCGAGCGACGCGATGGACCCGTCGAGCTGGCGTCCACCGTGGTTCGAGACGACGACGGCCGACGCGCCGTGCTGGCAGGCGAGGTCGGCGTCCTCGGCGGTGACGAGGCCCTTGACGACCACGGGCACCTTCCAGCGCTCGACGAGGTCGGAAACGTAGTCCCACTGCAGGCCGGACTCGAGGAGGCCGAGTGAGTGGTGCTCGGTGGAGTCGCCTCCGCGCGATCGCGCGTGGACGATGGCAGGGACGTCGTCTTCGGGCGCCTCGAAGCCGAGCCTGGCCTCACGGTGGCGGATGCCGTAGACGGGGAGGTCCGCGGTGAGGACGAGCGCGGTGAACCCCGACTCGAGCGCCTGCTCGATGATCAGGTCGGAGACCTCGCGGTCTCGGAACACGTAGATCTGGAGCCACCGCGCCGCACCCGGCGCCGCCTCCGCGATGTCGGCCGGCGTAGCCGTCGCGACCGTCGAGAGGCACATGAGCGTGCCCGCCTCGGCGGCGCCTCGCGCCATTGCGAGCTCTCCCTCCTCGTGCGCGATCTGCTGGAACGCCATCGGCGCCACCATCACCGGCATCGAGATCGGGGTTCCGAGAACCGTGGTCTCGGTCGAGACGTTCGAGACGTCGACGAGAACGCGGTATCGCAGCCGATGGCGCGAGAACGCCTCACGGTTCCACTGAAGCGTTCGCTCGTCGCCGGCGCCGCCGACGATGTAGCTCCATGCCTCCGGCGCGACGACGGACTCGGCGAGGCGCTCGGCGTCGTCGAGCGTGAGGAGTTGCTCCATGGCGGCGGAGCCTACCGCGGCGCCGCGGATCGGATCGCGCTCAGAAGGGATACGGAGCCAGCGACCATGCCGCCGCTGCGTACCAGACGCCGAACGCGAGACTGACGATCCCGAGAGCCGGAACCATCGTGGTGGAGGCTGCGGCGACGGGGCGGGCCGTCAGCGTGAGCCCGAAGCCGACCGTCACGGCCGTCATCGAGACGGCCGTGAAGAGCGCGAGGACGAGGAGCGAGAGCACGGCGACGGTCTCCGACGGAATCGCCGCGAGCAGCAGGACGCCGACGCCGGCGCTCCCCCCCATGCCGTGGACGAGTCCGACGCCGAGCGCACTCGCTGGAGTGCGAACCGCGTGGCGGTGCTGCTGCGCGGAGTGCGGATGTGCATGGAGGTCGAAGTACCCATGTCGCCAGCGCACGAGGAGGCGAATCGCCAGGAACACGATGAGCACCGCGACGGCGGTCTCTGCACCCTGCTGGACGCGCTCCGGCAGGTACCGCTCGGCGAGCAGGATGGGGACGCCGAACACGACCAGCGTGATGCCGTGTCCGATGCCCCACCAGGCTCCCATGCTCGCTGCCGATCGCGCCACGCGCTCGCGGCCCGACGCGACGAGCGTCGTCATGGCCGCGATGTGGTCGGGATCCGTCGCGTGACGGAGGCCGAGGAGGACGGCCACCAGGAGAACGACGCCGATGGACGCGCTCTCCGAGAGCCCTGCGATCCAGTCGTCGAGCCCGAACATGCCCCTGGTTCGTTCGGCGACGCGGATCGGTTCGAGCCTGTACCGGTTCGACGTCAGATCACCCCGGGCAGCGCCCGGGCCGTGATCACGAGACCGACGGCGAGGATGAGCGCGGCGCTCGCAGCGGGCAGCGCGCGTACGACCGGTCCGTCGAGCGACAGCCGGCCGAACGTCCGTCGCGCCAGCACCGCCACGAGTCCGATTGCCGTGATCGTCGCCGCGAGTCCGAGGCTGAAGGCGACGATGAGCGCGAGCCCGAGGGCCACGCGGTGGAGCGCGATCGCCGAGAGAAGGACGACGAGCGCCGACGGACACGGGAGGAGCCCGGCGGCGATGCCGACCCCGAGGATGCCCTTCGGCGTCAGCATGTCGTCGTGGTGGTGGCCGTCGCCGTGCTCGTGCTCGTGCTCGTGCTCCTGGTGATGGTGGTCGTGTCCATGACCGCCGTGGCGCGCGCGAAGCCGTGCGCGGAGCACCGAGACACCGACGAGCACGACCAGGAGGCCCGAGACGAGCGTCAGCCACGGGTACAGCTGCTCGGGGACGACGAACGCGGACAGTCCGAGGGTGACGAACCCGAGCGCGAACACACCTGCCGTGTGGGCGATCGTGACCGTGCCACCGAGCAGGAAGGCCTCGCGTGGACGTCCCTTCGTGCCGACGAGGTATGCCGCGACCATCGCCTTGCCGTGTCCCGGAGTGAGGGCGTGTGCCGCTCCCCAGAACGCGGCGACGAGCAGCGAGAGCAGAAGGACGCCGACCGAGAGGTCTCGACCCTCGATGAGCGCCTCGAAGCCGCCGGGAACGTGCGTCGCGACCGGTTCGAAGCCGATCGACGGTGCGGTAGCCGCGTCCGTACCGAGCTGGATCGTGGCGGTCGCGCTCGACACGTCGAGCGGAGAGCGCAAGAGGTCGTTCGGATAGCTGCGGAGCGCGGAGCTCGTGCTCAGCGCTGGAACGTCCGAGGTCACGACGCGTCCGCCGTCCCGCGCGCTCAGGGTCACCTCGCGCCAGCCGATCCTCCCGCGGAACGAGCGGTCGCGGAAGGTGAGGGCCTCCGCCTCTCCGTCGAGCGCGGCACGGTAAACGACATCGAGTCGGAGGGTCTTCAGGCCACCGGCACCCGGGCGCGTCCGGGTACGGCTCTCGACAACACGGAGCGGAACCCGGCGTCCGTCGAGCGTCAGCTCGAGGTCGCGAGCGAGGCGCGCCGGGTACCCCTCGGCACGGAGCTGTGAGCCGAGCTGGTACGTCGGGATCTCGGCGGCGTCGAGTGCGTAGCGAACATAGATCCCGTCGCCGGCGACCTCGATGCCTGCGCAGTGGTTGATCGTGAAGTTGCCGAGCGGATGGGCGCGGGCGATCGCCGGCGCCACCAGGACGGCGACCGCGACGACTGCGAGGGCGACAACGCGCTTCACACGCGTCATTCGTCGTACACGAGAGATCGGTTCGGAGGGAAGGGCAAGGGCCGGGCAAGCCCGGCCCCTACGAGTCGACCCACGTCTCGCCTATGTGCCCTTCGTGTTGTCGAAGCCGACCTGCGGATCCGCGATGTACGGGAAGGATCCGAGGAGCTTCCGGTCGTCCGCGTCGACGCCGTCCCCGAGGGGGAGCTTCGTCCCCTTGAGGAAGCCGCCGACCGCCTGCTCGGCGATGTCGACGACGTCGTCGCCGAGACGCCGGCCGTTCGGCCAGCCCTGGTTGTCGCCCGCGAGCACGCCCATCCGGTTCGGGTTCTTCGTGACCGGGATGGTCAGGTTCACGCGGAGCAACTCGGCGAGTCGCCCGCTCGTGAAGTTGAGCTGCGGAACGCCGGTCAGGAGCACCGCCACGAGGTCGTCACGACCCGTCTCGGGTGCGCCGAGCTTGTACAGCTTGTTGATGACGGCCGCGAGAATCGGCTCGTCGTAGTACTTGCGGAAGCGACCCTCCTGCCAGGGCTGGAGGCCGTTCCACGAGTCCTTGAGGCCCGTCGGGATGACGACCTCGTTGACGAGCGGGTTCGCGATCCGGTTGACCTGGATCCAGGCACCCGAGTTGCGAGCGCCGGAGGTCGACCGCGTCGTGACCTTGCGCCGATCGACGGAGGCCCAGACGCCGATGGTGCCGTTCTTCGCGTTCAGTCCGGCGATCGGGACCTGCACGCCGAACGTGTGGACGCCGTAGCCGGCGAAGAAGTCCTTCCCGCCGCCCATGTTGCCGGTGCCCTTGCGGATCGCGACGAGATCGAAGATCGCGCCGATGTCGCCGAAGAACGGATCGTCCCGCTGTCCGGCGAACGCCTTTCCGCCACCGGCGACGTTCACGACGCCCTTCGCCGCGAGGGCGCGGTAGTTCGGGGTCGAGCGCGGGCCGATGTTGTTCGGCGGCGTCGTCCCTCGTGCGACCACCTGTGACTTCCCACCGGCGATCCGCGTCACCGTGAACGGCTGCGCGGTGTCGGCGAGGAAGAACGGGCCGGTCTTCGTGCGGAACTGGAACTGGTACGTCACGTTCGGGCGCGCGTCCCCGTTCGTGTCGATCTTGAGGTTGTACCGCGCGTTGGGCGAGAACGTGTACCAGTTCGGACCTGCTGCAGGATCCTCGCCGGGAATGACGTTGGCGAGAATGGTCACCGTGTTCGGTTTGTCCGGGCTGCGGAACGCGTACAGGTCAGTCAGGTCTGTCGACGGATCCTCCGCGATCAGCGGTGCCTCACGGTGGCTCGAGGCGGTACCGCTCCCGGGGCCGAGTGTCGTCGCGCCGACGACCGCGACCGCTGCTAGCAAGCCGACGGCGCCGAACGCTGTGATGCTTCTTCGCATCTCTGCTCCTTCCGTTTCGTGGTCGGGACCGGCACTTGTTCGTGCGAACGGCCGAGGCGGTTCGCCGACGAACCGGATCGCGGCGTACGACGAAGCAGAGCCATGGAGGCGGTCGCGTCCCCCGTGTTAGCGTTGCCCGGGTCTCCGGATCGCGTCGCCATGCGAAAGCAGCACGCCCACCTCTCCGACGAGGCCCTGGTCGCGCTCGTGGCCCGGGGAGACGAGAGCGCTCTCGCCGAGCTCTACGACCGCGTCGGTCGCATCGCGTACGGACTCGCGCTTCGCGTGTTGCGCGACGAGCGACTCGCCGAGGACGCCGTGCAGGAGGGCTTCCTCGGCGCCTGGCGCACCGCCGCGACCTTCCGCGCCGAGCGCGCGAAGGCGAGCACGTGGATCCTCACGCTCGTCCACCGCCGCGCCGTCGATCTCGTCCGACGCGAGGAGCGCCGTCGCACCGAGCCTTTGACGGAGGGCGTCGAGTCGACTCCCTCCGTCGAGGGAACGGAAGAGGCTGCCTGGCTGCGGTTCGAACGCGAGCGAGTGCAGTCGGCGCTCAAGCAGCTCCCCGACACCCAGCGGGAGGCGTTGGAGCTCGCATACTACGGAGGCTTCTCGCAAGCCGAGCTCGCGGACCGCCTCGGCGTTCCGCTCGGCACCATCAAGAGCAGGATGTTCGCGGGGCTCGCGCGCTTGCGCGAGCTCCTCGACGACTCGACCCAGGAAGGATCATGGAAGCCGGAATTCACGAGCTGACCGCTGGTTACGCGCTCGACGCGCTCGATCCCGAGGAGCGGCGGGCCTACGAGGCGCACCTCCCCGGCTGCGAGCGCTGCCAGGAGGAGCTCGCGTCGTTCTGGGAGACGACCGCAGCGCTCGCCGTCGCGGCCTCCGGTCCGGAACCCGGCGCGGCCCTGCGCGAGCGCATCCTCGACTCGGTGCGCGCCGAGCCGCCGCAGAACGTCGTCCCGCTCGAGCCGCGGCGACGCCGACTCGCCCCTGTTCTCGGAGCTGTCGCCGCAGCTGCCGCCGTGGTCGCGCTCGGCGTCGGCTTGTGGGCCTCCGACCTCTCGAGCGAGCTCGACGAGACGCGAGCGGCACTCGAGCGACAACAGCGGACAGCCGAGGTGCTCGCCGACCCGGACGCGCGCTCAGTCGCACTCCGGGAGGGTGAGGGTCGGCTCGTGGTCGACGACGAGGGCCGAGCCGTCCTCGTGCTCGACGGCCTCGACCCGGCACCGACAGGCAAGACATACCAGGTGTGGATCGTCGGCCATGGTGACGATCCCGTCAGCGCAGGGCTCTTTCCCGGCAGCGACGGCGTGGAGATCGTCGGCGTCGACGGCACCGTCGAGCCTGCGCAGGTCGTCGCCGTGACCATCGAGGACGATGGCGGCGCGGACGCCCCGACGACGGAGCCGATCGTCGGAACGATGCCCGTCTGAACCGTCCCTTTGCGGGACAAAGGAGCAGCCGGGGCTAGAATCTGGCCCCTTGCGGGTTCGGAGAGAGAAGGGGACGTCGCGTCGGCGACGCCGGGTTCGCAAGCGTCGTCTTGCGGCGCTCGTGGCCGTCCTCGTCGTCGCCGCGGCCCTCTCGTTCACCTTCGGCCTCGTCCGCGCCGTTGCGAGCGAGGTGCCTGCGCTCGACCCCGCGGCGCAGCGCTCGGACGTCGACACGGTCGTCTACGCAGAGAACGGTCGCACGGTTCTGGCGGTCCTGCGCGGCGACGAGAGCCGCGTCCTCGTGAAGACCGAGGACATCGCGCCGATCATGCGGCAGGCGATCGTCTCGGTCGAGGACCAGCGTTTCTACGAGCACGACGGCATCGACGTCCGGGGCGTCGCACGAGCGCTCTGGCAGGACGTGCGCCAGCAGAGCATCGTCGAGGGCGGCTCCACGATCACGCAGCAGTTCGTGAAGAACGCCTACATCCGGAACGAGCGCTCGGTCGCGCGCAAGGTGCGCGAGGCCGCACTCGCCTGGCAGCTCGAGCAACGCTGGAGCAAGGATCGAATCCTCACGGCGTACCTCAACACGATCTACTTCGGACACGGCGCGTACGGCATCCAGCAGGCCGCGCGCGCGTACTTCAAGAAGAGTGCGAGGGATCTGCGGCTCGCCGAAGCAGCGCTCCTGGCCGGCATCCCGGCCGACCCCTCCCTGTACGACCCGTCGGTGAATCCGCGCAATGCGATCCTCCGGAGGCGCCACGTGCTCTCGATGATGCTCGAGCAGGGGAAGATCACCCAGCGTCAGTTCGAGCGGGCGGACAAGGCCGACCTTCCCGAGCCCGAGGAGATCCGACTGCCCGGCACCCAGGGGCCTGCCCCCTACTTCACCAACTACGTGACCGACCAGCTCGTCGCCAAGTACGGGGCAGGACGGGTCTTCGGCGGCGGCCTCAAGGTGACGACTACGATCGATCTCGACCTCCAGCTGAAGGCTCGCGCGGCGATCGAGAAGGTCCTGCACGACCCGGACGGCCCGGCAGCAGCCCTCGTCGCGATCGAGCCTGAGACGGGCGAGGTGAAGGCGATGTTCGGCGGCCGCAACTTCCGGCAGAGTCAGTTCAACCTCGCAGCGCAGGCGAAGCGGCAGCCAGGCTCGGCGTTCAAGCCGATCGTGCTCGCGGCCGCGATGAACGAGGGCATCTCCCCCGTGACGACGCTCGAGTCGAAGCCCGTGGCGATCGACGCGGGCGACCGCATCTGGAAGGTGACGAACTACGACAAGACCTACCTGGGTCGCGTGAGCCTCGACCGGGCGATGGTCTCGTCCGACAACACCGTCTACGCACAATTGACGGACATCGTCGGGCCGAAGGCGATCGTGAAGACGGCCCACAGTCTCGGGATCCGCAGCAGGCTCACGCCGTACTTCTCCATCGGGCTCGGCTCGGTGGCGGTGAGCCCGCTCGAGATGGCGCGCGCGTACGCGACCCTCGCGAACGAAGGCCGTCGCGTCGACGGCTCGCTGCTCGAGAACCGCCCGCGCGTCATCCGCACGGTCGGACGGATCCGCGCAGGCCGGGTCGAGGAGAACGCACCGGTTCCGAGGCAGGTCATGGAGGAGAGCCATGCCGAGCTTCTCACCGACATCCTCGAGGGTGTCGTTCGAGCCGGAACCGGGCGCCGAGCGGCCATCTCCGGCCGGCAGGTCGCGGGCAAGACGGGCACGACCGACAACTACGGGGACGCCTGGTTCGTCGGCTACACGCCGGAGCTCGTCGTCGCCGTATGGGTCGGCTACCCCAACGCGCTGAAGCCGATGCTGACCGAGTTCAATGGCGAGCCCGTTGCGGGCGGGACGCTCCCGGCCCTCATCTGGAAGTCGTTCATCGAGAAGGTGGACGAAGACGAGGATCGCGCGTTCGACGCGCCCCCGTACCTCGGCGGCGTGTCGCAGTGGGTCGTCCGACGCGACGGCGCGTGGCAGCTCGACAACGGCTACTGCCGCGGCTCGCGACTGATCGCGTACTTCTCGGGACTCGGCCCGGAAAAGGAAGCCGACTGCAAGCCCAACGAGGTCAGCGTGCCGCTTGTCATCGGCATGACGAAGGCCGGAGCCGTCGCGACGCTCGAGGCGCAGCTACTCGAGGCGAACGTCGCATACACGCCGGCCCAGGCGGGGAAGTTCCCAGGTCTCGTCGTCAACCAGGAGCCTCGAAGCGGCGGCCTGTCGGCGAACGACAGCGTGACGATCTTCGTCAGCGCCGCGCGGCACGGGATCCTCCCGAACTTCATCGGCTCGAGCGTCGCGGACGTCCAACGGGAGGCGAAGCGCCTGAAGATCCGACTCGTGGCGCGAGCACGACCGGGTCGCGAGGCGACGGTCCTGCGCCAGACTCCGGAGCCCGGGGTCGCCGTCACGCCTGGAATGCGTATCAGGCTCGTGGTCGGGGACGGCTCACGAAGCTAGAGCCGGCAAGCGTGTAGCGCCACGGAAGCTCGGCCGCGCGCGTGATTCCGACTCGCGGTGAGCAGACGACGTCGACCGGCGCTGTTGGCGGCTCGAGCAGGAACGCGCTCGATCCCAGGTCGTAGCCGTCGTGGGCGGCAGTGATGGCGAGCGCCTGCGTCAGGCGTCCAGGGCCGGCCGCGAGGAGCCTGACGTCGTCGAGGCCACGGCGAGCGCGCATGCGCTCGATGCCGGCGGTGGGCTCCAGTGCGCGGAGCAGTACCGCCGCCCCGACGCCGTCCTCAGCACAGACGACGTTCGCACACCAGTGGATCCCGTACGAGCGGTAGACGTAGAGCCGGCCCGGCGGCCCGAACATGGTCGCGTTGCGCCGGGTCTTCCCCGCGAAGGAGTGGCTCGCTGGATCGTCCGGCTCGTACGCCTCGGTCTCCACGATGACGCCGCCGACCCCGTCGACGAGGAGAGTCCAGCCGATGAGGTCGTGTGCCAAGCTCCGCGCGTCGCGAGCAAAGAACGCGAGCGTCGGCCGAATGGGGTCAGACCCGTGGGGTCTGACCCCGCTCAGAAGAGCGGCTCGGTCTCGGCCGGTCTGGCCGTCGCGGCGAGGACCTTGCGCGCGCGACGCCCGAGATCGCCGAGATCGACCTTGCCTTCGTCCGCCGCAGCAACCAGCCGCTCGGCGAGATCGAGCGCGCCGTCGAGGAGCGCCGAGTCGCCGGCGTCGTGGCCCATGTCGTGCAGGATCGTCCGCTCGGTGCGCGACGCGACGAGCGGCTCCGCGACGCCCTCCACCCACACGCGAGTCCGCCGGCCGCCGCCGCGATCGTCGCCCGTGAGCGGCTCGAGCGCGTAGATCTTGTCCGCGCGGGCGTACTTTCCGAACCCGAGGAAGACCATCCGCTGCGTCATCCCGCGGAGTATGACTTCTCCTCGCGCAGCAGCAATGCGGTCGCGAGCACCGCGAGCGCGACGACCACGATCCAGATCGGCCTCAGCCCCGGGAGGATCGCCGAAGGGATGCTGACGTCGGTCCATCCTCGCTTGTAGAGCTGCTCGTTCCAGGCGTCCTGGACGAAGTTGACGCCGCCGTAGGCAAGCAGCGACCCGATCGCAGCGAAGACGACGATCCGCATCCTTCCCGGCTCGACGAGCACGCGCGAGAGGAGCAGGGCGGTGAGGACGAGCACGGCGCCGTCGGTCCCGTGGTGGTGCCCCAGATGCACGGCGGCGATGACTGTCCCGTCCTTCTCTCGGCCGAGCTCCTCCCCCATGAACACGTCTCCGGGAAGGTGGAAGCCGAGCTCCGCCGTGATCCAAGGCAGCGAGACCAGAGCGATGGTCACTGCGGCGACGAGCCGCCAGCGATCCCAGGGTCGGGGCGGCGCGAGTGCAGAGCCGGCGCGGCGTGTAGCAGCGACCGTGAGCCCGAGCGCGAGAAGGACCCCGGCTGCAGGGATCGCGTTCCCCCAGTGGGCATCGAGGTGCGCCTGCTCGTTGAAGAGCGGGATCGTCGTGCAGAGCGCTATCGCCGGCGCAGCGATCCACCACGCCACGGGTGGGAGAACGGCCATCGCGATCAGGGCGAGCACGATCGCGACGAGCGCGGTCGGGAAGTTGACGAAGGTCAGCGCCCTGCTCAGTCCACCGACGATCCCGTCGCGTGAGACGTTGTAGGTCTCGGCCGGCGCGACCCAGCTGTACGTGACGAGCACGACCGCCGTAACGACGGCCCAGATGCCCCAGGCGGCGAGCGCCTCGCCCTGGCCCGGAGTCGGCTTCACATAACGATGCTAGAGAGTGAAGCAGAGGGCCGCCTGAGCGGCCCTCTGCTCTTGTGCGTTACGGAGCGGCGTTGACGTTTCCGCCACCGCGGCCCGCGTTGCAGAGGTTCTTCTCGTTGGCGGCGAACGTGTTCGACTGCTGCTTCACGCCGGTCGCCTGGAAGAAGAGCAATCCGCACGCGACCGTGTCGGCGGGCGCGTAGTTGTTCCCGGTCACGCCGTTACCCTTGACGAGGGCGGTGGCGCCGAAGCCGACTTGGATGCCGTTCTGGGCGATGTAGTTGACGGCTCCGTCACCCGTAACGGTATTGCCGGTGATCGTCGCGGCGACGTTTCCGTTGGCTGTGATCCCGTTCTTTTGGTAGTCGGAGGCCAAGCTCCCCGAGATCGTCACCACCAGCTGGTTTCCCACCAGCGCATCGACGTTGCGCGCTTCGATCGCGTTGCCCTCCTGGCAGCCGGAGAGCCCTTGCCGCACGCCATGGACGTTCACATTGGTAATCGAACCACGTGCGCCGTCGAAAAGGATCCCGCGCAATCGGTCGGCTCCGCCGTCGCACACGTCGGCCAAGCCGTTCGCCGTCACCTCGAGATCGGTGACATGCGCGGTCGAGCCACCGTTCTTTACGACGGCGCCGCGGAACTGCTGGCCGGGACCCGCGCCCGGATCCTGCGCGATCAGCGCATTGCCGTCGCCGTCGAGCGTGAACCCGTCCGGGATCACGAACGACGACGTCACGGTGCAGTCGGCGAGGAGCGTGATCGTCGTTCCACTCGTCGAGGTCGAGCACGCTCCGCCCGGCTCGAAGTTGTAGACGGTGTCGTCACCGTCGACCACGATGGTGAATGCGTCGGCATACGTCTCGGTCGTCCCCGTGCCGGAGCCCGCCTTGACGCCGAGGAAGCCGATCGGCACTCCCGGTGAGAACTCTCCAAGACTCACACCGCCGTCCGGATACGCGGCAGCGATGTCCGACCACGAGCATGCGTTCGCGATCCCGACGCAGCCGATCAGATCGGGATCACCCGACGCCTGCGTGAAGTACCAGTCGAAGTCGTTGAGCGTGTCCCACGCCGTCCAGACATCGGGGGTCGGGGCCGGGTTGTAGAAACCCACGAGCCGCCCCTTCCAGCTCAGATCGACGTCGTCGAGATCCGGGTCCCAGCCGATCTGTACCGAGGGGACGACATTCGCATTGAGACCCACACCCGACCGCGTGAACGTCGCGAGGTCGATGGCGTCGATCTCAGACAGGCGCACGCCCTGCTGCACGTCGCCGGCGAGCAGGAAACCCCCGCCAGGGACGCCGGACGTATCGAATCGGTAGCTCCCAGCGCCGAGCGGCGCCGTGCCTGGGCCTGAGACGAAGGCGCCGGAGGCCGTCGCCGTCTCTTGCAACCCGATCCATCCTGGAGTCGTGGCCGTCACGACGACCGTCGTCGTCGCGGCCGCCGCCCCGGATACGAGCAGCGCAAGCAGCGCAACCGCGCTGACGACCGCCGCAGTCAATCGTCTGGTCATTCCGTTCCTCCCCGCACCGGCGCTATGACTGCCGGAATAGACATCGGATGTCGACTCTATTGCCTTCTGGGCAAGAGTCGATGGCGGGCGGCGGATTCCTTACGCGAGCGCGGCTCGAAGTGCGGCTGCAACGTACGCCTGATCTGCCTCGTCGAGGCGCGCGTGGAACGGGAGCGCCAGCGTGCGCGAGGCGACGTCCTCCGCAACGGGGCACAGCCCGACGCGGTAGCCGAAGCGCTCCTGCATATACGGCTGCAGGTGGATGCAGGGGAGGTACCTCGCGGTCTGCACGCCCTTCTCGGTGAGCGCGGAGATCACGGCCTCGCGATCGGCATCCGCTGGGAGCGTCACGACGTAGACGAACCACGAGCGCACATGGTCGGCATCGTCGTCGCACGGCAGCGCGAGGCCGTCGATCGCAGCGAGGAGCGTCGAGTACCGCGCAGCGACCTCCGCCCGCGCGGCGAGGATCGTGTCGAGCTTCTCGAGCTGCCCCAGCCCGATCGCCGCCCGGACGTCGTCGATCCGGTAGTTGAAGCCGAGGCGCGCGTGCTCGAGCCAGCCCCCGGAGTCCGCGCGACCCTGGTTGCGCAGGCTCCGCACGAGGCGCCACTCGCTCTCGGAGTGCGTGGTGATCATCCCGCCCTCACCCGTCGTGATCTGCTTGTTGGGGTAGAAGGCGAACACCGCGGAGGGTCCTTGCGACCCGACGGGGGCGCCCTTGTACCGGGCGCCGAGCGCCTCGCAGGCGTCCTGGACGAGGGCGACGCCGCGCGCGTCACAGATCGCGCGGAGCTCGTCGAGCTCACACGGGTAGCCGTAGATGTCGACCGCCACCACGGCACGCGTACGGTCGGTGATCGCGGCCTCGACCGCGGCCGGCGAAAGGTTCAGGGTGCGAGGATCGATGTCCGCGAAGACCGGGGTGGCGCCCTCGTAGATCGCGCAGTTCGCCGATGCCACGAAGGAGTACGGGGAGGTGACGACCTCGTCGCCGGGACCCACCCCGGCCGCGATGCAGAGGAGATGCAGCCCGGCGGTGCCGCTCGACACGGCGGCGGCATAGGGCGCGCCGACCTCCTCGGCGAACGCCTCCTCGAACCGCTCGATGGTCGGCCCGAGCGAGAGACGCCCGGAGCGGAGGACGTCCGCGACGAGCTCCTCCTCGCGCTCGTCGAGCCAGGGAGACGAGAGCCCTATCGTCCGGACGGACTCCACCCCGGCTAGGCCACGGACGGAGTCAGCTCGACCACGTCGAGGTAGTGACGCCAGCGCTCGTCGCGGCCGTTCACCGCGGCGAGGTACGCCTTCTGCAGCTCGCGCGTGATCGGGCC
>DASUCN010000040.1:0-8189 GCA_036276015.1 Gaiellaceae bacterium | reverse complement strand
AAGACCGGGCACACGCGAGCCGCGGGCTGGTCGCAGGCGGCGGCAGCGACGCGCGGCGGCGTGACCGTCTACGGGACGGTCCTCGGCAGCGACACGCGCGAGGCTCGCAACGACGCGCTGCGGGACCTGCTCTCCTTCGGGCTCGGCCAGTATCGGCGCGTCCAGGCGATCGACGCGGGCCGCGTCTACGCGACTGCCGAGACGGGCTACGGGCAGCCGGATGTCGAGCTCGTCGCGCCGCGGTCGATGGTCCGCACCCTCCGGAACGGCACGTCGCTGGTCGAGCGCATCGTCGCTCCCGCGTCCCTCGGGCTTCCCGTCGAGCAGGGCGCTCGTCTCGGCCGCGTCGAGGTCTACGCCGGAAACCGACTCGTCGCCTCGTCGAACCTCGTCGCCGCCGAGGAGGTCGCGGACGCCGGGCTCCTGGCGAAGGTCCGCTGGTACTTCACCCGGACTGCGACGAACATGTGGGAGATCGTCTCGTGATCGTCACCGTCACCACCAACGCGGCCCTCGACCGGACGCTCACCGTCCCGGTCTTCCAGATCGGCTTCCGCCATCGCTCGAGCGAGGTGCTGACGCTCGCCG
Source organism: Gaiellaceae bacterium (assembly GCA_036276015.1). Classification (GTDB taxonomy): domain Bacteria; phylum Actinomycetota; class Thermoleophilia; order Gaiellales; family Gaiellaceae; genus GMQP-bins7. The sequence goes on along the minus strand of DASUCN010000040.1, from coordinate 7,601 downwards.
GCGGCAAGGGCATCAACGTCGCGCGCGCGCTCAAGATCCTCGACGTCCCCGTCGTCGCCACCGGCCTCGCCGGCGGACGCACCGGCACCCGGATCATCGAGGAGCTGACGTCGGAGGCGATCCTGAACGACCTCGTGCGGATCGGCGGCGAGTCGAGGACGTCGACTGCGGTCGTCGATCCGACCGCGGGGACGCACACCGAGATCAACGAGTGGGGCCCCGAGGTCGGAAGCGCCGAGCTCGAGATGCTCATGGAGAAGCTCCACTACCTCTCCCGTGGCGCCGACTTCGTCGTGCTCTCCGGCTCGCTCCCGCGGAAGGTCGCGACGTCCTTCTACGCCGACGCCGTGCGCGACCTCTCGCGTCGCGACGTTCGTGTCGTTCTCGACTCGGAGGGCGAGCCGCTCCGGCTCGGCGTCGAGGCCGGCCCGTTCCTCGTCTCGCCGAACCAGCGCGAGGCCGAGCAGCTCGTCGGGCAGGAGCTCGAGGACGACGACGACTTCCTGATGGCGCTCGACGCGATCGCGGAGATGGGAGCGCGGAACGTGCTCATCACGCTCGAGAACGGCTGCTTCGCGCTGATGCGCTTCGGTCGGACGACGCGGCGCATCCGCGCCTTCGCGCCGCATGTCGAGCCGGTGTCGGGCGTGGGGTCGGGCGACGTCCTCCTGGCGCAGTTCCTCGCAGCCGTCAGCGACGAGCGCCCCCCGGAGGACTCGGTCCGTGCGGCAGTCGCCGCGGGCGCCGCGTCGGTGCGGGAGGTGGGTGCGGGCCGGTTCGATCCCGCCTTCGCGGCCACGCTCGCCGCGGACATCGAGCTCGCCGAGCTCCACCCGGTTCGCTCGTAGACTCCTCGGCCATGGCTGCGTGCCCGACTTGTGGGCGGGAGAACACGGGCGACGCGCGCTTCTGCAGCGCGTGCGGCACCGAGCTTGCTCCGACGCAACCGGCGCGCGAGCAGCGCAAGGTCGTCACCGTGCTGTTCTGCGACCTCGTCGGGTCGACATCGCTGGGCGAGTCGACCGACCCGGAGGCGCTCCGTGCGCGGATGCGGCGGTACTTCGAGGACCTCCGTGTGATCCTGGAGCGGCACGGTGGCACCGTCGAGAAGTTCGTCGGCGACGCGGTCATGGCGGTCTTCGGGATCCCGGTCTCGCACGAGGACGACGCGCTGCGAGCGGTGAGGGCCGCCGCGGAGATGCGCACTGCGATCACCGAGCACGGACTCGAGGCGCGGATCGGGATCAACACGGGAGAGGTCGTCGTCGGGGGCGAGGGCGAGACGCTCGTCACCGGAGATGCGGTCAACGTCGCCGCGCGGCTCGAGCAGGCCGCGCCAAGCGGCGAGATCCTCATCGGCGCCGAGACGCGGGTCCTCGTCCGCGATGCGGTGCGGGTCGAGCCGGTCGAGCCGCTCGCGCTGAAGGGCAAGTCCGAGCTGGTCGAGGCCCATCGCCTGCTCGAGGTGATCAGCGACGCAGCGCCACTCGCACGACACCCCGGGACGCCGCTCGTCGGACGCGTGCGTGAGCGCCAGCGGCTTTGGCGGGCCTACGAGGACGCGGTCGCCGACCGCTCCTGTCAGCTCTTCACGCTCCTCGGCCCGGCGGGGATCGGCAAGTCGCGTCTCGTCGCCGACTTCCTCGAGCGTGTCGGCGACGAGGCGGACGTTCTGCGCGGCCGGTGTCTTTCGTATGGCGAAGGAATCACCTACTGGCCGCTCGTCGAGATCCTCTTGGCGATCGGCGTCGAGCCGAACTCGGTCATCGGCAGCTCGCCCCCCGAGACCCAGCTCGCGTTTCGACGGCTGCTCGAAGGGCGTGCGGCGGAGCGGCCGCAGGTGGTCGTGATCGACGATCTGCAGTGGGCCGAGCCGGTGTTCGTCGACCTCGTCGAGCACGTCGCCGATCTCTCACGCGACGCGCCGATCTTCCTCCTGTGCGTAGCACGGACCGAGTTGCTGGACGCGCGACCGGACTGGGGCGGCGGAAAGCTCAACGCGACGTCGCTCCTCCTCGAGCCGCTCGGCGCGGACGAGTGCTCCGAGCTCATGGAGCGGCTCGGGGCACATCTCGACGACGACTTGCGTGACCGGATCACCACCGCCTCGGCCGGCAATCCGCTCTACGTCGAGGAGATGCTCGCGATGGTGCGCGAGCACGGCGGAGAGGGCGAGATCGCGGTTCCGCCGACGATCCACGCGCTGCTGCAGGCGCGGATCGACTCCCTCGACAGCGACGTTCGTGTCGTCATGGAGCGCGGCGCCGTCGAGGGCGAGGTCTTCCATCGCGGAGCGGTCGCGATGCTCGCGCCCGTCCCTGTACGGGAGGAGGTCGAGCAGCACCTGACGACGCTCGTCCGCAAAGAGCTCATCCGCTCGACGGCGCCGACGTTCCCCGACGAGGAGGGCTTCCGCTTCCGCCACCTTCTCATCCGCGACGCGGCGTACGAGTCGCTGCCGAAGTCGACGCGAGCCGAGCTGCACGAGCGCTTCGCGGACTGGCTCGCTCAGCACGATCTCGTCGAGTCGGACGAGATCGTGGGCTACCACCTCGAGCAGGCGCATCGCTACCGCGTGGAGCTGGATCCCGGTGACGCAGTGCTCGGCGAGCTCGGGCGCCGCGCCGCGCATCACCTCGGGGTCGCTGGGAGTGGAGCGATGGACCGAGGGGATTGGAACGCGGCTCGCGTTCTCTTTCGGCGGGCGCGCCACCTCCTTCCCGAAGGCTCCGACGAGCGTGCACTCCTCGGTCCTGACCTGGCGTTGGCGCTGCAGGAGGTGGGCGAGGCAGCCGAGGCGCACGCGGTGGCCGAAGAGGCGGCCGCGGCAGGCGATCCGGTCATCCGGGCGCGGGGAGAGGTCGCACTCGCCGAGCTGAGCTACTTCGTCAGTCACGAATCGCTGATCGACTTCCGCGATCGCGCAGCAGATGCACGACGCGTTCTCGAGACGGTCGGCGATCGCCTCGGGCTCGCCGCCTATTGGCGCGCCGAGGGCTTCCGCTTCTGGTCGCGCCTGCAGTGCGAAGCAGCGCGGCAGGCATGGGAGCAGGGGCTGGCCCATGCGAAAGCCGCTCGTGCGAGGAGGTTCGAGGTCGAACTCGAGAGCATGATCCTGAGCGCGCTATCCCTTGGACCGACTCCGGTCGAGCACGCGCTCCCGCGTGCCGAGAAGGCGCTCGCCGGAGCAACGCCGCTCTCGGTGGCCGAGGCCTCGGCGGTGCGCGTCGTCGGAGTCTTGCGCGCCTACCAGGGCGAGCTGGACGAGGCGAGAGCTCTGCATGCGCGCGGCCGCGCCCTGCTCGAAGAGGCCGGCATGCTCGTGTCGGCCGCGGGGTGGGCCATGACGGAGAGCGAGATCGAGTGGCGTGCCGGAGACCTCGATGCTCAGGAGAGATCGCTCCGCAGATCGGTGGAGACTCTCGACGACCTGGGCGACCAGTTCTTCTTCTCCACCGTCGCGCTCTGTCTCGTCAACGCGCTCCTCCTGCGACGCCCTCCCGACGATGAGGAAGTCGCGATGTTGTGCGCGGCTGCTCGAGAGCGGACGTTGGTCGGGGATCTCGTCAACTTCGTGTATCTCGACGGAATCGAAGGACGCCGCTTGGCGCACGCCGGGTCGGCGACGGAAGGCGTTCGCCTCAGCCGCAAGGCAGCCGAGACGGCTGACACGACGGACAACCTCATGGTTCGAGGCCATGCCTGGCACGCGCTTGCCGAGACGTACGTCCTTGCCGGCGACGCCGGAGAAGCAGGCCGCGCTGCGGCGGAGTCGATCGCGATCCGCCGGGCCAAGGGCGATGTTGCCGACGTCGCCGCTCTCGCGCGCCGATACGAGCAGCTCGGTGTGGACCTGGCGTGATCGCCGTCGGCGGACGCTGCTAACGTCGCTCCATGGAGACCGAGTTCCGCCAGGAGGAGATCGAGCGTCTCGTCGCGCTCGAGCGGAAGTTCGGCAAGGAAGGCCTCACGTTCGACGACGTGCTGCTGCTGCCGGCCGAGTCGCACGTCCTCCCGAACGACGTCTCGACGGTCTCGAAGCTCACGCCCTCGATCTTCCTGAACATCCCGGTGGTCTCGGCCGCAATGGACACCGTCACGGAGGCGCGGCTCGCGATCGCGCTGGCGCGCGAGGGCGGCCTCGGCATCGTTCACCGCAACCTCTCGATCGAGGATCAGGTGGCCGAGGTGGACAAGGTCAAGCGCTCGGAGTCGGGGATGATCGTGGAGCCGGTCACGTTGCAGCCCGGCAACTCCGTCGCCGAGGCGCTCGAGCTCATGGAGCGCTATCGCATCTCAGGGGTCCCGATCACGGATGAGGACGGCGTCCTCGTCGGCATCCTCACGAACCGCGACCTGCGCTTCGAGACCGACACGGCGCAGCCCGTCTCGGCGCTCATGACCGCGCGCAACCTGGTCACGGCCCCGGTCGGCACCACGCTCGACGAGGCGGAGGCGATCCTCCACCGCAACAAGATCGAGAAGCTTCCGGTCGTCGACCACGACGGGCGCCTCAAGGGGCTCATCACGGTCAAGGACATCTCCAAGAAGATCAAGTACCCGGAGGCGACGAAGGACGACCAGGGACGCCTCAGGGTGGGTGCCGCCGTCGGCGTTGGCCCTGATGCGCTGGAGCGCGCCGCCGCGCTCGTCGACGCCGAGGTCGACGTTCTCGTCGTCGACACGGCGCACGGCCACTCCCACGGGGTCCTCGACGTGGTTCGCAAGCTGAAGTCGGAGCACGACATCGAGCTCATCGCCGGGAACATCTCGACGGGCGACGGCGCGCTCGCGCTCGCCGACGCGGGGGCCGACGCGGTGAAGGTGGGCCAAGGTCCTGGGTCGATCTGCACGACCCGCGTGGTCGCCGGTGTCGGCGTTCCCCAGGTCACGGCGGTCTACGACGCCGTGCAGGCGCTCGCAGGGCAGGGCATCCCCGTCATCGCCGACGGCGGCGTGCGCAACTCGGGCGACATCGCGAAGGCGATCGCGGCCGGCGCCGACGTCGTCATGCTCGGCTCGATGTTCGCGGGCACCGACGAGGCGCCCGGTGAGGTCATCGTCGCGCAGGGCGAGCGCTTCAAGGAGTACCGCGGGATGGGCTCGCTCGGCGCGATGAAGGCACGGTCGTTCTCGAAGGACCGCTACTTCCAGGGTGACGTCGAGGACGTCGAGAAGCTCATCCCCGAAGGCATCGAGGGGCGTGTGCCATACAAGGGGCCGCTCGCGCCGATCGTCCACCAGGTCGTCGGTGGACTGCGCCAGTCGATGGGCTACTGCGGAGCCGCGACGATCGAGGAGATGAAGACGCGCACGCGGTTCACGCGCATCACGCCGGCCGGGCTCCTCGAGAGCCACCCGCACGGGGTGACGATCACGAAGGACGCGCCGAACTACCGCCGCTGATGGGCGAGGTCGTCCCGATCACGACCCCGGAGCCCGTCACGGAGGATCGCCCGGTGCTGGTCGTCGATCTCGGCGGCCAGTACAGCCAGCTCATCGCGCGCCGCGTCCGCGAGGCGCGCGTGTTCTCGGAGCTCGTCGGGCATCGGCTCTCTGCGCAGGAGATCGCCGCGCGCAATCCGGCCGCGCTCATCCTCTCCGGTGGGCCGGCCTCCGTGTACGCGGAGGGTGCCCCCGACCTCGACCCGGAGATCTTCGAGCTCGGGATCCCGACGCTCGGCATCTGTTATGGCATGCAGCTCATGGCGCGCGACCTCGGCGGCACGGTCGAGCGCACCGGCGCCTCCGAGTTCGGGAAGGCGGAGCTCGAAGCACACGAGTCCGAGCTCTTCCACGACCTCCCGCCCGAGCAGACGGTGTGGATGAGCCATCGCGACTCCGTCACCGCACCGCCGACCGGAGCCGAGATCACGGCGCGCTCGCCGGCTACACCGATCGCGGCGTTCGAGGATCGCGCGCGGCACCTCTACGGCGTCCAGTTCCACCCCGAGGTCGTGCACACGCCGCACGGGCAGGAGATCCTCAAGAACTTCCTCTACGAGGTGGCCGGGGCGCCTCCGACATGGACGCCTGCAGCGGTGATCGAGGAGCAGGTGGCGCGAATCCGTGCCGCCGTGGGCTCGGAGCGCGTCCTGTGCGCGCTGTCCGGGGGTGTCGACTCGGCGGTCGCGGCGCTCCTCGTGCACAAGGCCGTCGGCGATCAGCTCACGTGCGTCTTCGTCGACCACGGCCTGCTGCGCGAGAACGAGGCCGAGCAGGTCGTCGAGACGTTCGGCGGCCACTTCCACGTTCCGCTCGTTCACGTCCAGGCGCAGAGGCGCTTCCTCACTCGCCTCGCCGGCGTGTCGGACCCGGAGGAGAAGCGCAAGATCGTCGGCGAGGAGTTCATCCGCGTCTTCGAGGAGGAGGCTGCGAAGCTCGGTGACGTCCGCTTCCTCGTCCAGGGGACGCTCTACTCCGACGTCATCGAGTCGGGCGGCTCCGACGACGGCGTAGCCGCGCTTATCAAGTCGCACCACAACGTCGGTGGGCTCCCCGAGGACATGGAGATGGAGCTCGTCGAGCCGCTGCGCCTGCTGTTCAAGGACGAGGTACGCCGCGTCGGCGCGGAGCTCGGGCTTCCGGAGCGCATGGTCTGGCGGCAGCCGTTCCCCGGCCCCGGTCTCGCCATCAGGATCATCGGCGACGTCACCGAAGAGCGGCGTGCCGTGCTCCGCCGCGCGGACGCGATCCTGCTCGAGGAGATCCGCCGCGCCGACCTCTACCGCGAGCTGTGGCAGAGCTTCGCCGTGCTCCCCGCGATCCGGTCGGTCGGCGTTCAGGGCGACGAGCGGACCTACGCGTACCCGATCGTCATCCGCGCGGTGACGTCGGAGGACGCGATGACCGCCGACTGGGCGCGGATCCCGTACGACGTTCTGGAGGCGATCTCGAGCCGGGTGATCAACGAGATACCCGGGGTCAACCGGGTCGTGTACGACATCTCATCGAAGCCGCCGGCGACGATCGAGTGGGAGTAGCCCTCCGGACGCTCGCCGCCGCCGGCCTCGGCGCGTTGCTCCTCAGCGTGCCGACTGTCGGCGCCCAGCCGAGCGTCCTGCCTCGCGCAACCGTCGATCGGGCGGATGACGTCGCCGGCCCGCAGATCCACGCGCTCTACGTCGTGCCCGCGGACGGCGTCGACCGTGCGCTGGACACGGACGGCACGGTCGCCGCATCGGTCGCCAACTGGCAGCGCTGGTTCGAGGGTCAGACGCTCGGAGGGGGGCTCCGTCTCGACACCGCCGGTGGCGACCTCGACGTCTCGTTCCACCGTCTCGCGCAGACCGATGCGGTGCTCGCGGCGCGGGGTGTCTTCCTACGCGAGGCGATCGAGCAGGAGCTGCGCGCCGCGGGATTCGGCCGCTCGGACAAGGTCTACGCCGCCTACTACGACGGCTCGACCACTGCGGCGTGTGGTGGGGGAGCCTGGCCGCCCACGGTCGCCGGGAACGTCAGCGCGCTCTACCTCCGTGCGACGTACGGCGCCGGACTCCCGTGCTACGACCCGATGCTGTCGCGCAGCGGACTGCAGATCATGGACTTCGCCATGCTGCACGAGGTGCTGCACACGATGGGCTACGTGCCGACGTGCGCGC
>DASUCN010000039.1:0-12228 GCA_036276015.1 Gaiellaceae bacterium | reverse complement strand
GAACATCGAAGACGCGCCTCCACTCGAGGTCGTCGACGCTCCGGCCGAGCGCGCGGAGACGATCGACGCAGTGTGGCGGGCGGTCGAGAGCCTCAACCCCGACCTGAAGATGGCGCTCCTTCTGCGCGACGTCGTCGGGCTGTCGTACACGGAGATCGCGGAGACGCTCGAGGTCACGCTGGCCACGGTGAAGTGGCGGATCTACAAGGCGCGCGAGGAAGTGCAGCTCGCGCTCCATCGCGACGGCGTCGTGGTGCCGATCACGGCTGCGCCGTCCGCGGCGAAGACCCTCCTCTAGGCGGTCGCGGCACGAGCCGCGCACGTTTTTCGGGGCAATCCGACTCTGGACGTGTGCCGCATACCCTCCAGAGAGGATCGACATGACACGCATCGCACTCGGCGTGCTCGCCGCTTCCGTCCTGCTTCTCCTTCCGGCCACCGCGCAGGGCGACTCGTCCGTCCGCGTTCGCGGGACGGTCACGTTGAAGGACTCCGCCGCCCACATCGTCACCCTCCGCGCGACTCGGCAGGCCGTTGCCCTCCGCGTTCCCGGCTCGCTCGCTGCCATCCGCGTCGGTCAGCGCGTCGAGCTGCGCGGATCGACACTGCGCGCGAAGGGCGGCGGCTCGCGCGTCCTCGCCCGCAACGTGACGATCGCATCCTCGGCACCGCTGTCCGCTGCGCCGCAGCCGAAGGCCGACGAAGAGGTCGACGAGGACGAGGTCGAGATCAAGGGTGAGCTCCTCTCGCTGACCCCGCTCACCGTCCGCTCCTCGACACGCACCGTCACGTGCGCCGTCCCGGCCGGCCAGAGCGTCACCGGCTTCGCGATCGGAGACTTCGTCGAGATCACCTGCGACCTGCGAGCGGGAGCCTGGGTGCTCCGAAACCTCGAGCACGAGGACGACGAGGATCGTGCAGACCGGGACGACGACCACCGTGGACACAGTGGCTCGGGTGACGACGACGATGACGACGACGAGGACGGCGACGACGACAGCGGGCACAGCGGATCGGGCAGCGGTGACGACGACTAGCCTGAGATCGTGACGAGCGCCACCGTCCCCGAGCTCGCTCGTGACCGTGAAGAGGCCGCCGCACGCGTCGGCGGCCTCTTCGAGCGCCACAGTCGGATGGTCTACGGCATCTGCCGAGCGATGCTGCGCGACGTCCACGAAGCCGAGGACGCGACGCAGCAGGTCTTCCTGTCGGCCCACAAGGCGCTGCTCGGGGGTGCCCAGGTGCGCGATCCGGCCGGGTGGCTCGCGACCATCGCGCGGAACGAGTGCCGGGCGCGCGCCGTGGCAGGCATGCGTCGGCCGCTGGCCCTCGCGGGCGAGGACCTCGACGCGCTTCCGGCTTCCGGGGACGACCGGGAGCGATGTGCGCAGGTCGACGAGATTCGCGACGCGCTCGCGGAGCTGCCCGAGCGGCAGCGTGAAGCGGTCGTTCTCCGCTACCTCTACGGCCTGCGCTACGGGGAGGTCGCGAAGGCGCTCGACATCTCGCGACCGGCGACCGAGGCGCTCCTCTTCCGCGCCCGCCGTGCATTGCGCGTGAGCCTTCGCCCAGTGGCCGGCGTTCTCGTCGTACCCGCAGTGGTTCGTGAAGAGCTTGCGCTCGCGCTACCCGGGTTCGAGGCGAAGAGCGCGTCCGTCGCTGCGAGCGCCGGCGTCGCGGGCGGCATCCTCGCGAAGCTGACCGCCGGCTCCGCAGGCGTGAAGGTCGCGACGACGGCTGTTGCGGTTGCGACCGTCGGCACCGTGGGCACGGCCAGCTCCGATCGAGCGATCTCCGTTCCACCGGCTGTCGCCGCAGTCGAGCACCGAGTGGACACGACGTCCTCCGTCGACGACGAGCGTGACGACTCGTCCGGAGGCGAGGACTCGCACAGTAGCGGGCGCGGGAGGGGCGAGCGCACTCACGCGGCGGACGACGACTCGCGCGGCGACTCGGATCGGTCGGGCGCGTCGGCAGCGGGGGACGATGAGGCAGCGGGAGACGGCCGGTCGGGTTCGGGTGGGCCGGGCAGCCGGACGGCTCCCGTGGACGACGAGGCCGACGAGCCGGAGCATCCGGCGAGCTCGGGGTCCGGCTCGACCTCCTCGGGCTCGTCGAGTCGCGGGAGCGCCGACTCGGAGCCCGAGTCCGAGTCGCGTGGCACCGACTCGAGCGGGTCGTCCGGTTCAGGCTCAGCGGGCTCGGATACGGACTCGGAGTCCAGCGGGAGCAGCTCGTCCGACACGGGCGGAAGCTCGGCTGGCGGCGACGAGCACGACGACTGACCCCTCCCAGCGCAGCCTAGGATTGAGCGGTGGAGCGCTCGCCCGTCACGCTGCGTCAGGTTCTCATCGCGACGCTCGCGTTTGCCGCACTCTGCGTGGTCGGGACGATCGGCTTCGCACTCATTTCGGACGAGTCGCCGTTCGACGCCTTCTACCGAACGGTCATCACCGTCTACACAGCCGGGCTCGTCTCAGCCCCGGAGACGACCGCGGCCAAGGTCTTCACGATCGTGCTCGTCGTCTGGGGTGTGGCAATCTTCCTCTACGTCTTCGGCCTGATCATCGAGCTCACGGTCAGCGGGACCGTCGGCGGGGTCTGGGAAGCGCGGAGGTTGGCCAGGAGAGTGGAACAGCTCACGGATCACGTCATCGTCTGCGGTTACGGCCGTGTCGGACGCCGCGCCGTGCGGGAGTTCCGCGAGGTTGCGGTGCCCTACGTCGTGCTCGACCACGGCGCTGAAGCCATCGAGTACGCGCGCAGCCACGGCGACGCGTACATCGCCGGCCGGGGAACCCAGGACGACGACCTCCAACGGGCAGGCATTCTTCGCGCGCGTGGCCTCATCGCGTCGTCGGACTCCGACGTCGACAACCTCTACATCACGCTCTCTGCACGCGCGCTGCGTGCGGATCTCTTCATCGTCGCGCGCGCGTCCACGAGCGACGCTCGCTCGAAGCTCGAGCTCGCGGGCGCGGACCGCGTGGTACAGCCGTATTCGGCGGCCGGTCTCAACATGGCCAATCTCGTCCTCAAGCCGCAGGTCTCCGAGTTTCTCGACATCGTCTCGACCGCGGGCGGCCCGATGCCCGAGCTGCGCTTCGAGGAGATCGTCGTCGACGAGACCTGTGAGCCGTGCGGGAAGTCGATCGGGGAGCTTCGCGTGCGGCAGGAGACGGGCGCGCTCGTCATCGCGCTCCGCAAGGTCGACGGCTCGTTCGACCCGACCCCCGACGCCGACGCCGTGCTCGAGGCTGGCGACGTGCTCATCGGCGTGGGCACCACCGATGAGATGGCGCGGCTCGAGGCGCTCTTCGCCCCGCGCGAGGCGCGGGTTGCCTGACCCGGTCGCACGGCTCGCCGGCGCGCTCAGCGAGGTCGCCGGCGCTCCCGTCACGCTCGAGCGTCCCGGTGACGCTTCGCACGGCGACTACGCGACGAACGTCGCGCTGCAGCTGGCGGGGGTGCGGAAGCAGCCGCCGCGCGACATCGCGGGAGAGATCGCTGCGTCGGCCGTCGAGCGCGGGCTCGCGGAGCGTGCTGAAGCGGCAGGGCCGGGCTTCGTCAACCTCTGGCTGCCCGATGCCTGGCTTGCCGGAGCCGTCGCGGAGATAGTGGACGCCGGTCCTTCGTTCGGCTCGGGCTCGGCGACGATGCGCGAGCGGATCCAGGTCGAGATGGTGTCGGCGAACCCGACCGGGCCGATCACGGTTGCGAGCGCGCGCAACGGCGCGTACGGCGACTCCGTCGCGCGCCTTCTCGAGTTCGCCGGACACGAGGTCGAGCGCGAGTACTACTACAACGACGCAGGCGCCCAGATGGATCGCTTCCACGCCTCGGTGGAGGCCGTCCGGCGTGGGGAGGAGCCGCCCGAGGACGGCTACCACGGCGCCTACATCGCGGAGCTCGCTGCGCTCGACGGAGACCCGGTTCCGCACATGCTCGAGCGGATCGAGGCGACGCTCGAGCGCTTCCGGATCCACTTCGACAGCTGGGCGAAGCAGCGCGAGCTCGAGGAGCGGCTGCCCGAGTTCCTTCCGCGGCTCGACTCCTACGAGGACGAGGGTGCGCTGTGGGCGCGCTCGTCCGCCTACGGTGACGACGCGGACCGCGTGCTGCTCCGCTCCGGCGAGCGCACCCCGACGTACCGCGCGGCGGATGTCGTGTACGTCGCCGACAAGCTCGCGCGCGGCTTCGAACGCCTCATCTACGTGCTCGGCGCCGACCACCACGGGACGCGCAACTGGTACGCGGCGATCGCGCGCATGCTCGGGGAGGATCCCGAGCGGATCGAGGTGCTCCTCTACCAGCTCGTCCACCTCGTGGAGGGCGGCGCGGCGAAGAAGATGTCGAAACGTCGCGGTGACGTCGTCTTCGTGGACGAGCTGATCGACGCGATCGGAGTGGACGCCGCGCGCTGGTACCTCGTCTCGCGCGGACATGACCAGACGATCGAGCTCGACGTCGATCTCGCGAAGGAGCGCTCGAACAAGAACCCGGTCTACTACGTGCAATACGCCCATGCGCGCATCGCCGGGATCCTGCGTAACGCAGAGGGGTCCGACCCCGGGTCTGACCCCGTTGTCCACAGACTGGCGACCGAGGAGCGCGAGCTCGTGAAGCGGCTGCTCGAGTTCCCCGAGGTCGTGCGCGAGGCCACCGAACGGAGGGCGCCGCACGCGATCCCCATCTACGCGATCCGCGTCGCCGACGACCTCCATCGCTTCTACCACCACCACCGCGTGCTCGAATCGGAGGAGCAGGCGTTTCGGCTGGGGCTCGTCCGGGCAGTGCAGGTCGTGATCGCACGCTGTCTCGATCTCGTGGGCGTGGAAGCGCCGGAACGGATGTAGGATCGAGTGACGTGAGCGAGGTACCGGACAGGAACCTTGCGCTGGAGCTCGTCCGCGTCACCGAGTCGGCCGCCACCTTCGCGTCGCGCTGGATCGGGCGCGGCGACAAGATCGCGGCGGATCAGGCGGCCGTCGACGCGATGCGCCTCATGCTCGACACGGTCGCGATGCGCGGCGTCGTGGTCATCGGCGAGGGCGAGAAGGACGAGGCGCCGATGCTCTTCAACGGCGAGGAGGTCGGAGACGGCTCCGGTCCCGAGGTGGACGTCGCCGTCGACCCGCTCGAGGGGACACGGCTCACCGCGCTCGGGATGCCGAACGCGATCGCCGTCATCGCCGTCTCCGAGCGCGGGACGATGTTCTTTCCCGGCGCCGCCCTGTACATGGACAAGATCGCGGTCGGGCCCGAGGCCGCGGACGCGATCGACATCGACGCGACGCCGACCGAGAATCTCGAGCGCGTCGCGGAGGCGAAACACTGCGCTGTCAACGACCTGACCGTGGTCGTCCTCGAGCGAGACCGCCACGACGACCTCATCGCCGAGCTCCGTGATGCGGGCGCCCGCGTCAACCTCATTCGCGACGGTGACGTCGCTCCGGCCATCGCCGCCGCGCAGGCGGGCACCGGCGTCGACCTGCTCATGGGCATCGGCGGCACGCCCGAGGGAGTGATCTCGGCGGCGGCGATCAAGTGCCTCGGCGGCGCGCTGCAGGGCAAGCTGTGGCCGCGCAACGAAGACGAGCGGCGGCGCCTCGTGGAGGCGGGGTTCGACCTCGATCGCGCACTGACCGCGGACGACCTCGTCCGGGGCGAGAACGTCTTCGTTGCGGCGACGGGCGTGACGAGCGGCGCGCTCCTGCGGGGGGTTCGCGTCGTCTCCGACCGCGTCGAGACCGAGTCGATCGTCATGCGCTCGCGCTCGGGAACGTTCAGGCGCATCGTCGCCTCGCATCCACTCACGAAGATCCAGAGCCTGATGAAAGGAGCGCGCTAGATGGGAGCGCACGAGCTACACGAGACAGCAAGGGCGATCGTCGCCGACCACAAGGGCATCCTCGCGGCCGACGAGTCGACCGGGACGATCAAGAAGCGGCTCGACTCGATCGGGGTCGAGTCGACCGAGGAGAACCGGCGCTTCTACCGGCAGCTCCTCTTCACCGCGCCGGGGATGGAGGACTTCGTCGGCGGCGTGATCATGTACGACGAGACCATTCGTCAGGCCGCCGAGGACGGGACGCCGTTTTCCGAGGTGCTCTCGTCGAAGGGCGTCGTCCCCGGGATCAAGGTGGACACGGGTGCGCACGACCACGCCCTGCACCCCGGCGAGAAGGTGACGGAGGGGCTCGACGGACTGCGCGGCCGGCTCGAGGAGTACCGCGAGCTCGGTGCGCGCTTCGCCAAGTGGCGCGCCGTGATCACGATCGGCGATGGTATCCCCTCGGTCGCGTGCATCCGCGCGAACGCGCATGCACTCGCGCGCTACGCCGCGCTGTGCCAGGAGGCCGGGATCGTGCCGATCGTCGAGCCAGAGGTGCTCATGGACGCGGACAACACCATCGAGCGCTGCTACGACGTGACCGCGCGGACGCTCAAGTGGACGTTCCACGAGCTCGTCGTCCAGGGCGTCGACCTCCGTGGGACTCTGCTCAAGCCGAACATGGTGATCTCGGGCAAGGGCTGCCCCGAGCAGGCGCCTGCGGCACGCATCGCGGAGCTGACGGTCGAGTGCTTCATGACCCACGTGCCGGCTGCGGTTCCGGGCATCGTCTTCCTCTCGGGCGGACAGTCCGAGGTCGAGGCGACGGAGAACCTGAACGCCATCAACCAGATCGGCGGGCCGTGGCCGCTGTCGTTCTCGTATGGCCGTGCGCTGCAGGCCTCGGCGCTGCAGGCGTGGGGCGGGGACGCCGCGAACGCCGAGACCGCGCAGGCTGCGTTCGTCCACCGCGCGCGGATGAACGCGCTCGCAGTCGCGGGAGAATGGAACGCCGAGCTGGAGCAACCGGTCGCCGTCTGACGTCTCCGATCCGCTCGAGGAGCACCTCCTCGGGGCGCTGAGAGCGCTCGAGCCCAGCTCTGCGCTGCGGGCAGCGCCTCCCGAGGTGGAGGAGCTGTGGCGCGCGCAGGTCGACAGTCGGCAGGCGGACTACGCCGCCCGCTGGCTGCAGCAGCACGGGCGGAGCTTCTACACGATCGGCTCGGCGGGCCACGAGTCGAACGCGGCGGTCGCGCTCGCACTCCGGGTCGACGATCCGGCGCTGCTGCACTACCGCTCGGGCGCCTTCTACCTCGCGCGGGCCGCGCGGGCGGAGATCGACGGCCTGCGCGACATCCTGCTCGGCGTCGTGGCGGCGTCGCTGGAGCCGATCGCCGGTGGACGGCACAAGGTGTTCGGGCGGCGGGAGCTCGCGGTCATCCCGATGACGTCGACGATCGCGTCGCACCTCCCGCGCGCGGTCGGGACGGCGTTCGCGATCGACCGAGCGAAGCGGCTCGGGGTCGCGGGCTCGTGGCCGGCGGACGCGATCGTCCTCTGTTCGTTCGGCGACGCGTCGCTGAACCACGCGACCGCGCAAGTGGCGCTGAATACGACGGCGCAGATCGCGTATCAGAGCCTCCCGCTGCCGCTCCTCTTCGTGTGCGAGGACAACGGGCTCGGGATCAGCGTTCCGACGCCCCCGGGCTGGGCCGAGTCGGCGCTGACCGCCCGCGAGCAGATCCGGTACGCCGTCGCGTACGGCCACGACCCGGCCGAGGTGCTCGGCGTCGCCCGCGAGCTCGCCGACTGGGTGCGCGAGCGGCGACGCCCGGCCGTGCTGCACCTCAGGTGTGTCCGCTATCTGAGTCACGCGGGGGCGGATGCCGAGATGGCCTACCGCACGCCGCAGGCGATCCGGGCCGACTACGAGAAGGATCCGATCCTCGGGACGGCGCGCTGGATCGTGTCCGCCGGAAAGGCGACCGGCGAGGAGCTCGCGGCCGACTACATCGCCGCCCGCGACGAGGTGCGCGAGATCGCCCTCGAGGTCGCCCAGCTCCCGCAGATGGCCACGGCAGAGCAGGTCATGGCGCCGCTCGCGCCGCGCTCCGCAGGCGTCGTCGCGGAGCGTGCGGCCCGCGTCCGCCTCGCCGCGGACGAGCCGCTCACGCTCGCCCACGCGATCAACGCGGGACTCGCGTCCGTCCTCGAATCGCACTCCAACGCGCTCCTCTTCGGCGAGGACGTGGCGGTGAAGGGAGGCGTGTACGGCGTGACGCGTGGACTGCACGCGCGCTTCGGCGCGGGCCGTGTCTTCGACACGCTGCTCGACGAAACGTCGATCCTCGGGCTCGCACTCGGGGCGGCCGTGAGTGGACTGCTCCCGATTCCGGAGATCCAGTACCTCGCGTACCTGCACAACGCGGAGGATCAGCTACGCGGCGAGGCGGCGACGTTGCAGTTCTTCTCGCAGCGCGCGTACCGCAACGGCATGGTCGTGAGGATCGCGGGCTACGGCTATCAGCGGGGCTTCGGCGGGCATTTCCACAACGACGACGCGGTCGGCGTGCTCCGCGACATCCCGGGGCTCGTCGTCGCCTCACCCGCGCGACCGGACGACGCCGCAGCGATGCTCGTCACCTGCGCGGAGTCGGCGCACGTCGACGGGTCCGTCTGCGTGTTTCTCGAGCCGATCGCGCTCTACCACACACGGGATCTGCACGAGGACGGCGACGAGCGCTGGGTCGCTCCGGTAGGCGACGCGCACGTCCCCGTCGGCGTCGGAAGGACCTACCTCGACGGCGACGACCTCACGATCGTGACCTGGGCGAACGGGCTCCACCTGTCGTTGCGCGTGGCGCACCGGCTGGAGCAGCGCGGCATCCGCTCGCGTGTGCTCGATCTGCGGTGGCTCGCGCCGCTCCCGGTCGACGACCTCCTACGCGAGGCGGCCGCCACGGGTCGCGTCCTCGTCGTCGACGAGACGCGGCGCACGGGCGGCGTGTCCGAGGGTGTCGTCGCCGAGCTCGTCGACGCCGGCTATGACGGCCGTCTGGCTCGTGTGGCGAGCAAGGACTCGTTCGTGCCGCTCGGCGACGCCGCGCGGCTCGTCCTCGTGTCGGAGGACGAGATCGAGGCTGCGGCGCTCGATCTCGTCGCGTCCTAGAAGAGCCCGCTCAGTACGCGGACTGGTAGCGCGACTTCGCCGCGCGCGAGCTGTAGGCCGCGACGTCGACCGCGAAGCCGAATGCGACGACGATCCACTCCCAGCCCTCGACACCTCCGACTGCCGACCACATGAGGACGTAGGCGAGCGTCGTCCACGGGAGGAAGATGATCCCGAGCAGCGGCCAGAACCACGAGCTGAAGGCGAGATCCCAACGGCTGGAGTCGAAGATCCACCACAGAACCGCGGCGAGACGAGGTCCGAGGAAGCCGGCAATGAGGGCAAGGCAGCACACGAGCGGTCAACCCTCTCGCACCGGAGGAGTCACGTCAAGTCTCGTCGGCGTCGTCGGACTCGCCGGAGTCGCGCCGGAAGACCCGCATGAGGCCCTGCCGCCCCTCGGCGCGCCGTGCATCCCGCTTCGCTACTCGCTTCTCGCGCCTGCCCTCGCTCATCTCCTCCTTCTTCACCTTCGCGTCGGAGTACGAGTCCTTCACGAGCTTCGACCCGCCCTGCCAGCCGAACACGATGCAGATGAGGAGGATCGCGAAGCCGACGTTGAACGCCGTCGTGACGAGCTGCTGCCCGAGGGAGTAGGCAGTCGCGGTCGTCGAGTCCGTGTAGCTCTCGAGCGCGAAGGAGTTGAACGCCTGGTTGACGCCGATGCCACCGGGCGTGAAGGAGAGGATGTTCGCGAGCTGATTGGATCCCAGCACGCTCATGACCGAGCCGAAGGTCACGGGGATCCCGTAGGCGGCGAGGAACACGATGATCACGAGCACCTTCGCGACGTATCCGCCCATCTGCGGCAGGAGGACGAGCTTCACGTAGGCGCCGAGGTCGCCGAGGATGGCAGCTCCCTGCCTGGCCTTGGCCCACATCTTCTTCACCCAGGCCCAGAAGATCCGGAGCAGGATCGTCCCAAGGAAGATTCCACCGGCGACGATGAGCAGCAGCAACACCGCGTGCTCCTTGAGCGCGTCCCACTCGTTCCCGAACTGGTAGTCGAACGAGCCTGCGACGGCCCAGAAGAGGTAGACGTAGATGAGCGTCCCGATGACCATGTAGAAGATCTTCTGGACGACGTAGCCGCCCAGCACACCCGGGAACGTCGCCCCTTGGACGATCGCGACGTACATCAGCAGCATCACGAACGTGCCCATGTTCGCCGGGACGAAGTTGTTGAGGGCGACGCCCGTCGCGTACGCCGCGAGCACGGGCAGGTAGGTGACGCCGCCGGGATAGGCGTAGCGGAGGATGCCGTACCAGCCGAGTGCGGTAAGCATCGTCTGCGCACCCTGGAAGAGGCAGCCCAGGATGACGTAGCCGATCGAGATCTCGGTGAGGGTGTCCCAGAGCTGCTCGAACCAACCGAGGACGTCGATGCCCGCGAGATGGAGCGCGACGAGGAGGGCGAGCGTTCCGACGAGCCACGCCGCGCTGCGGAGGAGTCTTCGTTCCCGCTCCTCGTGTGGCGGCTGCACGGCGGCGGCGTCGGTCATCGCCCGACGAGCCTAACGCTCTGTCCGGATCGGGGCTGCGCAGCGGCGGCGCCGCGAGGGCGCCGCCGTCTGCGGGGATCGCTAGCCGGCGGCGAGCGCCTTGGCCTTGATCTGGTCGAACTCGGCCTGGGTGATCGCTCCGGAGTCGAGGAGGCCCTTCGCCTTCTCGATCTCGGCCGCCGAGCCGCCTGCCACCGACTTGATGTAGGCGTCGGTTGCTTCTTGCTGTTTCTGCATCGCCTGGATGTTTCGATCCGCCATTCCGTCGTGGTTGGCGATGAGGTACACCAGCACGCCGAGATAGGGCAGCAGGATCACGAACACGATCCACAGTGCCTTCGTCCCTCCACCGGCGTCCTTCCGGCGGAAGATGTCGGAGAAGACGGTGATGAGGATCCAGATCCAGATGACGAACAGGAAGAAGATGAACATCGTCCAGAGGATGTCCAGGAACGGGTAGTCAGCTGCGAGCACGGGTCTCCCTTCGGTCGATGGTGGCGTGCATCAGATCCCGAGGATCTGCTTCTTCTTCGCCTCGAACTCCTCGTCGGTGAGGATCCCCTGCGCCTTCAGCTGCGCAAGCTTTTCCAGCTCGGCCGCGTAGTCGGGCTCGGCCGGTGCGGCCGGCGCTGCGGCTGCCGCCTGTGCGGCATAGGCCTGCTGCGCTGCCACCTCCTGCTCGTACTGCGCCTGATCCTGCGCTGCGTACTTCTGATCCTGACGGTGGCGGACGGCGCCGGCGGTACCCGCGACGACAGCCGTCGTCGCGGCTGCACGGACGAGGCCCGGACCTCTTCTTCCGAACATTCTCGCTCTCCTCTCTCTACGCGTTCGCCTGCTCGACGACCCACTCGCGCGCGGCCTGAACGACATCGTGCGGGAGCCGCTCGAACGCGAGCAGGACGCCGCCGGCATCGCGCATCTTCTGCGCAGCCTCGCGGGCCCACACGTTCTCCCACAAGAGCACTGCGGCCGACGAGTTCGGCTCGAGGCCGTCCGCCGCATCGGTGAGGTCGTCCTCGTTGAAGAGCCCACCGACCTCGACGCCGAGGCTGTCGAGCGCCGACTGGACCTGCGGGTCGAGCTCGGTGATCTCCATGGCCAGCGTGTTGCCGGCCTCGTCCTTGGCGACGAACGCGATGTCGATGATGCGGATGATCCCGTCGTCGACGAGCTTGCCGAGCGCCGGGGCTATCTCACCCGTGAACTGATTGCCGGGGAACCCGACGATCATGTAGTCGACAGGGCCGATCTCTTCCATTTCGTCCTCCGCGTTGTTGGAGCCTGCTGCCGGGAGTACCTTATGCCTTCGGCCGCTTCGGCGTTCTCGGAAGCGGCGCCGCATCACCGGGTGAACAGGCGCCGCCGACATCTGGTGGAATCGGCGCGTGCACGACCCTGCCGCCGCAACGACCGAGCGCCCCGAACGCGCGGGACTGGTGCTCGTCTCGCTGATCCTCGTCGCGGCGGTCGCCAACCTCAATCTCTCGGTCGCGAACGTCGCCCTGCCGTCGATCGGGCAGGCGTTCGACTCGTCGCAGACGATGCTCAACCTGATCGCGGTCGGCTACTCGCTCGGGCTCGCCGCGTCTGTGCTGTATCTCGGCGCTGTCGGCGACCGTTACGGGCGAAAGCTGATGCTCGTCCTCGGGACGACGCTCGCCGTCCCGATGTCGCTCCTGGCCGGCTTCGCGCCGTCGGACGAAGTCCTGTTCGTCGCACGC
>DASUCN010000038.1:0-6166 GCA_036276015.1 Gaiellaceae bacterium | reverse complement strand
GTCCACGGTAGGAGCGTCCCGCGCGGGGCGCCTCCGCAAGGGATACGAGCCAGCGTGTGGGCTTCTACGGAGCCGCGACTGCGGCCAACAACGCATCGTGGAGCAGTCCGTTGGACGTGATTGCCGTGCCGGAGTCGATGTACGGCTCCCCGGCGAAGTCGGAGAACCTTCCGCCTGCCTCCTCGACCACGACGCGCACCGCCGCGAGGTCCCATTCGCTCACCCCTACCGCGTCGATCGCGCCGTCGACGGCGCCCTCGGCGACGAGCATGTGGGCCCAGAAGTCGCCGAGGCCGCGCGGGTGCCAGGCACGCCGGGCCAGCTCGGGAATCGTCTGCTCGACGGCGAAGGAGAGCACTGCTTCCTCGACGCTGGCGACGGCGGAGACGCGAATAGGCCGACCGTCGGCGAACGCTCCCGCCCCCTGCTCGGCCCACCAGCGACGTCTCAGTGCCGGCGCCGAGACGACGCCGACGGTCGGCTCACCGTCGACCTCGAGCGCGACGAGCGTCGCCCACACGGGGATCCCACGCGCGTAGTTCCGGGTTCCGTCGATCGGGTCGACGACCCAGCGGCGGGGGCCGGAGCCGGCAGCACCCTCCTCTTCTCCGAGGATCGCGTCGCCGGGCCGCTCGGCGGCCAGTATCCGTCGCAACTCGGCCTCCACTGCGCGATCCGCCTCGGTGACCGGCGTGAGGTCGGGCTTGGTCTCGACGGCGAGCCCGGAGCCGAAGCGCGGCAGCGAGATCGCGTCGGCGGCGTCCGCAAGACGCAACGCGAGAGCGAGGTCGGAGCTCACGGCCACGACCCTAGCTGTGCGCGCCAGAACCCTCTGACGGTGCCGGTTTCAGGGGTTGCGTGCTAACCGGAGATGCGGAAGGTCGGCTGGACGACCTTGACGGCGACAGGTGCCGACCAGGTCATCGCCGGCGTGCCGATCTGCGCCGGATTCAGTCCGCGCACGCGGTAGTACCAGACCCCGGCCGGCAACCGGAGGACCGCCGACGTCGCGACGGTGCGCACCGCTCCACGTTTCCGCCACGGGTAGGTCGTCCGCGACCACTGGATCTCGTACTCGGTCGCGCCGACGGCGGGCCGCCACGCCACGAGCGGCGATGCGAAGACGGTCGGGCGCGAGCCGGCCTGCGAAAGCAGGCGTCCCGCGGGTGTGAGACCGGAGACGTACGGGCTGCCGCCGGCCGTCTGGGCCGGCTTCGAGTCGCGGCCGAAGACTCCGACTCGCCCCGCCTGGCACGCGTCCTGCGGTGACTCGTAGTCCCAGTATTCGAACTCGCCGGTCTCCTCGTTGACGACGATCACGACCGGGACGACCGTCCAGAAGTAACGCGTCGTGCGGGTGTCGAGGTCGGGAAGGTCGATGCGCAGCATCGTGCGGGTCTGGTCGAAGGCCTCGTTCGCGACGAGCGGGTACGTGTCCGCCGTGAAGGTCTTCGCGTTCTCGTTCTCCCAGTTCGGGAGGATGCCCGTCAGGGCGAAGTCGAGATCCGTCTGGCCCTTGGGCAGCTTGAGCGGGCCGTTGACGCGCGGGGCGAAGGCGGGGCTGCCGACGACGGAACCCTTGAAGACGACGTTTACGCAGTCCTTGTCGGTGAACGCGTAGACGCGGAAGAGCCTTGCCTCGTACCCGTCGAGCGCCTGGTCGCCCGTCCATGTGACCGCCGGCATCAGCTCGTGCGGCGGCTCCATCCCGGTGCTGACGCGATCGGAGACTGCCGCGCCGAGCCGGATCCGACCCGACGACCACGCCGGATTCGTCGTCGCGTACACAGCCGTCCATGGGCCGTACGAGACTGCCGGAAGCCCGTTCGGAAGCGCCCCGACGACGCTGCGCATTGCACGCACACGCCACTGGACGGTTCGCCACCACCCGTCATCGAGGTGGAAGGTGTAGAGGTCGCGCTGGTCGGCGACGTTGGTGTGCGTCTGGACGATCTTGTTGATGTAGCCCTTCGGGCCTTGACCGCCGAACCAGACCTCGTACCCGGTCGCGCCGTCGATCGGCGTCCAGCGGACGAGTCCGGGCCTCGCCGGCTGCGGCACGGGCGTGTCCTCCCAGCGCATATCGAAGCCGTACGGCCTGCTCCACGCCGAGGCCCCCTGCGTCGTCACCGAGCGGACGTGCGCGTACAGCGCATAGCCGAGCTTGCCGGTGAACCAGGGCAGCGTGAGGTTGACGGAGACCGCCGGGATGCGGATCGGCGCGATCGTCTCGCGCACGAGCTCAGGTCCGCTGGTGGTCGAGCCCCCGGTGCCGGGCTCCTTCACCTTGGGGAAGCTCACCTTGACCGGGCGGCAGTGCTTACCCGACTTGGCGTCGGTCGAGACGTTCGACCAGACGATCGAGCTGCCGCTGAACGTCTGGCTCGTCGCGAGCTCGAACTCGTAGCAGGCCGCTCCACGAACCGGGTTCCAGGCGAAGGCGGGCGTTCGGGAGAAGGTACGCGTCGGCGGCTCGTTCGGTCGCAGATCGAACCCGCGCAACCCCGTCGGCGTCCCCGGCGGTGCCGCTGCCGCGGACGTCGCGATGAGCACGCTGAGGAGTGCGAGTGCACAGAGGCAGTAGCGGGCCGCACGCATCGCTTCCGATGTCGGCAGAGGCTGGCGCCGACTTGAGCCGCGGTCGACGGAGAGCGCTTGGCCGCCGACAGGCGACTTTGCGCGCGAGCGTCGTTGACTGTCGCGATCGGATTCCGCTCGCGGGATCCGATCTGCGAAGAACTCAATCCAGCTGCAGGTACAGGGTCGCCACGACGAACGTTCCCGCGAAGAGCAGCCAGAAGAGCAGGAACAGCGCCCAGCCGAAGCGGAGGTTCTTGCGTGCGAGCTCTGGATCCATCAGGCGAGCGCCATCACATCAGCACCGGGTCGAGCGCCGCAGCCGTGAACAGCAGCGCGAGATAGAGGAGTGAGTAGTGGAAGAGCACCTGCGCCCGGGCGCGCGAGAGATCGCGCCGCAGGAGCACCGCGAGCGCCACGAAGATCGCTCCCAGCACGACGGCTGCCGCCGTGTACAGCGGCCCCAGCCAGACGCCCACGACCACCGTGAAGGCGACCATCGCAAGCGAGTAGAGGACGATCTGCCGTGCGGTCTCGCGGTCGCCGCGGACGACGGGGAGCATCGGGATGCCCGCGCTCGCGTACGCGTTCTTGATCATCAGCGCGAGCGCCCAGAAGTGCGGCGGCGTCCACAGGAAGACGATGAGGAAGAGCCAGAGCGCGGGAAGTGCGAGGGAGCCTGTCGCGGCCGCGTAGCCGACGAGCGGCGGAACCGCACCTGCGGCGCCGCCGATGACGATGTTCTGGGGCGTCGAGCGCTTGAGCCACCGTGTGTAGACGAGGACGTAGAAGAGGTTGCCGACGAGCGCGAGCACCGCGGTCAGCACGTTCACCGCCGACGCGAGCAGCGCGAACGAGACCGCCGAGAGCAGGATCCCGAACTCGAGCGCCTGCTCCGGCGACACGCGGCCCGTCGCGACCGGACGCTTCTCCGTGCGCGACCCCATCAGCTTGTCGATGTCGCGGTCGAGCACGTGGTTGAGTGCCGACGCGCCACCGCAGGCGAGCGCGAGGCCGAGCATCGTGACCACGAAGAGGTCGAGCGGCGGAACCCCCTGCGCGCCGACGAACATCCCCGCGGCGCCCGTGAGTAGGAGCAGCGTCATGATCCGCGGCTTCGTCAGGATCAGGTAGTCGCGCGCGGAGGCGAGCGGGCCCGCCTCGCCGCGCAGCGCCGTCGCGGCGACGACGAGCGCGAACGCGAGCGCGACTCCGGCAGCGCCGACGTGCAGCGCTGCCGCCCACGTCGCCTGGCCGCTCCAGGCGACCAGCCCACCGAGTGCGATCGCGACGAGGAAGGACGCGAGCGCGGCGAGAGTCCGGGGCACGAAGCCTGGGTACGCGATGCGCGCGAGTACGACGTTTGCCACGAGCAGCGGCAGCGCGACGAGCGCGATTCCCCAGTGGGTCGCACCGAGCTCGAGCACCGCGCTCACCACGACGAGACCGACGACGACCGCGCTCGCGAACGCCGATACGCGGAAGAGCACGCCCGGCGTCAGCCGCGTCTCGTCAGGCAGGCTCGCGCTCGCCACGTTGCTCACGCAGCCGCCTCCTCAGGTCGTAGAGCGGACGGGCGCTCGTCACGTACGGCACCTCGTCGAAGTTGTGCGGCGGCGGGGGAGAGGTCGTGTACCACTCGAGCGTGTCCGCCTGCCACGGGTCGTTGCCGACGCGCTCGCCGCTCGAGCGAGTCTTCAGCACGTTGATCGCGAAGAGCAGGATCGCCACGCCCATGATGTACGAGCCGATCGTCGAGGCGAGGTTGTAGCCCTCCCAGCTCTCGTCCGCGTACGTGTAGATCCGGCGTGGCATTCCCTCGAGCCCCGCGAAGTGCTGCGGCATGAACGCGAGGTTGAAGCCGACGAAGAGGATCCAGAACTGCCACTTCCCGAGCTTCTCGTTCAGCTTGCGGCCGAACATCTTCGGCCACCAGTAGAAGAGCCCAGCGAAGATCGCGAAGACGACGCCGCCGAGCAGCGTGTAGTGGAAGTGCGCGACGACGAAGTACGAGTCGTGCACCTGCCAGTCGATCGGGAACGCCGCGAGGTAGATCCCCGTCAGACCCCCGATGACGAAGAGCGACAGGAAGCCGAGCGCGAAGAGCATGGGCGTGTCGAAGCTGAGGTTCCCGCGCCACAGCGTCGCGAGCCAATTGAAGATCTTCATCCCCGTCGGGACGGCGATGATCATCGAGGCGATCATGAACCACGCCTGCAGCGGGATCGGCATCCCGACGGTGAACAGGTGGTGCGCCCACACGAGCATCGAGAAGAACCCGATCGCGACGGTCGACGCGACGATCGCCTTGTAGCCGAACACCGGCTTGCGCGCGAAGACCGGCAGCACCTCGGAGATGATCCCGAAGGCGGGCAGGACGATGATGT
Organism: Gaiellaceae bacterium; assembly: GCA_036276015.1. GTDB lineage: Bacteria > Actinomycetota > Thermoleophilia > Gaiellales > Gaiellaceae > GMQP-bins7. Next base: position 1,202 of record DASUCN010000038.1, on the reverse strand, counting down.
AGACCTCGGGATGCCCGAAGAACCAGAACGCGTGCTGGTAGAGCACCGCCGAGCCGCCGTCTTCCGGGTTGAAGAAGTTCGTCTGCGCGTCCCAGGGTCCGACCGAGACGCCGCGGTCGAGGAGGAGCATCGTCAGCGCAGCCGAGAGCACCGGCATGACGGCCATGATCAGCCAGCCGTAGAGGAGCACCGACCAGACGAAGAGCGGCATGCGCGTCCACGTCATCCCGCGGGTGCGCATGTTGTGGATGGTCACGATGAAGTTCACGGCGCCCGCGACGGTCGAGACCGTGAGGATGTGGAGCGACAGGATCCACAGGTCCTGGCCGTTCCCCGGTGCCTGGATCGAGAGCGGTGGGTAGGCCGTCCAGCCCGTGTCCGCGGCGCCGCCCTTCGCGAAGAAGCTCAGCATGAGCACGACGCCGCCGAGCAGGAACATCCAGTACGAGAGCGCGTTCAGGCGTGGGAACGCCATGTCCGCTGCGCCGATCATGAGCGGAACGAGGTAGTTCGCGAAGCCGGCGAGGATCGGCACGCCCACGAGGAACACCATCGACGTCCCGTGGATCGTGACGAGCTCGTTGTAGCGATCAGGGCCGATGATGTCTGCGTCCGCCTGCGCGAGCTGCAGGCGCATGAGGAGGGCCATGAGCCCGGCGAGGACGAGGAAGACGATCGAGGTCCCGATGTAGAGGATCCCGATTCGCTTGTGGTCGGTCGTGACGAGCCAGCTCGCGACTCGGCCGCGCTGCCACGCGGGTGGGACTTCGGCTCTAGCTGCCACTCGGTGGGCTCTCCTTCAGGTAGGCGGCGAGCGCCGCGACCTGCTCGTCCGTCCAGCCGGAGCCGACCGCCGGCATGACGCCCCGGCGGGTCACGCGCCCGTTGCGAACGATCGCTTCGAGTGCTGCCGGGTCGGAGAGGATCGGCGAACCGGCTATGCGCCTCGCGATGCCACCCTCGCCACTTAGGCCGTGGCACTTCGCACACACGCCTTCCCACGTCTCGCGGCCGAGATCGACCGAGCCGTCGTCCTGCGCGGTGCGGCGCGCCTCGAGCCAGGCGTCGAACTCCTCGCGCGACACGACCTCGACCGAGGCGAGCATCTGCGCGTGCTCGAGCCCGCACAGCTCCGCGCACTGGCCGGTGTAGGTGCCCTCGTTCTTCGCCTGGAACCAGGTCTCGTTCGTGACGCCGGGGAT
>DASUCN010000037.1:0-17910 GCA_036276015.1 Gaiellaceae bacterium | reverse complement strand
CGACGCGTACCAGGAGCTCTGCAAGCTGCGCGCGTTCGTCGGAGAGATGGCCGGCAGCCGCGGGCTCCGCTTCGCGTCGGCCGGCACGCACCCGTTCAGCCTCTACGAGAAGCAGCGGATCACGGCGCGCGACCGGTATCGCGCGCTCGTCGACCAGCTCCAGTACGTGGCCCGGCGCGAGCTGATCTTCGGCATGCACATCCACGTCGCGGTCGACGACCCCGACAAGGCGATCCAGGTGGTGAACGGGCTGCTTCCCCACCTCGCGCCCCTCCTTGCGCTCTCGGCGAGCTCGCCCTTCTGGCGCGGCGAGCCGACGGGTCTGGCCTCGAGCCGGCAGATGGTCTTCTCGGCCTTCCCCCGCTCGGGGCCGCCCCCGCGCTTCCGCGACTACGAGGACTACGCGTCGGTCGTCGGGCAGCTCGAGCGGACGGGCTGCATCGCCGACTACACGCACATCTGGTGGGACATCCGCCCCCATCCGCGGCTCGGGACGATCGAGGTGCGGATCTGCGACGCCGTCACTCGCGTCGAGGATGCCGTCGCGATCGCCGCGTACTGCCAGGCGGTCGTGAAGCAGCTGTGCGAGCAGTACGAGGCCGGCGAGGAGATCCCCTCGTACCACCGCATCCTCACGAGCGAGAACAAATGGCTCGCCGCGCGCTACGGGCTAGAGGCGCCCGTGATGGATCTCGCGACCGGAAGCCGCAACCGCATCCCTGTCGCGCGCCTCGTCCGCCGAGCAGTCAACGAGCTTCGCCCGCACGCGCGCGAGCTCGGCTCCGAGAGGGAGCTCGAGGGCGTGCTCGCGATCCTCGGCCGAGGCTCGTCGTCCGACCGGCAGCTCCGGGTCTACAACGCGAACCGCGACATCGTCGAGGTCGCGCGCGAGATCGCCGAGGCGACCGAGGCTGTCCCGGCAGGTGTGCCGGTCGTTGTGGCGTAGCGGCTACGCGCTGAGCGTCACCGTTCCCGACGAGACCATCGGCGGGCTCGCGGCGAGATCCGGCATGTTCTCGCGGATCCAGTCGGCGGCGACTCGCGTCGACTCCGCCGTGCCGGCCTCGTCGTCGCAGACGGTGATCGTGACGGTGGCGTCGTCGAGCCTGACCGCGTAGTAGGCCTGGAATCCGGGAACCGCGCCGATCACGGAGCGGATCTCGTCTGCGCGCCCCCCGAGCTCGTCGGCAAGGCCGGGGTTCCCCTGGTAGTAGCGCATGGTCGTGTGCACATCTGCTCCTTCGGATCGCTGATTGGCGCGGGGAGCCTGACCGACCCGGTGCGTCCCGTCAAGCGCGTAGCGTTCGTGCATGCTCGAAGCCGGGGCGAATGTTCCCGACGTCCAGGTGTGGACGGCCATTCGCGAGGACGCGAGACCGCTGCGTGAGGTCCTGGGCGCAGGCTGGTCGCTCCTCTGCTTCTACGTCCACGACTGGTCGCCGACCTGAACGGCCGAGCTGCACCTCCTGCGGGACAGGAGCGACGACCTCGCCGGGGCGGGCATCCGGGCGTTCGGGATCTCCCGTGACTCACCGTGGTCGCACCGAGCGTGGGCGGAGACGCTGGGAGTCGACATTCCGCTCCTCTCGGACTGGAACGGTGAGACGACACGTGCATTCGACGTCGCGTTCGAGCCGCTCGGCATGCACGACGTCCCGATGCGTTCTGCGTTCCTCATCCGCGACGGCACGACGATCGCAGCGTCGTGGCTGCTCGGCGGAGAGCTGCCGGACGTCGACGCGGCGATCGAGGCCGCGCGATCGTCAGCGCCGCGCGAGCCGGCGGCCGAGATAGCGCCGCCCGAGCTTCCAGGCGAGGAGTCCGAGGAGCCAGTAGATCCGCCGCATGACGGCTGATTCCCCGCGGCGGTCGACGCGAAACGCGCGGACGGCTACGGGACGACGACGAGCTTCGTCCCCGCACCTGCCGCCTGGCGGCGCCAGGCGTCGGCGACTGCCTCGAGCGGCACCCGCTCGACGTCCAGGCGGATCTCGCCCGCGACCGCGTGCCCGACGAGGCGCCGATAGTGCTCAGCCAGCTCGTCGGGCGGGACGGCGAAGTTCGTGTGCCCGTAGATGGTCAGGCTCTTGAAGCGCACCGCCGCCGAGGCGAGCTCCGACGTTGCTCCGGCCGACTGGCCGAGGTTGACGATCGTCGCGCGTGGGACTGCAGCCTGCACCGCCGCGGCAGCAGGCTCGCCCCAGAGCGGATCGAAGACGTAGCTCGGCCCCTCGCCGCCGAACGCGTCCTTGAAGGCGGCGACGAGGTCGTCGGCTTCGTCGAGGCGGAGGGTCGCATCGGCTCCTCGTTCCCGTGCACGCTCGAGCCCTTCGGCGCTGCGGCCGACTGCCACGACACGCCCGGCGCCGAGCAGCTTCGCCGTCTGGACGGCGACGAGACCGACCGAGCCCGTCGCGCCGAGGACGAGCACGTTCTCGCCGCCTCGCAGCGGCGCCCTCCAGGCCAGCGGGAGCCAGCCGGCGAGCCCCGCGATCCCGAGCCCTGCGGCGAGCGCCGGATCGACGCCCTCGGGCACCTCGATCGCGTGTGAGTCGCCGATCGACGCGCGCTCGGCGATCGCGCCGCTCGAGGTTCGGCCGAGGGAGCCGCCGGAGATCCAGACCACGCGCCCGTCGGCGGTGCGCCCGACCGCCTCGCAGCCGGGGACGTACGGCAGCTCGGGGTGACCCGTCGCGAGGATGCCGCGCGAGACCGCGAGGTCGATCGGATTGATGGGCGCCGCGAGCACCTCGATCGTCTCGCCCGCAGGCTCGGCGACGTCGGCCGGCTCCGGAACGGCAGCGAGCTCGCGGACGAGCGCAGCTCTCATGCGACCTCGACGATCGCCTCGATCTCGACCGTCATGCCAAAGGGCAGGCCGCCGACGCCGACCGCCGAGCGGGCGTGGCTCGATCCGAACACGTCGACGAAGAGATCTGAGCAGCCGTTGATCACCTTCGGGTGCTCGGTGAACTCCGGCACCGCGTTGACCATGCCGAGGAGCTTGACCACCCTCCGCACGGAGTCGAGGTCGCCGAGTTCCCCGCGCAGCACCGCGAGCAGGTTGATGCCCGCCTGCCGCGCGTGCACAGCGGCCTCCTCCGCCGTGACGTCGCGGCCGACCTTGCCCGTCGGCAGCTTTCCGTCGACACCCGGGCCGGCGCCGGAGAGAAAGACGAGGTTGCCGGTTCGAACGGCGTTGACGAAGCTCGCCACGGGCGGTGTGACCGGCGGCAGCTCGATGCCGAGCTCGCGGAGGCGCTCCTCGGCGGCCACCGCTCTACATCCCCATCGCGTGGTACCCGGCGTCGACATACAGCGTCGTGCCGGACACGTTCGCGGCGTCCTCCGAGAGGAGGTACGCGGCTGCGCCGCCGCAGTCGTCCGACTCGATCTGCCGGTGGAGCGGCGCGCGCTCCTCGAACATCGCCTGCATGGTCGTGAAGCCGGCGATCGAGCGCGCCGCGAGCGTTCGAACCGGCCCTGCGGAGATCGCGTTGACGCGGATGTTCTTGAAGCCGAGATCCCACGCGAGGTAGCGGACGCTCGCATCGAGGGTCGCCTTCGCGACGCCCATGACGTTGTAGTGCGGAACCGCGCGCTCGCCGCCGAGGTACGTCATGGTCACGATGGAGCCGCCGCCACGCGCCTCCATGAGCGGCTCGGCGGCGCGCGAGCACGCGACGAGCGAGTAGGCGCTGATGTCCACCGCCATCCAGAAGCGGTCGCGTGGCGTGTCGACGAAGCGACCTTCGAGATCCTCTGCAGCCGCGAAGGCGACGGAGTGGACGAGGACGTCGAGCCCGCCGCCGAAGACGTCGGCCACCTCGCCGAAGACGCGCGCCACGTCGTCGTCGGAGCGGACGTCGCACTCGGTCACGAGCGGACTGTCGATGGAGGAGGCGAGGTCGCGGACGTTCTTCTCGATGCGCTCGCCCTGGTAGGTGAAGGCGACGGTTGCGCCCTCGTCGGCGAGTCTCTTCGCGATCGCCCATGCGATCGAGCGCTGGTTCGCGACCCCGAGCACGAGCGCCTGCTTGCCCTCGAACCTGCCGGCCATCCGGCGATCCTAGTTGACGCTAGGCTCGCACCCCATGTCAGGGGAGCGGGTGGCCGTGATCACCGGTGCCTCGTCGGGAATCGGCGAGGCGATCGCCCGCGAGCTGACGCGGCGCGGCTGGCACTGCGTGCTCCTGGCCCGCAGGGCCGAGGAGCTCGAGCGGATCGCAGCCGAGATCGGCGGTGAGTTCGAGGTCTGCGACGTCTCCGACCGCGCGCAGGTGGACGACGTCGCGGCGCGCATCCTCGAGCGACATCCGGAGATCGGGCTTCTGGTGAACAACGCCGGGATACCTGCCCGCGGGAGCTTCCTCGACGTCGATCCCGAGCTCGTGGAGCGCGTTACTGCCGTGAACTACCTCGGTGGCGTCTGGTGCCTGCGCGCGTTCGCGCCGGCGCTCGGGAGGGGCGCACACGTCGTGAACCTCGTCTCGGTCGCGGGGACGGTGGCGTTCGCCCCAGCCGGCGCGTATGCGGCGGCGAAGCACGCCCAGCTCGCCTTCTCGCGCTCGACCACGGCGCTGCTGCGGCCTCGCGGAGTCCAGGTGCACACCGTCATGCCGGGATTCGTCGAGACTGCAGGCTTCCCGCAGCGCTCGAAGCTGCGCAGCCCGCTCATGCGACGTTTCGTCATCGAGGCGGAGGACGTCGCGAAGGCGGTCGCGAACGCGGTCGACAGGGGCAAGAGCGAAGTCACCGTGCCGTGGTTCCCGTACCGGATCGCCACGGTCGGGCAGGCCCTCGTGCCCGGGCTCTTCTCGCGGCTCGTCACGAGCCGCGCCGGGCAGCACCGCAACGAGTAGCCGCGACCGGCCTATACCGCAGGCTTGCGAGACACGTACCAGCCGACCTCGATCTCGTAGGGCGTCGCGGGCGCAGACCCGCGGATCCGCGCTCGCTCGTCCTCGTCGAGCCCCGCGAGGGTCAGGCGCTCCTCGAGGTCGACCTTCTCGCGGGTGACCTCGGACGAGAGGAGCACGAGATCGTTCGCATCGAGGTAGCCGCGGATGTCGGCGTCGGGCAGGAGTCGCTGATGCGTCGCGTCTCGGAGCCGCTCGAAGCGATCCATCTCGAGGCTCAGCAGCGGATCGATCGAGCCGAGCTGGTCGGCGATGAAGATCTTGCCGCCGGGCCTCGCCACGCGCGCGAGCTCCGAGACAGCAAGCTCCGGTCGCCGCACGTGATGGAGAACGCGAAGGCAGCAAACGAGATCGAACTCCGCGTACCCGAAGGGAAGCGCCATGACGTCGGCCTCCTCGAAGCGGACGTTCGCCGGAGCCGAAGCGCGCGCGGCGTCGAGGTACTCCGCGCGGGTGTCGACCCCGACCACCTCCGCAACGTGCGGGGCCAGGGCGAACGCGACCGAGCCCGTCCCGCATCCGGCGTCGAGAGCCTCCTCGGTGCCGGTGAACGGCCCCAGCAACCGCCGCACACGTTCGGCGACGTCGGCGCTCCGCTGCTCCTGGAGCGCCAGCCGGAGCTCCACGCTCATATGCCCTCCTCCGTGGAGGCCAATCCGCGCGCGAGCGCGAGCGCCTCCTCGCGCGTCGAGATCGTCCCCGCTGCCCGCTCCTCGTCGATGACGTCGAGGATACGTCCGATCGCCGGCCCGGGCTCGAGTCCCAGCTCGTCTCCGCGAACGAGCGGTTCGGACGGGTCGGCGCGGCGCGCCGCCTCGACCACACCGACGAGCTCCGGCGCGCCGACGAACGCGAGCGCGTCGAGCGCCCACGGCTCCGTGTCCTTGCGGAAGCGGTGAATCGAGCGCGGCGAGGGATCGGGCGGGCGGCGTGCGCGGCGCAGCGCCGACGAGTAGCGCTTGAGCTCGTTCGAGATCGGAAAGCGCGCGAGTCCCTCGCCGAAGACGACCACGAGCCGGAAGTCCTGATCGTCGAGTGCGCCCAGTCGTTCGTCGAGGCGCCCCCCGAGAGGGGCGAGCAGGCCGACCTCGTCGAGGCGCCGATAGCCGGCCGGGGAGAGGCGCTCGAGCTCCGAAAGCGTCCGCTCTCCCGCCGGCTGTGTCACGAGCGCGACTGACGCACGAAGGAGCGCCTCTGTGCGCTCGTCCATCCGGAATCCGAGGTCGTCCTCGAACCGGACTGCCCGGAGGAGTCGGAGCGGATCGGCGACGAAGATCGCCTCGGACACCGCGCGAACGATGCCCGCCTCGAGATCGGCGCGCCCGTCGTGCGGGTCGTGCGTCTCTCCCGTCTGTACGTGCACGGCGATGGCGTTGAACGTGAAGTCGCGCGACGCGAGGTCGGCGTCGATGCCGTCCCCCACGGGCGTGAAGTCGACCGTCTCGTCGATCCCGCCCACGACGACGCGCCAGGCACCGTGGCGCTCGGAGAGCGGAAAGACCGATCCGCCGAATCGTGCGGCGAACCTGTGCGCGGCGTCACGCGGCTCCGCACACGCGACGTCGAGGTCGAGGACGGGGCGCAGGAGGAGCTCGTCGCGCACAGCGCCACCCACGACCCAGGCGTCCTCCTCGCCCAGGACCTCGCGAAGACGCTCATCCATCGACGGCGACCCGTCGTGCCCGCCCCGAGCGCGTGTTCAACCCCACGGCGATCTCGTACGCGATCGTCTCGGCCACGCGCGCGTGCTCCTCGATGCGCACGCCGTTTCCGAGGAGCGTGACCGGCGTGCCTGCCGCGACCGGTCCGTCGAGCACGACCGCGAACGCGTCCATCGAGATCGTCCCGACGACGCGGCGCCGCACTCCGTCCACGAGCACCTCCGTCCCGGTCATGTCGCGGCGGAAGCCGTCCGCGTACCCGACAGGCACGATGCCGATCCAGGTCGCACGGTCGGCGACGAAGCGCCTTCCGTACCCGGTACTCTCGCCCGGCGCGAGCTGTTTCGAGAGATCCACGAACGACTCCCAGCGGAGCGCCGGCTCGAGTCCGTCGTCCGCAGGATCGCCACCGAACGGCGAGATGCCGTAGAGGGCGATCCCGCAGCGCACCGCGTCGAAGCGCGTCTCGGCGTAGCGCAGCGTCGCCGCACTGTTCGCGAGGTGTCGCGTGAGGTTCGTGAGGCCCGCGGTCGCCTCGCGGAAGCGCTCGACCTGAAGCTGCGTGAAGGCGGGATCGGACTCGGCCGAGGCGAGATGGCTCATCACGCCCACGACGTCTCGGGTGGGCGACGACAGCTCGGCCAGCCCCCATCGGCCCATCCCCGTGTCGAGCTTCAGGTGGATGCGCAGGCCTTCGGGAATGCGGTCGTCCGCGACGACGAGCTCGAGCCGTGCGGCCCGCGCCTCTCCGATCTCGCGGTCCGAGACAGGCCCCATGACGATGATGCGCGCGTTTCGCAGGGCGGCACGTAGGTGCAGAGCCTCGGGCAGGGTCGCGACACAGAGAGCGGTCGCACCCGCCTCCAGCGCGGCCTTCGAGACGTCGACCGCGCCGTGGCCGTAGCCCTCGGCCTTGACGACTGCCCACACCTCGGCGCCCTCGGCGGCTCGCACGAGGGTCGCTGCGTTGCGCCGGACGGCGCCGAGGTCGAGGGTGAAGCACGAGCGCTCCACGCAGCCATTCTCTACGGAAACGGGACCGCTACTGAATCCGTGTCTCGCAGCTGGAGCTGAACGTATCGGTGCCGGCTCCGCCGATGCACACATCCGTCCCCGAGTCGCCCAGCAGCGAGTCGTTCCCGGCCCCGCCGACGATGCAGTCGTTGCCGCCCTGTCCGCGCATCGTGTCGACGCCCGCACTGCCGAGGATGAGCTCGGCGGCGCTCGTGCCGGTGATCGTCCCCGACCCGACTCGGATGGTCGTGAGATTCAACGCCGCGCACGCCGACGGCTTCAGCTGGTTCGCCGTCGCGGCGCCCACGTCGCTCGATCCGGCGAGGCTCGCCGGCACGACGTTCGTCGCCGTGAGGGCGACTCCCATGACGAGGAGCCCCCCGACGATGCCAAGAGCGGCTCTGGCGAGGCGCAACATCAGCCGACTGCACGTCGTGGCAGAACGAGGGTGTCCTCGTCGGGCACGGGACGTGGACGTGGAGCCGAGCCGACCGCGCCGACGCGTAGCCGGAAGGTGCTCGTCCCGTCGCCGACCTCGTACACGTCGGCCTCGCCCTCTCGCCAGTGGAGAACGACTCGGTCGTAGTGCTCGGCGACCTGGACGAGGCTGGTCGCGTCCTCGAGCTGTGTGACCCGGCCGTCGTCCGAGCTCGGCGGACGCGAGAGCGTGACGAGCCGGTCGCCGAGCCGCGACGCGATCCGAGCGGGCGCTGCGTCCTCGCCTCGCCGGCGCATCGAGGCACCTGCGAGAAGGGCAGCGACGACGGCGAGGACGAGACCGAGCAGCGCAAACCGGCGCGCATCGGCGACGGAGAGCCGGAGCCCTCCGAGGGCGAGAGTCGCGGGCTGTGGGACCGCGAGCGCCTCGGCACGGCGCACGGTGAACTGCGCGGGATCGCCCCCCGTGGTCTCCGGACGGAGACTCACCGGGTCCAGCGTGAGCTGGAACTTCGGTTCGAACCCGGGGCTGACGCGCTCGTCGCCGATCCGGCCGCGGACGTCCATGTCCGCCGAGACCGTGACGGCAAACGTGCTCGTCCCGGAGCCCGTCAGCGTCTTCAGCTCCTCGACGATGCGGACAAGCTCGTCGAGATCGAGACGACCCGTGAGGTCTGCCGTCGCTCCCACGAACGAGACCGGCTCGCCGACCGGAAGTGTCCGCATCCAGCCCGTGCCGTCCGAGAGCAACGCCGTCAGCGCAGCCGTCCCGCGCACATCCTCCGCGTCACGGGCGTCGAGCCGGTACGTGAATCCGACGTCGAGCGTGGACACGAGCTGGAGGAACGCCGGCTCGCCGGTGTCGACGACGCCGTCCGGATACACGTCGCTCTCCTCGACGGTTGCGCCGTACCTGAACGTCCCCGTGTGCGCATACGCCTCGGACATCTCGGTCAGTGCCGTGGGCGCTCTGGAGAACGAGACGGCCACAAGCAGTCCGAAAGCGACGACGGCGCCGAGCGCGACGGCGAGCACGGGTTGTGCCACTTCGGGAGCGGTGCCGAGCGAGCCGTTGGGCCGACGTCGGCTCGAGAAGGCGGCGACGCCACCGAGCGCGACGAATGCCAGCACGAAGACGATCAACGCAGCATGCGTCGGCTCGCGGATCCAGGTGAGGGCCGAGCCGAGCCGCGGAACCGCGAACCACAGCTCACCCTGTACGTCGGCGTCCCTCGGTCGTGCGTCGTCGAGGAAGTCGTTGTTGTCGCCTTTCAGCACGAACCGCCCGCCCGACTGGCGCACGATCCTGTGGAGCACGCCGACCTCGAGCCTCGGGTGCTCGTAGAGGACGACGTCCCCGGACTCGACGTCTCGGCTCGTGCGGATGATCGCCAGGTCGCCGGCGCTCAGCGACGGCTCCATGCTCGTGCCGTCGAGGATGACGTAGCGCGTCGAGCCGCCGAGCTGCGGCGGCGCGAAGAGCGCCCAGGCCGCGGCGAGCGCAGCGGCTGCGAGCGCAAGAAGAGCGATCCGAGGTGCGGTACGGCGCATCACATAGGTCCTCGTCGAGGGGCCGGGCGGAGCCGCAGGCCCGCCCGGCCCCCTCAGAGCACTACTGAACCGCGATCACGCGGAGCTGATCCGCCGAGACGACCGTCGGGTTGGTCGAGAAGTCGCAGGTCCAGTTCGTGGGACCGCCCGAGCAGCTCGTGTAGGTCGTGCTGCCCGAGACGACCTTCGCCCTGACGGTTCCCGCAGCAGCGCTGGTGGTGAACGTCACGGAGTCGATGTTGGCCGGATTGGCGGCCTCGAGCTGGTACGCGACGTTGGTGATCGTGTACCCGCTGATCGTGCCGGAACCGTCGCCTGCGCTGCTCGCCGGGACGGTGTTCGAGGCGGTGAACGCGTACGCCGCGAACGCCATTGCGACGGCGGCTGCAAGGATGATCGCGACGCTCCGCGGGCGCCGCTTGCGGTTCTGGGACATGCAGTGCTCCTTCTCAGGTCGAGGACTCGCCACAGCAGGCGATGCGCGACGTGCGTCGGCCGAGGGGGGAGCGGGGGATCTCCCCCGGACGGGGTAGATCGATAGGGGTAAGCGTGGCGTGATCAGCGACTAGCCAGCGAGAGCGAGCGGAAGCGCGTCGAGCAGGTCGCTGGCCACGAGCCCGGCGCCTCGACCGGACTCTCGCGCGGCGATCGCGTGCGCCACCGCGGCAGCCGCCGCGGCGGTCATCGGATCGACGCCCTTGGCGAGAAACGACCCGATCACGCCCGTCAGGACGTCTCCCGTTCCCGCGGTGGCGAGCGCGGGCGGGCCGAGGTCGCAGACGACAGCGGTCCCGTCGGGCGAGGCGACGATCGTGTCCGGACCCTTGAGCAGCACGACGGCGTTGAAGCGCGTCGCAGCCTCACGCGCAGCAGCGAGGCGGTGCGCGCCGACCCAGGCGGCGTCGTTTCCGAGCAGCCGCGCGAGCTCGCCGGCGTGCGGCGTGAGGACGGTCGGGGCACTGCGCTCGACGGGCTCCAGCTCGAACAGCGCGTCGGCGTCGACGACCGCAGGCAGCTCGACGCGCGCGAGGAGCTCGCGCACGAGCTCACGGCGCCCCGCGCCGCGGCCGAGCCCGGGGCCGAGCGCGATTGCGCCGGCGCGCTCGGTCGCGCCGGTGAGCACCTCCAGCGCGTCCGCGTCCGGCCAGCCGACCTTCACGGGCTCGAGTGCGAGGATCTCGGCCGCCGGGAGCGCGCCCTCCGGCACGGCGAGCGTCACGTACCCGGCGTCGGCTCGAAGCGCCGCCATCGCGGTCAGACACGCGGCGCCGGTCATCCCGGGCTGGCCGCCCACGACGAGCAGCGACCCCGAGCTGTACTTCGTGTCGCGCGCGCCGCGGCGCGGGATCGCGCCGAGAAGAGCGGGCGTCGCGCGACGGGCCTCCGTCGGTCCATCCTCGAGACCGAGGTCGGCGACCGTCACGCGACCGGCGTGGAAGCGTCCGGGTGCGACGAGGAGGCCGACCTTCGGCGCATGGAACGTCACCGTGAGCTCCGCCTCGACGGCAGTCGCGGCGATCTCACCGGTGGACGCATCGACGCCGGAGGGCACGTCCACGGCGACGACCGGCGCCGCGGCGGCGTTCATACGGGCGATGAGCTCGGCGGCCTCCGGTCGCGGCTCGCCACGGAAGCCCGTGCCGAACAGCGCGTCGACGACGACGTCGTAGCCGTCGAGCTCCGTCGTCTCGTCGGCGACGTGTCCGGTCTCGCGGAGAACGCGTGCCGCGACCCGCCCGTCGCCGCCGTTCGAGCCGCCGCCGCACACGCACGCGAAGCTCCTCGCCGCGGGGAACGCGAGCATCGCCTCGCGCGCGACCGCGGAACCCGCGCGCTCCATGAGCTCCGGGATCGACGCCGGGTAGTCCGGGTACCGCTCCTCGGCCGCCCGCATCTCGGCCGCGGTGTAGAGAGGCTCGTACGGCTCAGCCATCGACGCGCGGGCTCACGACCGCGATCGCCGCGGCGATCTCGCGCGAGTGCGTCATCGAGAGGTCGATCGGCCCCGCCTGGACGCGCTCGGCGAACGCGGCCGTGCGGCCGAACAGGCGCACTCCGGGCTTCGGACGGCCGACGATCTCGATCTCCTTCCACGTGAAGCGAACCCCGCACCCCAGCGCCTTGCCGACCGCCTCCTTCCCCGCGAACCGCCCGGCGTAGCTCTGCGCCGGCCGCGCTCGGGAGTCACAGTAGGCGCGCTCGGCCTCGGTGAAGCAGCGCTCGCGGAATCCGGGGCGCTCGAGCGCGCGCTCGATGCGCTCGATCTCGATGATGTCGACGCCGACCTTCATCGTCCAGACGCGTCTGGACGATGAAGGGGGAGGGGTGTGGGGAACCGGGAGGTTCCCCACGAAGTCGAGAAGAAGGGGGCACGTGGGGGAAACATGGTTTCCCCCACGAACGCGAGCTGAAGGCGAGCGTTCTTCAAGGGGCCCAACCGCCGGTGAGGTCGTCCTCGAGGAGCGCCGGGAAGTGGCCGAGCGACGAGACGACGATGTCCGGTGTCGTGTCCGCGAGCTCGAGCGCCTCCGGCCGGAACTTGCCCGTTCGAACGAGCGCCGTCTTCATCCCGAAGAGACGCGCACCGCGGACGTCGGACTCGACGTCGTCGGTGACGAGCCACGTGAGCTCCGGCTCCGCCGCGAGCGCATCGAGCGCGGCGGCGAAGTACGAGGGGCTCGGCTTGCCGAGCACGGTCGCATCGACTCCGGTCGCGTACTCGAGCCCCGCGACGAACGCGCCCGAGTCGAGCATCGGCCCGCGGCTCGTCTGCCACCACTTGTTCTTGTGCAGGCAGTACAGCTGCGCGCCCATCTGGATCTCGTCGAACGCGCGCCCGAGGTTCATGTAGCTGAAGACCTGGTTCGGCTCGAGCGTCTCGTCGCACCCGCCGACGAGGACGACGTCCGCGTGGTCGCCGACGAGCTCGAGGCCGTCCAGATCGGGGACGATCGACGGCATCACGAGCGCGAGCACCCGCTTGCCGGCCAGCTCTCGGACAGCCGCGCCCGCCGTCGTCTGCAACTCGTCGTCGTCGAGGGTGAAGCCCATCTCGTGCAGCTCGGCGACGAGACGCGAGCGCGGCCGCGTCGAGTTGTTCGTGACGTACCGCAACGCGTGACCCGCGCGACGGAGCTCGGAGATCGCGTCGGCGGCGCCGGGAATCGGCTCGCCGGAGACATGCAGCACGCCGTCGACGTCGAGCAGAATGCACGCCATGGAGCGTGAGTCTATTCGCGTCTCACGCTCGGTCCTGTTGCCACTCTCGGAGATCGAGCTTCGCGTCTCGCGCTCCAGCGGGCCGGGCGGTCAGCACGCGCAGAAGTCCTCGACGAGGGTCGAGGCGATGTTCGACGTCGAGGCATCCGCAACGCTCACGGACGCGCAGAAGCGACGTGTCGTCGCGCGCGTCGGACCGGCGCTGCGCGCCGTCGCCCAGGACGAGCGAAGCCAGTCGCGGAATCGCGAGCTCGCGGTCGAGCGCCTCGTCGAGAAGCTGCGCACCGCGCTCGCCGTGCCTCGCCGGCGGGTGCCGACGAAACCGACCGCAGCGGCACGTGAGCGCCGTCACGAGAGCAAGCGCCGGCGGGGGCGGACGAAGGCGCTCCGGAAGCCACCCTCCCCGGAATAGACTCGCTGCGGTGGACGTGCTCCGGCTCGCATCGCTCTTTTCCGAGCTCCCGCGCGAGCGCACGCGCCTCCTCGACAACCTCGGTCGCGTCCGTCGCGAGGTCGGCCCGATCACGATGGAGCTGTCCGACGCCCTTGCCGACCACATGAACATCCGGCGCGGCGAAGTGCACGAGGTCGTCTCCTTCTACTCGTTCCTGCAGGTGCCCGCTGACGCCGTGCGCGTGTGCACCGGGCCCGTCTGCGACTGCTACGGCGCCCGCGAGCTGCTCGCCTCGATGCCGGGCGCGATCGAAGTGGCGTGCCTCGGCCACTGCGACCTCGCGCCCGTGTACACGCGCGGCGACGAGATCGTCCCCCCGGTGACGCACTCGACGAACGACGGACCGTCGGTCGGACTCGGGCGCACGGATGCCACCCTCGCCGAGTACGAGGCGCGCGGAGGACTCTCCCTGCTGCGCGAGCTTCCGTCGCTCGAGCGGATCGTCGAGGAGCTCAAGGCGTCGGGTCTGACGGGCTACGGGGGCGCGGGCTTCCCGACGGGGCTCAAGTGGGAGGCGGTCGCACGGGAGCCCGGCCCACGGTCGGTCGTCGTCAACGCCGACGAAGGCGAGCCCGGCACGATCAAGGACCGGTACGTCATGGAGCTTCGCCCGCACCTCATGGTCGAGGCGACGGTGCTCGCGATGCGGGTGCTCGGCGCAGCCGAGGGTTACGTCTACCTTCGCGAGGAGTACGCAACTGCTCGCGACAGGCTGCTGCAGGCCATCGGAGAGTTCCGCGCCGCAGGCCTCCTCGACGGTCTCTCGCTCGAGCTCGTCGTCGGGGCCGGCGCCTACATCGCCGGCGAAGAGACCGCGATGCTCGAGTCGATGGAGGGACGCCGGGCGATGCCCAGGCTCAAGCCGCCGTTCCCGAGCGAGGTCGGCTACCTCGGACGGCCGACGCTCATCCAGAACGTCGAGACCCTCGCCCACATCCCGGCGATCCTCCGCAGCGGCGGCGACTGGTGGAGCGCGCTCGGGATGCGCGACGCGAAGGGCACGCGCCTCTGGTCCGTCACGGGAGCGGTTGCGAAGCCGGGTTGCTACGAGGCGCCGAACGGCGCCACGACACGCGAGCTCGTCGACGAGTACGCGGGAGGGTTCACGGACGAGGTCGGTGCCGTCGTGCCCGGCGGCGCGGCCAGCGGCATCCTCCCGCCGAGTGCCCTCGACGCGCCGCTCACACGCGACGGGCTTCGCGAGTACGGCGCCGGGCCGGGGTCGGCTGCGGTACAGGTCTTCCCGACCTCGTACTCGCCGCTCCGCCTCCTCGCCGAGACGATGCGCTTCTTCGCGGAGGAGTCGTGCCAGAAGTGCACGCCGTGCCGCATCGGGAACCGCGCGCTCCACCACGTCGCGGAGGAGCTCGAGCACGGGAGAGCGCCGATGTCCCGTGAGAAGGTCGACGAGTGGCTGCTCGCGATGGAGAAGACGTCGATCTGCGGGCTGGGCCAGGCATCGCCGTTCCCCGTGCGAAACGCGATGACGCACTGGCCCGAGCTCTTCGCACCGCTCGGCGCGTGACGGACGAGCGGATCTCCGCCTCCGAGATGAAAGCGCGCATGCTGCGCGGCGAGCTCTACCTCGCCGTCGGAGACGAGATCGCACGGGATCAGGCACGCGCGGCCGACCTGCTCGAGCGGTACAACGCGACCCGGCACACGGAGGACGAGCTCCGGGAGCGACTCCTGCGTGAGCTGCTCGCCGCAGTCGGCGACGACGTCACGATCCGGCCTCCGTTCTACTGCGACTACGGGTCACACATCTCCGTCGGCGCGGGGACGTTCGTCAACTTCGGGTGCGTCATGCTCGACGTTGCTCCGATCCGCATCGGGGCGAACTGCCAGATCGCAACCGGCGTCCACATCGTCACCGCAACGCATCCCGTCGACCCCGAGCCTCGGCGACTCGGCTGGGAGTCGGCCGAGCCGATAACGATCGGCGACAACGTCTGGCTCGGCAGCGCGGCCGTCGTCTGCCCGGGCGTCACCATCGGCGACGACACCGTCGTGGGCGCGGGCGCAGTCGTGACCCGCGACCTGCCTGCCGGCGTCGTCGCGCTCGGCGTTCCTGCGAAGGTGCAGCGAGAGATCGGCGACGGCGACCGGATCGCCTTCCCGGCAGCGGAGCCCATGACGTGAGCGCCGAGCTCGCACGGCTCATCGACGGATTCCGGGTGACGCAGACGATCTACGCGGCCGTCGAGCTCGGCATCCCCGATCTCCTCGCCGACGCAGAGCGAGGTGTCGACGACCTCGCCGCAGCGAGCGGTGCCGATGCGTCGGCTCTGTATCGACTCCTGCGAGCCCTGGCGAGCCTGGGCGTTCTCCACGAGACGGACGGACGGCGCTTCTCGCTGACCGAGCTCGGACGGCCGTTGCGCAGTGACGTGCCGGGCTCTCTGCACGGCTGGGTGAGGCTCACCGGCCGTGACTACCTCTGGCGTTCGTGGGGAAACCTCGCGGCCGCCGTCCGCGAAGGCACGAACTCGTTCCGGATGCTCCACGGCGCCGACGTCTGGGAGTGGCGCGCCGACCATCCGGAAGAGAGCGTGATCTTCGACGAGGCGATGACCTCCCTCACGGCGGCGGGGAATGCCGCGATCCTGGCCGCGTACGACTTCGGACGGTTCGAGAAGGTCGTCGACGTCGCCGGTGGCAACGGGGCGCTGCTCGGCGGGATTCTCGCCGCACATCCGCAGCTCCGCGGTGTCCTCTTCGACCAGCAGCACGTCGTTGCGGGCGCCGAACCGGTGCTGCAGGCGGCCGGAGTCGCCGATCGCTGCGAGATCGTCGCGGGCAGCTTCTTCGAGTCGGTGCCCGAGGGTGGCGACGCGTACGTCCTGAAGTCGATCATCCACGACTGGGAAGACGAGGAGTCCGTCGCGATCCTCGGCGCCTGTCGCGAGGCGATGGGTCCGCGAGCGGTGTTGCTTCTCGTCGAGCGCGATCTCGGGCCGCCGAACGCGAACCCGGCGGCGAAGCTCTCGGATCTGAACATGCTCGTGATGCCGGGAGGGCGTGAGAGGACAGTCGAGGAGTACGCCGCGCTACTCGACCGAGCCGGCCTGGCATTGGACGCGGTGCACCCGACGGCAACCGGCCACCTCGTGATCGAGGCCCGGCTACAGTGACCCCCATGGTCGAGTTCACGCTCGACGGCCGGTCGGTCAGCGCGCCCGAAGGCGAACTGCTCGTCCACGCCGCCGCCCGGCACGGCACCTTCATCCCGACCCTCTGCCACGACGACAAGCTCGACCCGTACGGCGGCTGCCGCATGTGCGTCGTCGACGTCGAAGGCGCACCGCGGCCGATGCCGGCCTGCGCCACCCGTGTCGCGGAAGGGATGGTCGTCTCGACGAACGGCCCGATCACGGAGTTCCAGCGGACGCTCACCGAGATGCTCCTCTCGGAGCACCTGAACGCCTCACCCGGCGGCCGGCCGAACGAGCTCGTCGATCTCGCGAACGAGCTGAACGCGGACGCCCCGCTCACGCTCCCCGACGCGAAGCGCAAGGAATACGACGACCGCAACCGGCTCATGGGCTACGACCCCGACGCGTGCATCCTGTGCGCGCGCTGCGTGCGCTACACGCAGGAGGTCATGCAGTGCTCGGCGCTCTCCCTGGAAGGGCGTGGCGGCCACGCGCGGATCGTCCCCACGTGGGAGCTCTCCTGGCTCGACACGGAATGCGAGCTGTGCGGCGGTTGCCTCTCGGTGTGCCCGACGGGCGCGATCTACGAGAAGTTCGAGGAGGGCACGTCACGTCCCGAGCACCAGCTCGAGCAGGTGCGCACGACCTGCACCTTCTGCGGAGTCGGCTGCCAGATCGACCTCAACCTCGACCCGCAGACGAGGCACATCGTCAAGGTGACGTCGAAGAGCGAGTACCTCCCGAACGAGGGCAACCTCTGCGTCAAGGGTCGCTTCGCGTTCAACTTCGTCCACCACCCGGATCGCCTCACGCAGCCGCTCGTTCGCGGCGAGGACGGCGAGCTCCACCCGACGACGTGGGAGCACGCGATCCAGACCGCGGCGACCGGCCTGCAGACGGTGATCGCCGAGCACGGCCCGCAATCGATCGGCTTCCTCTCGTCGGCCCGTCTGACGAACGAGGAGAACTACCTCATCCAGAAGCTCGCACGCACCGCGGTCGGAACGAATTCCGTCCATTCGTGCGAATCGACCTGACACGCTCCGACTCTTTACGGCCTGGTCAGGTCGTTGGGCAGAGGAGCAAGTAGCAACTCGATCCCGGAGATCGAGAACGCGCGCTTCGTCTTCGTGATCGGCTCGAACACGACCGAGGCGCATCCGGTGCTCGCGCTGCGGATCAAGAAGGCGGTGCGGAACGGCGGCACGCTCGTCGTCGCCGACCCGCGCAAGATCTGGCTGACCAAGATCGCCAAGCGCCACCTCCAGCTCCGCCCGGGCACGGACGTGTGGCTGCTCAACGCGATGATGCACACGATCCTCAGCGAGGGCCTGCAGGACGAGGACTACATCCGCGCTTACACCGACGACTTCGACGCCGTCCGCGAGGTCGTCATGCGCTACTCGCCGGAAGACGCGGAGACGATGACGGGCGTCCCGGCGGAGGACATCCGCGCGACCGCCCGCGAGTACGCGACCGAGCGGCACGCGGCGATCTTC